>CAMCIN010000116.1 GCA_945874745.1 Akkermansia muciniphila | reverse complement strand
GGATGTGATCAAGGATAGTGAGGGCGTGGCGAACGGATTGTTTAGCAGTGTTGGAAAATTGCGAAAGGCCATGGAGCCAGCCTTGCGCCGTTTTTGGGAAGACGCAACGGCAGTGCTCTCCTTGGTTGGTCGACCATGGTTGCACTCTCGATCAAACGATTTGTTGAAAACCTAATACTCCAGAAAACGTAAAGACTTGGTATCAAACGCCAGGAGGCCGGATTCTTTTCCCAGCGCCGGGCCCGGTGCTGTCTGCTCCTGCAGCAAAAGTTGCAACTGGGCGTCGTTGAGTTGTTCGCTCTTTTTCCCAAAAATACGCCGCACCAACGCGTCGAGTTTCGCGCGCAACAGCCCGATCTCAACCTGCGCGCCACCCAGTTGCTCGCGTAGTCCGTCCACCTCCGCAAGCGCGGTGCCAAGCCGCGTTTCGAGTTCTTCCTTGGTGGGTGGTTGCGAGGACATTCCGCGCAGTACCATTCACCAAACGGAACTCTCTTAGCGGTTTCATCAAAAAATTTCACCGCTCGTACCAAGCCCGAAAACGCGCCCCCCGCATGTCCACTCCGGTCGTCAAAAGATACAGCGCCTCCGGAGTGAGCTGCAGCTTTACCGCCGCGGCTTCCGCCGGCGCGGGCCACGCAAAAGTGCCCTTTTCCAACCGCTTGACCAACACCCACAGGCCGGTGCCATCCCAGTAGAGCATTTTCAACCGGGAGCGGGAGCGGTTTGAAAACACAAACAGCGCCCCCTGCAACGGATCCTCCTTGAGCCGATTCATGACCAGCGCAAGAAGGCCGCTAAAGCTCTTGCGCAAATCAACCGGTTCTACTCCCAAAAAAACACGCAGGCTGCCGGTGAAGTTAAGCATGGGTGAGCGAGCCGGCTTTGCTGAGGGAAAGCTCAACGAGCAACTGAGCCAGTAGCGGAACGCCCCGCCTGCTGGCGACCTCGGCTCGGGAACCCCCACACAAATGCACCACCAGCGGTGCCTCCGAACACGACTGCACTGCCGGCGGACACCCCAAGACCGCCTCCATGAAGGACACGGGATTTCCCGCACTCCGAACGGGAGTTTCAGTTCCGAGGGCCCGTTGCTTTTGAAGCCAGGAATAAAAAGTGACCGGGTTGACGCCCGCGAGTTGGGCAAACCGTCTGGCCGAAATGCCACTGGTCGCAAACTCCCGAAGCAGTTGCTCTCGGCGCTCACGCGAAACACGCACCCGCCCAGCCGTGTCCACCTTTAAACCCCGTCGCCCGCTGAATCTAGAAATGTCGTACAGACACCTGTCTGACAATTCTACTGCGCCCGCCAGAGGTGCTTGGCGTACCGCTTACTGTACGCGAACGAATACAAGCTTTTGGTCCGGAAGGGACCGCATCAAGAGGGCGTCCAGACATACACAATAAATGAGACGGCCGCCCGCAACATTGAGTAACCGGGGAAGGTTTGCGCGCCGACACACTGGCAGTCGACTCCGCTACGCACCATCGACTGCCAGTGCAGAGCGTCTCTACCTCATGTGGATCTTTACAGAAAACGTTTACATGCCCAAAATAATTAATCTTCCTGTGTAATCAATCCTATGCATAAGAACAGGCTTGTCAGCAAAGAATTCATCAACCGCCTTTTTTGCGCCTTCCCAGTGACCATAGTCATCAATGATGATACATCCCCCTGGGGCGACCCTGTCATACAATACCTCCAATTCAAACTTAGTTGATTCGTACCAGTCCGTATCTAGCCGTAACAAAGCAATTAAGGACGGTGTATTCTCGGCTTGCCGCAACGTAACTTCAACAGGACCTTGGATATAAAAGACTTTGCCTTCAGGGTAATGTGTGGAACGGACGTTCTTTTTGACGTCTTCCAAAGGAGCAAACGCCCAAATCACATCATTTTTTGACTTTTGGGTTCCTTCGAGATAATGCCCCCCATGGACTCCCGTAACACTTACGTCAACTTCTGTCGCGGGTGTCATTCCGTCGAAGGTATCATACAGGTACAAGGACCGGTCAGTGATTCCTTCAGAGAGATTTGAAAGAAGAATGGCCATGGCGCTACCTCCCCTCCACACTCCGCATTCGACGAACGCGCCCGGAACCCTTCTCCTGTTGAGGTATTTAACGGATGTGTAAAGAGAGTAAGCCCTCTCAATTGATGTCATTGTAAAACCCTTCACCCTTTCCCATATTGCAATAAAATTATTATCTCGCTCTATATCATCAATCGAATGGAGGTGTGTTTTCATCGAGGGATTCACTTGCAATTATTTAAAATCGAAAAATTAATGAAAAATGGCAGATGTGTTATAGGCAGATTTCCGTGTCAGCGGGCGCCCAAAATGAAATAAAACCAAAACTCAGAGCTGGGTGCCTGGAAAACTATTTTAGAAGGGTGATCGCGAATGAGACACACCCATCCATCGCTTTGCAATCAATAGAGAGCCCTGTTTCGGTACAGAAATCTTCAACTGCTCTATTTACTCCAAAGTCGTAGATTGCGCTCGTCTTGCTGGAATTCATATGGAGATCGTGCCCCGCGATGATACCTCCGCTTCTTACTTTTCTGAAAGCATCGCGAAGGTCAGACAGCGTGCCCTCGTAAGAATGATCTCCGTCAATATAAATGCAGTCAAAGTAAGAGTCTGGAAAAAGTTGAAGCGCGGCGGAGGATCGGTCTCTCACCAAGGAAACCCTTTTGTCGCCCTCAAACCGATCTTTGACATAATCCATCAGCTCCTCCGAAGAAAAGGTTTTGACATGATTCCCATCAGAATCACCGGAAACCAATTCGTTTCCTCCAAAAGGATCAATTAACCATAGCTCTAACGGTGAAAGGGTAAGCAAAAAACTTGAAAAGTCTCCCTTAAAGACGCCGATTTCGCCAATTTTTGCGCCCTTTTTTACTAAGCTTGCAAGCATCTTTTCACGAGTCTCGAATATTATTTGAGTTCCAAAAAAACTAGCGGAAGTCTTTAGAATGCGTTCCAGTTTCGACTCTGTTGAACCTGGGCTTCCCTTGAAATGTATTATTTTATTTGGTACAAAATATTGCCCTGAACACTGAGAAAGCTCATCGTCGCTGGCGTAATTTAAATCATTAAAAAGATCATAGCTGATCTTTCTCTTAGAATTAAATAGAAAGTTCATCGCGCTCTGTTCATAAAAATGATGGGGCGCGTTTTCGAAAACATCCAGCAGGCACTCTGCGAACAAAGATTCCATTTCTGCGCATGACTTGAAGGCAAAAATTCCTGCGTTGAATGGATACACCCCCTCTCTGCGAAACGCGTCTAATGTGGCGGAAGAATAGCGCGCGCCTCCATCAGGGTTTCTTGGAGACCAATATGGATGAAGGTGATCTTCATTTTTTTTGCTCTCCGGCCAAACATAAAGTATCCCGGCAGCAAAGGGTTGCCTGAAGACTGCTCCGATATCAGTGAGGACCAGCGAATCAAGGTCTATATAAATGCATTTTTTGTAGGGGTTGCTCATCTTTAACACGCTAAAGATCGCCAACTTGAAAGCGGAGGCGGCTTGGGGCGTTGTTGCTGATGGAAACTTTGCGAGTTTGACCCCCGAAATTGCTCCCGCTAGACAGATCTCAGATACCGTGTCGAAAGTGGACTCGTCACAGAACACCATCATATCAAAATTCCGTCCTGGTGCTGGATTAAATTTTGCCAAGCTCGTCAGGAAGGGTCTGAGGATTTGCGCATATTCCGGCGAGTAAGCGGCGCATGTGTAAATTAAGTTTTCCATTTTCTGATTTTCCTTTGTCGAGGCTACACACTCGGGAGCATCTCATTAGAAATGAGATGCTATAGTGCGACCGCTCAGTGTCGGATGAATGAACTTACGAGCAGTTTCATTATGCTACAAGAGAGGTAGTCACTGTGGGGATGTTTGTGTTGTTTGACCTGTTAGTTTTCTTACTGCGTTAGCCCGTGTGGATTTTTGGACGGCCTATTTTCGCGGGGGCAATCTTGTGGCCTAGGTGGCGCTAGTACGGGGTGGGGCGCTCAGCAAGTTAACTCTAGCTCACGGTATTGTACTAGGTAAAGCACCTTGAAAATAAGCACCCGCATTTAGGTTTTCCAGTAATTCTCCTACGAACTCGGGTGCTAACATCAAAGTGCAGCGGCAGGTCTCACCAGGCGGTTTTTTCAACCGAACAAGCATTTGATTTTGTTGCGCAAGTGATTATTTAGGAGACCGTATAAGTGGCACTACGAAAACTCTTCAGCTGCATCGCCTGCGGCAGTAGCCAAGGCTCTTCGCCTAGGATGCGACGCTGGCCTCAATGTTGCTGGGCCGGCTGGTGCACCATGCAGAAACTTTTGTTATTGAGGGAGAGAGTTATCGAGGCCCCCTGCCGAAGCGGGCACGCCTGGGGGCATCCATCAAAGTGGGGCGGCGCGCGAAAATGCCCGCCCCGTCCTCCGGCTGCCCTCCACTTTTAAATCGGCAGGATCCATCCGTTTCCACGCCGGCCCTCGCACCCGTCTGAATCTTACGGTTTTAGGAACTTAAAGTCAGATAGTTTTCGGCAGTCCCACAGGCCCGCATTGGCGTAATTGTTTGGAAGGTGAGAGGGGCAGGTTGTGGTGCCCTGGGCTTGGCCTGTGGAAAAGGAACCGGATCACCCGGTCAGAATGTCAGACGCCCGACACGCCGGGGAGGGTGTACTTGGCTGGGCGCATACCCTTGGCTCGACGACACAACCGTGGGCAGGCGCGCGGTACATCCTCGAAGTGCTCAAAAGAACCTCCCCTCGCAGTGGAAGCAATCGGCCAGCGAATATTTAATCGCGCTTCGATGTCCGGTAAGGGGTCTGACTCACGGGTTTGGTCTTATGAACCCAAACCTGTCTTCCGCGTGCTTTAAAATCTCGGCTATGCGTGCAGTTCCATGATGCCAGTCGAGTGCATAGCGGTGTCTGGCAAGGAGTTGATCGGGGCCTCCACGATCAAAACGAGCCACTGCCTCTGTGACCAGTGCCTCTGGATGGAGAACCGCCTCTGGAGAAAAAAACAAGACGTGCTCGCGCGGTAGGCTGCTGATGGGGGTAAGTGATTGGAGTGACGCAGGCACGATGGGGATGCCTCCTGTAATGAGAGCGTCGAAAATTCGGATAGGAATATCGTTCAGCACCGGCATGATCCAGTGAAGTTTGTGGGATGCCCACTCCTGCAGCCTGTCGGAGGGTGTTCTGAAGTGAAAGTTTTGTGTGGAAAAGCCGATTGAGGGGTATTGGCCTGAAAGGGTTTGGACTACGCTGTTTCTAAAGGTGAAGTTGGCGTAGGGAACGTGCCTTCCGAGGGGTGAGTTCGAGCGAGCTCCGCTCAGCAAGAGCGCAGTGTTTTCTGTTAAAAAACGGCGGGACCACTGCACCGATGCTGTGGGAACAGGACCTGCAATCGCCCAATTGTAGCGGCTGAGCAGGTAAAGATTTTCTTGGTGTGCCGGGACGTACAAGTCGCAGTGGGCGGCGCAAAATACGCTGTGTTCGAGCCAGTGGTGATTGTCCCAGTCCCAGAGAATGAAGAGAGTCTTGTCGTGGAGGGACTGGAAGTCGCTCCAAACCGGCCCGTGGCCAAGGCGTGCCATATCGTTGTTATTGAGAAGGACGATGGCGCCTTCAAGGTCTTCCCTTGTTCTTTCATCGGCACTGCCGTTGCAGCTCAAAAAAAACTCTGCGTCAACTGTAGTGACATCCCAGCCGGGGGATTGCATGTCGAATCCGTTGATGTTTGCTCCAACGAAGAGCTTGCTGACGTTCTTTTTTCGAAAGTATGTACGTAGTTGCTCTGCTCGGGCGCTTTGGTGGCGGGCAAGGTGGAATAAAGCCTCTTGCTGGCCGTGGGCATTTAGACTTTTCGCGTGGTCAGGCGGAAATGAGGGGTTCGATACGCTTTGGAAAGTCGAGGAGATGGAGCGGTCCATTGTAAAAAAGAAGGGGAGAGTTTTTGTAAACTAAGCTCCGCGGGTCCGAAGCAGAGCGGGAAAGAGGTTGGTGCGCTACAGCCTTCTTGGACCGGGCATCTGGAGCGGTGGAGGCCTTGCATTACGGATTGAGGTTTTATATGTGAGCAAACCTCAACTCAACCTATCAGTGCTCCGTCACGGCCAGGTTGGATGATTCAGGTAACCTTCCACATCAGAGCTTCAGCGACTTCTTTCGGACAACTCTTTCCGGGCAATGTGGCGGAGGAGATTAAATCCTCACCTTGCGGAGGATGGACAACAGGTGCGGTCCCCGCCATTCTTGGCTGACAATTTCAAAACTACCGACAAACCCGTACATCGTCGCCCAACGGTTGACCTGATCGAAGTAAAGTGAGAATGTTTCATCCGTGATGATGTTCACATGGGTGGGGTCACGGAAGGCGGGTGCATGAGGAAATGCCGGCGTGAATGAGAGAAACAGGCCTCCGGTCTTTAACACCCTCCAAACCTCATTCATGAGTTCCACAAAGGCGTTCCTTCTGTGTGGTACGTAAATAACCCTTGGCACATGTTCGATGAAGTCGTGCGCCGTGACGTATTCAAAGAATTCGTCTTCGAACGGGATCGGCTCGAGGACGAGGTCCGCCCTGTAAATATTCGCTCCGACGTCTTCGCGGACATCAACCCCGAAGAGTTTATCTGCGTTGAAGGTGTTTTTAGGGTTGCTTCCGCAGCCAATATCCAAGGCTTTAGTCATTTGCAGTCAGGGGATGTCGTAACCTTAGCAGGCGCATTTTTTGTGAAAGCGAAGGCACGTGGAGCATTGTCCCTTTAGAATGCCAGAATTCTGCTTTCAAACAACTTCTAAAACCCCAGAATCAGACGGAAGCGCCTTTTGAAATCAACACTGAAAGTGGTCGAGGGCGGGCAGGTTAGGTCACAGCGAAGCGTGACATTCCAAGATGTTAAGGATCTGATAAGAATTTGGTTATCTGTTTAAATGTGCTTCCACCTCTCGAGACAGATGCGCGCCGCCTTGATTGGGCTTGTTTTGGGTGTTTTTTCCACCCAAGGCAGCGGAGTTGTGGAGATTGAACGCCAGGCGCTGCCCTTACTTCAGGAGTTTTGTTTCGACTGCCATGGCGACGGGTCGAAAAAGGGGGGGATTGCGTTGGATAAACTTGGCGGGGAGAAGCCTGCAGATCGCAAGGCGTGGCACTCCGTCTGGAGCAACCTGGACGCACACCTGATGCCGCCCTCCGACAAGCCCCAGCCCACCCCGCAGCAGCGCGCGCTGTTGCAGGACTGGATTGAGCGCGGCGCACTCGGCCTGGACCCTTCTAAGCCGGACCCAGGTCGGGTCACAGTGAGGAGGCTCAACCGGGAGGAGTATCGCAACACGGTGCGTGATCTGACGGGGGTCGATTTTGCGGTGCAGGAGCATTTCCCCCCCGATGACACGGGCTACGGGTTCGATACCATCGGCGACGTGCTCAACCTGTCTCCGATTCACATGGAGAAGTATTTAGAGGCCGCCCAGATGATCGTCGACCTGGCCTTCAATCCGGAGAAAGGCAGCCGCAGGGCGATTTTCCCCGAGGGGCCGCCGCCGGAGGATGCCGCGGCGCTGCAGGTTTACCTGCGGGGTACGATCCGTTCCTTTGCGGATCGGGCGCTGCGTCGACCGGTCGATGAGCCGACTCTGGATCGGCTTTGCGTGATGGCTGCAGCCGAAGGCTCCTTTCCAAGCGGAGTCAAGCGGGCAATGGTGGCCTTGCTGGCCTCCCCCCGCTTCATCTTCCGGGCGGAGCTCCAGCCGGAACCCAACAATCCGGGGCGCACGGTGCCGCTCGACGAGTACTCCCTGGCCTCGCGGCTGTCTTATTTTTTGTGGAGCTCCACGCCTGATCCCGAGCTGCTGGCACTTGCCGGCAAGGGGCAGCTTCGGGCGCAGTTGCAACCGCAGGTGGAACGGTTGCTACAGGATTCTCGCAGCAACCGGTTTGTGCGCAATTTTGTGGGCCAGTGGCTGCAGAGCCGCGATGTGGAGACGGTGCCGATTCAGGCGCGTGTGGTTCTGGGGCTGCGAAAACAGGAAGACGGAGACAAGATTTTCTCTTCGAAATTGCGCTCCGCGATGCGCGAGGAAACGGAGCGGCTGTTTCAGCATGTGCTTCGAAACAAGCTCCCTGCGGAGGAGTTATTCACGGCAAATTACGGTTTCTTGAATCAAACGCTGGCCGCTTTTTATGGAATCCGGGGGGTCAAGGGGACGGATTTTGAGAGGGTGGATTTTCCGGAGGGCACGCACCGGCGGGGTTTGCTGGGGCAGGGCACGTTTCTGGTGGTGACTTCCAATCCGACGCGCACCTCGCCGGTCAAGCGGGGGAAGTTTGTCCTCGAAAACCTGCTGGGAGCACCGGCCCCCCCTCCGCCGCCAAACATTCCTCCGCTGGAGGGCGGTGGCAAGGCCGGTAAAAAGAGCATGCGGCAGCTCATGGAATTGCACCGCGCTGACGCCCTTTGCGCCTCCTGCCATGCGCGGATGGATCCGATTGGACTCGCTCTGGAAGATTTCAACGCGATCGGCCAGCATCGCTCCGAAGGGGAGGGCGCTCCCATTGACACGGCGGGGCAGCTTGTGACGGGCGAAAAGTTTAACAATGCAGAGGAGCTGATTCAGTTATTTGGGACGACCCGTAAGCATGATTTTTACCGGTGCCTGTCTGAAAAGCTGCTGACCTACGCGATCGGTCGGGGACTGGAGGCCTCGGACATTCCCAATGTGCGGAAACTGGTCGCGACGATGGAGGCGCAGGGCGGAAAACTCAGCGCGCTGTTGCAGGCCGTGGTCGAAAGTGCACCGTTTCAAAAGCGCAGGGGTACCGCCGAGGTGCGCTAATTTTGGGAGGCCCCCGGAGGTTATCTCTAATGACAGTTGAGACCAACTAGCGAAATTCATGAGCACCGCAACTTTTTCCCGCCGCAGGTTCCTTCAAAGTGCGGGTTTCTTGCTGGGTTTGCCGGCCTTTGAGTCGCTGGTGAGGGGAGCAGCGGCGCCGGGGGTGGGGCTGGCGCCAGACGGCAGTCCCCTGCGGCTGGCCTTCGTGTACGCGCCCAACGGCGCGATCATGAACCGGTGGACTCCCCTGGGGCAGGGGCGAGATTTTCAGCTCAACGACACCATGCAGCCACTGGCCGAATTCCGTTCGGAGCTGCAGGTGGTTTCGGGACTGGAGCACCAACATGGCTGGGCGGGGGCGGATGGGGGAGGGGACCACGCCCGCGCGACCGCCACGATTCTGACGGGGGCGCGGCCTAAAAAGACGGCGGGCACGGACATTCGCGCCGGGGTTTCAGCCGACCAGGTGGCAGCGCGCCACCTGGAGGGACGCACGCGCTTTTCCTCCCTGGAACTTTCCTGTGACGCGGTGCGGCAGTCGGGCAGCTGTGATTCCGGCTATTCCTGCGCCTACCAGTTCAATCTTTCCTGGCGTTCTGAAACGCAGCCTGTGGCGCCTGAATCCAACCCTCGGCAGGTGTTTGAGCGGCTTTTCGGCAAGGGGGCAGCTGAAAACTCGGAGGGGGCGGTGGAGCGGCACAAGGCGCGTGAACGGTCGCTGCTGGACTTTGTGCGGCAGGACGCTCTGGCCCTGGAAAAGCAGCTTGGCCGGAACGACCAGCGCAAACTGGATGAGTACCTCACGGGGGTGCGTGAAATTGAAAAGCGCATACAGCTTGCGGAACGTTTTGGCCTGCCCAAAGCGCCGGCGGGTCCGGCACCCACCGGGATACCGGCGGGCTACAAAGAGCACCTGCGCCTGATGTTCGACATGCTGGCGCTCGCTTTCCAGACCGATTCGACCCGGGTTGGGACTTTGCTGATGGCCCACGACGGGAGCAACCGCAACTTCCCCGAAATTGGCGTGACCTCCGGACACCACGAGCTTTCGCATCATCAGGAAGATGCAAAAAAAATAGAGCAACTGGCGCTGATCGACCGCTTTTATACGGAACAGTTCGCGTATTTTCTGCAAAGGCTCCGTGAAATGCGGGAGCCAAACGGAGCGTCTGTTTTGGACAACTCGATGGTGGTCTATTGCGGCGGTCTCTCAGATGCCAACAAACATTCGCACAACAATTTGCCAGCGATCGTGGCGGGGCGCGGCGGCGGGGCCCTGCAGGTGGGCCAGCATCTTGCCCTCTCCCAGCCCGCGCCCATGACTAACCTCTACCTCGGGCTGTTACAGAAGATGGGGTTGCCGGTGGACCGGATCGGGGACTCCACCGAGGCGTTGTCCGGGGTTTAGACGGCCCGTGCGCGTGCGCCGATGGATTCGGCGTGGCGCTCCCGGGCGGATAGGGCGGAGGATGTGCCGGAGGCTGGGTCAACGGTCTTGGGGGAGGATCCGGGTGTAGACGAGCCGGTGGTCGCTGGCGCGTTTCCATTCGGGCGCCCCGCTGATCTGGGCGGAGCCGGAGATTTCAGGTCTGAGCGCACGGTTGACCAGCAGGTAGTCAATGCGCGAGTAGACCCCGGTAAACTGCCTGTAGTGTGTCCAGCGCTGTCCCTGGGGGTCTTCTGCGGCGAGGTCTTGGAGGCTGAAGGCCCCTCCCCAAGGGCCGAGCGCCTGGCGGATGGCGGGCTGCTCCCGCGTGTCGTTGAGGTCGCCGTAGACCAGCAGGTTTGCGCGTGGCTCCTCGCTTAAAATCCGCTCCACAAGCAAACGCAGTTGGTCAGCCTCGCAGCGGCGGATCAGGTCTTCCCCCGCAGGCGAGGGCAGCTTGCTTTTGAGATGGACCCCAACCAGGCGCAGGGTGTAGCCGGGATTGACTTGGATCGAAACATCAAGGAAGCCGCGCCTGACAAGTTCCGGCCGACCGTTTAGCTCGAAGGGGATTTTAGAAAGGGATTTTCTGCGGACGATGGGAAAGCGGCTTAGCAGGGCGAGGCGCCTGTCAGGGTCCGGACCGGGAACATACTCCCGATAAGGAAAGTCGAGCCCCAGGTCAGCCAGGCGTTGCTTCAGGTCTGCGAGAGCCGCTTCCTCGCCTATTTCGCAGACGCCCAGGATGTCCGGGCGCACGCCGGCCACCACCTTGGAAATGGCATCTCGAGCCGGTTGGGATTTGGGGCGGGTGCGTTCGGAGCCCGAGAGGGTGTAGTTCTCGAGGTTGTAAGCCCCAAAGGTGATTTCTGAATAAGAATCAGCCGCCCGTGCGGGGAGGCCAGCGAGCGAGAGGAGAAGGAGGAGGACAGCGGAAAGCCAAGGAAGGAGGTTCATTTCCCATCCGGATCGGCGGTCGCCCGAGGGGGGAGCTCAAAAAAGGGCGGCTCCCTGACTTTCTCCTTCTCACGAAAGGACCGGAAAGCAAAAGGCCCGGTCGCGCAAGCAAACCGGGCCTTTGTGAAGGAGGAGATTCGAAGTAACCCGCATCTGCGGATGGCGTTCGGCGGCTTTTTTTGCCGATTCAGGCGCTCTGGGGCGCCTCTTCTCTAAACGTGAGGCTTGAGCGCTTCCGGAATTGGCGTCGAGGAAGGGACAGCCTGGGCTGGAGCAGGGGTGGCGCCGGCCTCGACAGCGTGAACGGGGGCGGGGTGAACGGGCGCAGCGGTGACGACTGCATCCGCGGGTTTGCTGAGGTCGACGGAAGCCGTGGAGGCCGCGGTTGGGAGAGCCTGCGTTTCAATTGGGGGGTGGTAGAGGCTGTTTTCGACCACATGAGAAGCGTTGTGCAGCTCCTGGTTGACGTTTTCCTTTGCCTTGCTGAACTCGCGAACGGCCTGCCCCAGGCCCTTGGCGAACTCCGGCAGTTTCTTTGCCCCAAACATGATGAGAACAATCACAAAGATGATGATCATGTCTGGGCCGGCGAGGTTGGGGAGAAGCGCAAGAGTGTTCATATGTCGCGAATTTTAAGATAGCACCGCTCCTAGGGTTACGCAACGCACGATCCTGGCAAAGGACTTTGCTTAGGTAAGGAAGTGGCGACTCGGTCGGCCGCAAGCAGGATGCCCGAGGCCTTGTCCCAGGTTTCCTGCCATTCCCGTTCCGGGACAGAGTCAGCCACCACGCCGGCCCCCACATGGAAGTGGGCCCGGCCTTCTTCAAGCAAGACGGTGCGGATGAGTATGTTAAACGCGCTGTCGCCGCTCGCCCCAAACCACCCCGCCGCGCCGGTGTAGAGGCCCCTGTCGACCGGTTCCAGTTCCGCGATGACCTCCCTCGCGCGCTTTTTAGGCGCCCCCGTGATGGAGCCCCCTGGAAAACAAAGGTGCAGGGCCGTCACCTGGTCAATCCCAGGGCGGAGGCGCCCTTCGACGGTGGAGATGAGGTGGAAGACCTGTTCGAAGCGTTCCAATTTCAGGAGCTCGCTTACTTTGACACTTCCCCATTCACAGAACTGGCCCAGATCGTTACGCTCCAAATCCGTGATCATGACCAGTTCCGCAATCTCCTTGGGAGAGGTGAGCAGCTCAAAGGCGCTGTGTGCGTCCGCATCGGGTTCGGCGCGGCGCGGGCGGGTGCCCTTGATTGGGCGGGTGCGGACGCTGGGGCCTGCAAACTTGAGAAAAAGTTCCGGGGAGCTGCTGAGCACCGTGCGCCCCTGCTGCCTTAAGAAGGCGCCGTAGGGGGCTGGGGAGTAGTGCCTGAGGGCCTCATAAAAGGCCCAAGGCTCTCCGCCAGGCCATGCCGCCTCCACGCAATGGCTCAGGTTCACCTGGTAAATGTCTCCAGAGCGGATGTATTCCTGCGCCTTTTCCACCCAGTTGCAGAACTCCGACTGCTGCACTGTGGGCTGAAAAAGGAGCGGCCCGGCGATTTGCCCGGGAGCAGGCTGCGGCCCGAGCAGGATCTGCCACCAATCACCCGCTGCGTACCAAACGCCCTCTGTGTGCCTGTAAGCCA
>CAMCIN010000115.1 GCA_945874745.1 Akkermansia muciniphila | reverse complement strand
TCAAGGATAGTGAGGGCGTGGCGAACGGATTGTTTAGCAGTGTTGGAAAATTGCGAAAGGCCATGGAGCCAGCCTTGCGCCGTTTTTGGGAAGACGCAACGGCAGTGCTCTCCTTGGTTGGTCGACCATGGTTGCACTCTCAAGCAAACGATTTGTTGAAAACCTAATACTCCAGAAAACATAAAGACTTGGTATGAGTCGTCTGTGGATGCCTGCCCCCTCTCTCCGGAGTAAAAAGGTCCCCGCCGAAAAAAGCGAGGAACCTTGGTTTTTAACGCTTCTCCCCTTGTTCGCCGCCCCGGCTGAAATCTCTCGCCGAGGCCCTTCCTTTTCCTTCCTAGCGGGATTGATGTGGATGCAATAAACCGCCGCATGCAACCGGGCCTTGGCAGCCTGCGATCCAGCCTGTAGGAAGGAAACGTGCTTCATCCCGGCCAATTCCTTGAAGGTTACCGGATCCTTCGCCGGATCGGCTCGGGGGGATTTGGCGAGATTTGGATTTGCGAAACAGAGGTGCCTGGGGAACTGCGCGCCTTGAAGTTTATTCCCGCGGCTAACGATGGCCGGCTCGACAAGGAGTACCACGCCCTTGGTCTTTATCGGAACGCCGCAGGCCGGCTCCAGTCACCGGCCTTGATGCCGATCGAGCACGCCAGTCTGCTCGCCTACGGACTGTTCTACATCATGCCTCTGGCTGATGGACTGAACCAGGTGCCGCCCTCCTCGCCGGAATGGCAGCCCAAAACGCTTGCGGCGGTGATCGCCCAACAAAAAATGGAGGCCGTATGGTTTTCGAGCCGGCAGATGAAGGACTGGATTAATCCGATCCTAACGGGGCTGCAATTGCTTTCTGATGCGGGCCTGGTGCACCGGGACGTCAAGCCGGACAACATGCTGTTCTTGAACGGCTTTCCGTGTCTTTCTGACATCAGCCTCCTTGGGGAGGACGCGCAGCAGCTCACGCGCAGGGGCACGCCGGGATTTTCCGCCCCGAGCTGGTTTGTCGAGAGCGGTGGGCATCCCGACATGTATGGCGCAGCCACAACGTTCTACACGATGTTGACCGGCAACGCCCCCGACAAAATGGGACGGGCGGCCTTTCGTTGGCCACCCCAAGGCGAGGCATCGTTTTCTCCAGTTGAAAGACTGGAATGGCTGCGCTGCCACCGAGTGATCCGCCGCGCAATTGACGACCGGCCTGCCGAGCGCTTCATAGATTTCAGCACCTTCGCGAGGCGACTGAATCAACGCGAAGGGGATGCGGTTTCAGATTCCGATCCAGCGGAATCACCGGACGATACCTCGCCGTCAGATCCCCCTTTGGGTTTGGAAAAAGACACGACCGGCCGGAGGCGTCTGACACGCAGGGCAGCCCTTCTTTCCCTACCGCTGCTCACCTTCGGAGGGTATTTGGCGCGTGAAACGATTTCGGGCGACAAGGCCGCAGCCGGTTCCCAAAAGTCGCCCTTTGCCCTTGGCAGCGAAATTCCGTGGGTCACGGCGTCCATGGTGGTCGACTCCCTCAAAAATTGCGGCTTCAAACAGATCGCTGACGAGTCGGGCTTGCTGGTCTTCAACAAGAAGATGAAGGAGGACAACCTTCCACAGGGAGTCACGGTCGCATTGCACTTTGACGCCGCAACCAAGGCGGTTTGGACCTACCGGTGCCTGCGGATTTCAAACAACGAGACGCTGAAATTCGACAATCAGGCTTTCGAAGAAGGGATCGGGTCCATCTGCGGCATTTTCGTGGCAGACAAGGAGTGGACTGAAATCCACAAGTTTATCTACAGGCCGAAAAACGCGATGAGGGAAGTCCGCTTCAAGGAGGAGAAGATGATGTTTCGCGAGGCCCATTTAACCGCGGACTGTGAGCTGGTTTTTGAATCGGACGACTCGTCCACCTTGCAGCATGCCTTCGCTGTTTCATCTCGGGAATAGGCAGGAACCCGAAGCTGCCGGAAGGGCGCGCTTAAAGCCGGGCGTCCGGTTTGGTCTGATTACCCAAGCCATCCTCCGCATCCAGAAGCCAATGACCCAGAGGAAGGTTGCCCGTGACTCACAAGATTCACCGCCGAAGAGTAGTTTGGCGGAGGGCAGAAAATTGCCTGACGTGGATGACTTTCATTGCACTTTGCGCAGGCAAGCTGTTCCAGCTTTTCTAAAGCCCTCCTCCCGAGTCATGTCTGACCAACATCCTTTTCAAGCCCCTCGTTCACTGAATTTTGCGCCAATACAATCTGGACAAGGTCGGGAGCCCGAGAGTGGCGGACCTGGACAAAAGCGCCCGGAAGTTGGCGATAACCCTGCTGCGCGATGGGGAAAGCACTCCCATTGAGTTGGAGTTTTTTATGCCACGGCGGAGGAGGGCCAGATTGAGATTACAGAGGTGAAGTCTTCCCGGGTATGGACCGCAACTCTGGCCAATGAACTTGTCCCCCCGATATAAAGCGTTTCACGCTACCGGCGATGGCGGGACCGTTTTTTAGGCAGTCCCGCCATTGGCGAGACGGATGCTCTCGGTTGACAGGCTGTCAGCTTAATTCCCGCTGGCCCTGGACTTGATTTTCTCGATGCGAAAGAGGGTCAATTCAACCAGTGGTTTGGGGAGGAAGAGGCGGGTAAGCCGATACACTTTTCCGGTCGGATCTCTAAAATCACTGTCGAGTTGGATGACGTTCCGGCCTCTGGTACGGTGTCCCACCTCGGCTGTGGTGAGAGCTTTGGCACGACTATTAATGAAGTCGTACACTCTAAATTTCCGGTTTTTTGGCAAATCCCTTTCTGGAACGTCTTTTCCCTGTGCAGCATAGAGCTGGATGGCGACTACTTGGTCGGCCTTGTCGGCAACGATGTGTATTTCATTAAAACCGGTTTCCTCAAGGTAGTTGAAGCTGTAGGCAACAAGGGTGCGGTAGGGGAGTCCTGGGCAAATCACCATTTGTTTGGCGCTGACATGTGACGTAATCCGCAGCACCTTAATGGCCTGCCGCAGTGGCATGAGGTATTTGACGCCATGATAAATATCGAGGTCTGGAGCTGGGCCTGTGTTCAGCGCTGCTCTCCCGAACCGCGACAGTTCATCGTTGAGCTCCTCCACGGTGAGATCACCTTCCTGAACGGATGAATCCCAGCCGCGCTGCATCACAATCCCTGCTGGCGCCGGCGCCGGTGAGCTTTGTCCATGTGCCGCACCGCAGGGGGATATCATAGGCGTTAGGAGCAGAAGGATACGGATTAGGGATTTCAAAGGGATGGGTGAGGGTTTCATGTACCCGCCCTGTTCGCTGGGTTCCTCGAAATCTCTCCAAATCCCGGTAAAAAAGGGTGTCGCTCTGCCGCCTGCCCCTCTTGCTGCTCTGTGCGATTCGCTCAACCGACGTCGGGGGCCAACAGCAGTGGCTCCCTCCAGATGGCGGGGGACTCTTGGCACGCCGCTGCGGAACCTGTATGCAACGGCCGTGCTTTCTCCCGACCAGTCTTTTGATGGCTACCTCATTCTCCGTCAGGTTGGTTCCGGAGGCTTTGGTGAGATCTGGGTCTGCCGGTCAGAGGCGCTCGGAGATCTGCGCGCCTTAAAGTTCATCCCCTCGAGCCGATTAGGATGCCTGGACAAGGAGTTTCATGCCCTCGGCCTCTACCGGAATGCCGCGAGCAGACTCCGCTCCCCGTCCCTCATGCCGGTGGAGCACGCCAATCTGCTCCCCGGCGGTCTTTTTTATGTTATGCCCCTCGCCGACGGGATTTCCCCGGGCTCTCCACTCGAGGCGGGCTGGCAGCCTAAGACACTGTCCACTGTCCTTGCCCGGCAGACCGCCGAGCCTGGTTGGTTTTCAAGCAGGCAGCTCAAGGAATGGATGATTTCGATTCTGGAGGGGCTGCAGTTGCTTTCCGACGCGGGCTTGGTGCACAGGGACGTGAAGCCGGACAACATCCTGTTTGTGAACAACTCTCCGTGTCTATCCGACATCAGCTTGCTTGGAGAAGACGCACAGCAACTGACACGGAGGGGTACCCCTGGGTTCTCCGCACCGAGTTGGTTCATCGAAGGTGGTGGGCATCCGGACATGTACGGTGCGGCGATGACGCTCTACTCCCTTTTGACTGGGAATCCACCGGACAAGATGGGGCGTTCGAATTTTAGGTGGCCACCACAAGGGGAGGGCTCACTGTCCGCCGTAGAACGGGAGGAATGGTTGAAAATGCATGCGGCTATCCGGAGGGCGGTCGACGAGCGTCCTGCGGAGCGCTTTGCGGATTTTAATTTGTTTGCGAGGGCATTGACGAATGGAGCGGCGCTTGTCGAAGAGGATGCTTCTGCTGCGGGCAAGGCGTCAGCCAAAGACCTTCTTTCGCTGCTCTTCCAAGGCATCAGACGAGGGAATCGGTCTTCGGTTCTCGCCGCCGGCATCCTAGGCTTTGGCCTGTTGTTTCTGGCGTACCAAGCGGCCCATCTCGGCCGCCAAGGCATTCAGCAAGTGGCGAAGTTCTACCGACTTCGGGACAATGAGCGTACCGCAGGAAAAGGTCCCTCAGCGGCGGATAAACAGGCCGCCCCAGAAGCGGGCAGCGGGCGGGGAGTGTCGGAGTCGGCCCGGATTGAAATTCAGGAATTTGAGGCTGCGTTGTCGGCGTCTCTTCAGCGGTCCACATTCCCTCGGGAGAAATTTGCTGCGGAGATGGATGCAATCGCCGCCGACCTTTACGCACTGGACCCAGAAAACACCCTTCCGCCCGGCACCCGGTACAAGCCGCTTGCAGAGATCAAGGAGCGCTTCCTGCGCGCACTTAATGCGCTCCCTCCCTTGCTTGACGTCTCAGCCCGAGCCAAGGCGCTTGAGGAGCTTCGCTCCATGACCAGTCGCATTGGGAGTAAGTACGGTTTGCCCGTCCGTGAACCTCTGGAGGAGAAGGTCCGGAGGCTCGAGTCAGAACTGAACACGGATGCAGAATTCCGGAAGGAGCAGGGGATGAAGGTTTTGACGAATGCGACACACCTTGTAAACATCCGCCCGGAGTCCTGGGAAATCATCCGGCCAGCCCAGAATTTTACGTTCTTTGGAAAACCCTGAGGCACTCTTTCTGGGGGAGCCACCGAGAGATTTGTGCCCTTCCTGCGAACAAGAGACGATGCGGATTTTGTTCCTTCAAATCCTGCGCAATACCAATGAAATACCATGGCCTACCAATTACCTGAAACGCCGGTAAGTCTGCTTCTGAGGCTTCGCGAGGAAGACACGCAGGCGGTCTGGCAGGTGTCATGGAAACGCTTCTTGGAACTCTATCACGGGCCCTTGATCGCAATGGCCTCGGGAATATACCGCCACCACACGGGAGAGTCCGTGCCCCCACAAGGTATTCTCGAAGACGTCGTGGCGCAGGTGGTCGCCGAGTTTTTCAAAAGAAACCAGTATGATGCAACCCGCGGACGCCTGCGTACCTATCTGCGGGTGCTGACCAACGCCAGGGTGGTGGATCTATTGCGCAAGCAACGCCCATTGGACCACCTCTCTTTGGACGATACGGAAGTTTGCATTCCGGAAGCCATTCCCCGGGAAACCCCGGAGGAGGCACGAACCTTCCAGCAATCGTTGCTTGCGACGCTGATTGAGGATCTGCGGGAAACGATCCCAATGAGGCAGTTCCAGATATTTGAGATGGTCAAACTCCACGAGATGCCGCCGGGCAGGGTTGCCCAGGAACTGGGTGTCTCAAGGGGTGTGGTGGACAACACCGTCTACAAGGTGATGCAGCGGTTGAGGGAGATTGCCTCGGCACCGGAATACCAAGGCGAGTATTACTTATGAATGACGATCTATTCAAACAACTTGGCGCGGAGATGAGCCTTGCAGAGGAGGAGGAATTTACGCGGCGACTGGCGGCGGCGTACAGGGAGCACGAGGCGAGTGAGCGACTCCCCGGGGTGGAGAGAATCGCAATGCTGGTCAGGCAGCGGTTGGAGAGCGAGGCCACCTGCGGAGAGGAGAGACTGCCGGCGCCCCTCGGGATGCCCAGCCTTGAACACTCGGAGCAGCCTCCGGAGCAATAGACAGCCTGTGAGGAGGTTAAGAGGGACCTGCGCTTGCACAACCTCAGTCTGGGATAGCGGGTAGTCATCCACAGATTGCTCAGGTTTTCGCAAATGTTTTTCTGGGTTCCACTCCGCTGCTCGTGCTGAGGAATCTGCGGCTTGTCACCCAAAGCTGCCAAAGTTTTGCATAGCGAGAGGGGCGCTCTCGCTCCCGGAGGGGGCGAAGAAAGTGAGTCGGGCGACAGCGACGCTTTTGGGGCGTCCCCGGCCCCCCAAAAAGAGGGAGCGCAGGCCCCGTCGGGGCCGGAGAACCACTGCGCGCGCAAATAAGGACGGTCTCACGACCCGGGGCAGGCGGTTGAGGGCTTGGGCGACGGGAAGGGCAAGCTGGCCGCTGCGCAGTATTGACAGTTTACCTCGCTGCGAACTTCCGTAAAAACGGCTGTGCAGCAGCGTGAAAAACATTGGAAACTGCACTGAGCCAAACTTCACGAACTACTCAATACGGGGCATCTTGGGGAGTGCTGGTAATTCGGAACCTCACTTTAAGACGGGGCTTTGCTAAGCTGCCAGCAAGTCGAAATGAGAGCGCCAGTAAATATTCCGCCCCCCGTAAGCCTAAACCTCGCATGATTCACCGATTGAAGGCTCTGGTTGTCGACGACGAGCGTCTTGCCAGAAAGCTCTTGAAAGAAATGCTCGAAAACAAGCATTTGGAAGACATCGAGGTTGTCGGGGAGGCTGACTGCGTCTCGCAGGCGGCCCTGCTCTCCATCGAGCTTCAGCCAGACGTCATATTTCTCGACATTCAAATGCCCCGTGAAGGCGGCTTTTCATTACTCCCGCACCTGGTCGGACTGCAATCAAGGCCGTCTGTAATTTTTGTGACGGCTTTTGACGAGTATGCCGTGCGCGCGTTTGAGGCGAATGCGCTGGATTACTTACTAAAGCCCTTGCGGGAAGAGCGACTGGATGCCTCCATTAAGCGTCTGCAGGCCTCCAGAACGACCGCCCATGCAGCGGCAGATTCGTTGAAGGAAATGGAGGACAAACAGCGGATTTTTCCAAAGCAGTCAACGTATCAACCGCTCGATATCATCGCGTTCAAAGACAACGGCTCACTCTTGATGGCAAAGGCTTCTGATATTTTAGCAGTGAAATCCGAAGGTGCTTATTGCCATATTTTTATAGCAAACCGCAAGACGCTGATGATAAACCGATCAATTTCGTATTGGGAAAGTCACCTGCCTGCTTGCACATTTGAGCGCGTAAGCCGGAGTTTAATCCTTAATAAAGGGCGTATCAGTGCGGTCAAGACAGTGAATAGAGAGACCGCAGAACTTTATTTGGAGGGATTAAGTGAGCCGATTTTGGTAAGTCGTCTCGAGAGTGCGCGGCTCCGTGCGGCATTCGCTTAAAATGATTGCGTGCTGCTATTGTCTCCAGCGCCCGGCTGAGGGGGGAGTGATGATAAAGACGAGCGCGCGTGTAAGCTGTTTTATTTTGCTTTAATCCAACCCGTCATCACTTTTTTAGCACTTAGCCTCTGCTCTGGATTTCGGACCTTAGATAGGCTCACTGACCCCATTGTAGGGCTGCTACCTTGGGATTTAAGGAGCAAGAAGTTTACTATTTGAAAACAGGTTGCAACACACAACGGTGCGTTGCCTCTCAATGGTCAACTCGGCGACCGGATGAAGGCGGGGATTTTGCCCCGCATTCGATAAAGGAAAAGCGACTGACAAAAGGCGGCAAAATTTACTCCATCCGCGCGCTACTTTCAGCGCGTAATCGAATACAATTTTTCCCGTTTCGAGTGTTTTTTTGCCTGCTTCGTGATCTTTCTGCCTTGTTGGTGCGTTGGTGCTGTTGACTGGCACATGCCACGCTGCCTTGAGCAGTGGGGGCCAGGCCTTCTGGGTAAAACTCAGAGAGCTGAGTGCCCCTATCTCTACCATGCACCACCCTGCGCAGTCAGTTCCCTTCGAGAAAACGACGGCCATTTATTCGCGTCTCCGCGACAGTGGGCTTATAGGCCTTAGCGCACGCGGGCTGCTGTTGATGGTGCTGTTAATGTGGAGTTGGGTGTTTGTGCACCCAGTGAAAGGGCAGACGTATTACACGTTTGGGACCGGAAAGAGTATCCCGACGGCTTCTGGAATCTATAATTTCGCTACGGATTCCGAAATATTTGATGGGCTCACGTTTAGCGGTGATACTCAAATTTTGGGCTACCAGAGGTGGCTGTTGATGTCTAGCAACTTGCTGCAGATTCCAGCGGGCCAATCCTACAACCTGACTTTGAATGGTAACTTGGCCTTTCGGAACAGTCAGACATGGACGAACAATGGGAATGGCACTCTGAGAACGGACTTTGGCACCTATTATCAGATGAACAATTTCCAGCAAACCTTGACCGGATCTGGAAACATGAATCTGAATGGTTACTGGGATGGCAACGGAAACGGTTCAGTGATCAAAACAGGTTCTGGTGTTGTTGAGATGACCGCCCCAATGATTAATGTCATTTCTTTAACTATCAATGGCGGTGTATGGCGGACGATGGGCGGTACAGAGCTGTATCTTAATACAGTTAATACAGTTACTACAGGATACAATAATTTTGGGAGCACTCAAAATATCACAATTGGTAGCGGGGCAACATTAGATCTCGGGGGTGGAGTTGGTGCAGGTACGGCTAGTGTGGGTGCTCTGAGTCTGGCCTGCGGTGGGACGATCGGCCTGACCTGGGGTTCCAAGATTGTCGCCAGCGGTGCGGCGACTCTCTCGGGAGGTGGCAGTTTTAACTTAAGTCTCACGGGCACCCCGACGGCGGGCCAGACATACACCCTGCTTCAGGGGGGAGGCGGAAGTTCTCTGAATGTAGGGGCGTACAGTTTGACCAATGCAATCGCGTACCCCTACACGTGGACTATCACGTCGGGTTCGGTGCAGCTCAACATCGGTCAAGCCAACTTGTACTGGATCGGCGGACTCGCGGGGGGCTCGCCCAAAGTGTGGTCGGCGGCAAATTGGGCAACCGACAGCGCGGGGGCCAGCCCCACGTCTACGACTCCCTCGAACATCTATAACGTCTTTTTGTCGGCTTCCAATGCGTCTGCATCAAATCAGACGGCAATGACGCTCGGGGTGAATATGAGTGTGATGGGAGTGAATGTGACTTCAGCCAACTCATCAACACTCACGGATGTGGGGGGATACACACTCACTACTGGGGGCACTGGAATTATTATGGCGACGGGAGCGGGCGCTCTAACGATCGATCCCGCGATTTTGCTTTCGGCGAGTCAGACTTGGAGTCAGAACGGCGTCGGGCTGTTGACCGTGGCGAATGTCGATAATGGCGGATACACCCTCACTCTGAGTGGCACTTCTAACACGGTGGTGACAGGTACAATCAGCGGCGCGGGGGCCTTGACGAAGACTGTGGCAGGAAGGCTGACGCTTTCCGGCACCAGCACCTACACGGGAGTCACCACAGTGAGTGGTGGCTCTGTGAATGTTCAGAATGCCGCTGGGCTCGGGAGCACGGCGGGCGCGACGACGGTGGCAGTTGGTGCGGCGTTGCAGCTGCAGGGGGGGATCGCGGTGGGCGCGGAGGCGCTGACGCTGAACGGTACTGGAGTGAGTACCGATGGAGCTTTGCGGAATATCAGCGGAACGAACAGCTACGCTGGGTTGGTGGCGTTGGGCAGCGCCACCCGGATCAATTCAGACGCCGGCGCGTTGACGCTGAGTGGTGGGATTACGGCGACCAATCTAAATTTGACGATCGGTGGAGCAGGAGACACGACATTGTCCGGAGTGGTGGGTCTCGGGTCTGGAACGTTGACGAAGGATGGAGCTGGGATGCTGACGTTGAGTGCCGCGAATACCTACACTGGCGCGACGACAGTGAGCGTTGGGACGTTTAATGTTCAGAATGCCACGGGGCTTGGTACGACGGCTGGTGGGGTGACGGTAACAGCGGGTGCGGCGTTGCAGTTGCAGGGAGGGATTGCGGTGGGCGCGGAGGCGCTGGCGCTGAACGGTACCGGAGTGAGCACCGATGGGGCATTGCGGAATATCAGTGGAACGAACAGCTACGCTGGTGTGGTGACTTTGGGGAGTGCCTCGCGGATCAATTCAGACGCAGGAGCGCTGACGCTGAGTGGTGGGATTACGGGGGCCAATCTGAACCTGACGATCGGTGGCGCAGGGGACACGACGTTGTCTGGAGTGCTGGGGCTTGGGTCTGGAGCGTTGACGAAGGATGGCGCTGGGATGCTGACGTTGAGTGCCGCGAATACCTACACTGGCGCGACGACAGTAAGCGTTGGGACGTTGAATGTTCAGAATGCCACGGGGCTTGGTACGACGGCTGGTGGGGTGACGGTCACGGCGGGTGCGGCGTTGCAGTTGCAGGGAGGGATCGCGGTGGGGGCAGAGGCGCTGACGCTGAACGGTACCGGAGTGAGCACCGATGGGGCATTGCGGAATATCAGTGGAACGAACAGCTACGCTGGTGTGGTGACTTTGGGGAGTGCCTCGCGGATCAATGCAGATGCAGGATTGTTGACGTTGAGTGGAGGGATTACGGCGACCAATCTCAATCTGACGATCGGTGGAACAGGAGACACGACGCTGTCTGGCGTGGTGGGGCTTGGGTCTGGAACGTTGACGAAGGATGGAGTTGGGAAGCTGACGTTGAGTGTCGCGAATACCTACACTGGCGCGACGACGGTGAGTGTTGGGACGTTGAATATTCAGAACGCTACAGCGCTTGGTACGACGGCTGGTGGGGTGACGGTCACCGCTGGTGCGGCGTTGCAGTTGCAGGGAGGGATTGCCATTGGGGCGGAGGCGCTCACCCTGAACGGTGCTGGAGTGAGCACCGATGGTGCCTTGCGGAATATCAGTGGGACGAACAGCTACGCTGGGGCGGTGACGTTGGGAAGTGCCGCGCGGATTAATACGGATGCAGGAGCGTTGACGTTGAGCGGAGGGATCACAGCGACCAATGTGAGCTTGGAGGTTGGTGGAGCCGGGGACACGACGCTGTCCGGAGTGGTGGGTCTTGGGTCAGGAAGCCTGACGAAAGATGGAGTTGGAAAGCTCATGTTGAGTAGCGTGAATACGTACACTGGCGCGACGACGGTGAGTGCTGGGACGTTGAATATTCAGAATGCCGCTGGGCTTGGAGACACGTCGGGAGCGACGACGGTGACCGCGGGCGCTGCGTTGCAACTGCAGGGAGGAATTGCTGTTGGTGCGGAGGCGCTGACGTTGAACGGCACCGGAGTGAGCGCCGATGGAGCCTTGCGGAATATTAGTGGAACGAACAGCTACGCTGGGGCGGTGACGTTGGGAAGCGCCTCGCGGATTAATACGGATGCAGGAGCGTTGACTCTGAGCGGAGGGATTACGGCGACCAATGTGAACTTGGAGATCGGTGGAGCCGGCGACACGACGCTGTCTGGAGTGGTGGGGCTTGGGTCTGGAGCGCTGACGAAGGACGGAGTTGGGATGCTGACGCTGAGTGCCGCAAATACTTACACAGGTGCGACCACCGTGAGTGCTGGGACGGTGAATGTTCAGAATGCCACTGGGCTTGGGAGCACGGCGGGCACGACGACGGTGATGGCGGGTGCGGCGTTGCAGTTGCAGGGTGGGATTGCCGTTGGTGCGGAGGCGTTGGCGTTGAACGGCACCGGAGTGAGCACCAATGGAGCCTTGCGGAATATCAGTGGAACGAACAGCTACGCTGGGGCGGTGACGTTGGGAAGTGCCTCGCGGATCAATTCAGACGCAGGAGCGTTGACGTTGAGCGGTGGGATTACGGCAACCAATCTGAACCTGGAGATCGGTGGAACCGGCGACACGACGTTGTCTGGAGTGGTGGGTCTTGGGTCTGGAGCCTTGACGAAGGACGGAGTTGGGATGCTGACGCTGAGTGCCGCAAATACTTACACAGGTGCGACCACCGTGAGTGCTGGGACGTTGAATGTTCAGAACGCCACTGGGCTTGGAACCGTGGCTGGTGGGGTGAATGTGACGGCGGGTGCGGCGTTGCAGTTGGAGGGTGGGATCGCCGTTGGTGCGGAGGCGCTGGCGTTGAACGGCACTGGAGTGAGCACCGATGGTGCCTTGCGGAATATCAGTGGAACGAACAGCTACGCCGGGGCGGTCACGCTGGGAAGTGCCTCGCGGATCAATTCAGACGCAGGCGCGTTGACGCTGAGCGGTGGGATTACGGCGATCAATCTGAACCTGGAGATCGGTGGAGCCGGGGACACGACGCTTTCTGGAGTGGTGGGGCTTGGGTCTGGAGCGCTGACGAAAGACGGAGTTGGAATGCTGACGTTGAGTAGCGCGAATACCTACACAGGTGCGACCACCGTGAGTGCTGGGACGTTGAACATTCAGAATGCCGCTGGGCTTGGGGACACGTCGGGAGCGACGACAGTCACGGCGGGGGCGGCGTTGCAGTTGCAGGGAGGCATTGCTGTTGGTGCGGAGGCGCTCACGCTGAACGGCACTGGAGTGGGTGCTGATGGAGCGTTGCGGAGCATCAGTGGATCGAACAGCTACGCCGGTGCGGTGATGCTGGGAAGTGCCGTGCGGATTAATGCGGACGCAGGAGCGTTGACGTTGAGTGGAGGGATTACGGCCAACAACTTGGACCTAGAGATCGGTGGAGCCGGGGACACGACGCTGTCTGGGGTGGTGGGACTTGGGTCTGGAACCTTGACGAAGGATGGCGTTGGAATGCTGACGCTGAGTAGCGCGAATACCTACACAGGCGAGACCACCGTGAGTGTTGGGGTATTGAACATTCAGCATGCCGCTGGGCTTGGGGACACGTCGGGAGCG
>CAMCIN010000114.1 GCA_945874745.1 Akkermansia muciniphila | reverse complement strand
CTCGGGACGGACACCCGCAAAAAAGCAGATGGCAAAGTACGGAATGGCCCGTGGGGCCTCTTCTGCGACAGCGAGGAGGAATGCCCTGACTTCCTCAACGGTGAAAGTCTGGATGATCCTGCTTTTCGAAGATTTGTCTGGCCTCATCCGATTCAGGGCACGAGAGGGGTTTTCGTCCATCCAGCCGGAGTCGATGCAAAATTCAAAAGCTGCGTGGAGGTTGCGGAGATGGCTCTTGAGAACGTGCTTGCTCGATCCGCTCAGGCAACTGCGGAGTTTTTCACCGGTGACCTCCCTAAGGCTGAGGTGATGGATCGGACCGAGACGGGCGATGGTACCCTTGACGCCGCGCCAGTGCCGGGGTTGTGTGCGCGGGTTTTCCTTTTTTCGCTCCTGAAACCTTTCCCAGATCCCGGTGTGGTAGGCGTCAAGGCCTTCTTTGACCGTCCTGGACTCCAGTGCCTTCTCCAAAGCTGCCTTGACCTGCCTCGCTGCTTCGACAAGCGAAACACCCGTGCCTTCGAGATAGTCCTTGGCAGACCGGGCTTCCACCAGTTCTTGAACGGTTACCGTCCGCGCCAGCTCGCCAAATCGTCGCTGAAGGGCTTCGTTCTCGAGTACAGCATGCTCGGCCTCCTCCATAGAGCGGTACCATCGGTAACCTCCAGGGGGGTTCAACGGCGAGCCCTTTGGAAAATAGACTCGGAGCTGCGATTTCCCGTTGTGTGAAAACCTGCTAATCTTGAGTCCTTTGTATCTGACGGAAAGCGTCGGCCGGCCGTCACATTGCTCAGCTGAGGCTCTGAGAGAGACGGGTGAATTGACTGCAGAAATAAAATATTTTTCTTTTTTTCTTGCAGGGCTGGTTTCTCTGGATATTTTTAATGTTGTTTTGGGGTGCTTCATTCTCAAATCTAAAAACGTTCGTCCAAGATGAGTATTCGTGGTGGACTTCTTTGTTAGGTCCGAGAGTCACGAATTTTTGGATCCTAGCGTCCGAGTCGCTCTCACTCTTTCGCGGAGATTCAGAAGAAACCCCGATCGCCCGCCATCGTTCGGGATCGATGGTACCGACGGGGACTCCATTCGGTGGACCGCTGAAACTGTGGACCGCAACGCGCTTTCAGGGGCTGCCTGATCAGGTCAAATGGCACCACCACTTTTCAGGCACTTACGGAGCCCCTGAGTCACCCTCAACCGGCGTGACCATCCGGTTTTAACTGTACTTTAACTGTACTTTTTCGGCTTTTGGCGTGCCGAAATTTTGATGACCTTCCATAAGTCCCTCTGGGAGAGGGAGCCGGCAGTCGGGCTCGAACCGACGACCTGCTGATTACAAATCAATGTTTTTAGAGGACCCGTTTTGTTCACTTATGACACGCAGTGTTCCGATTTGATCACCATAAGTAACTGACCTATAGTTTTTTGTGAATTGACTGTCTCGGCACATAGTGGCACAAGTCAAAACAGGGATGAGCACAAAAATTACCAAGCAATTACCAAACAAAACACAGGCTCGATTCGCCAAAACGGATGCCCGCTATTGGCCTTCCCGAATCAGAAAGCCGGTCAACAGTCGGGGCGAGGCTTCCCCCCACTGGAACCTTCAGTTGACCTTCCAAGGTCACCGCCTGTCCTTCAGCCTCCACACAGGCAACAAGGATGCGGCAGCCCGTCAGGCGGCTAGTATTTACAAGGAACTTGCCACGCTGGGAGTTGAGGAGACGCTGGCCAGGCACCGTCCTAAGGAGCAGGAGGAGGAACCGCTGGCTGAGGTCGCGACCGTAGGGTTGTGGATTGAGACCGTCGGAAAAGTTTTTGCCGGAGCACCGGCGACGTTTGGAAGCTACGCACGATGCCTGCGCTTGATCGTCGGGGATATCCTCGCCGTCACGAAGACGAAGAAGCGTTTTTCACGCAGTAAGGGGAATTCCTACAGGGCTGCGGTTAATTTGGCGGCCCTGGATCTTCTGACGCCGAAGGCACTCCAAGAATGGAGGATTCGTTTTGTTGCAAAGGCTGGCGCAAACCCCGCGGAACAGCGGACCGCCAAGATCAGTTGCAACTCAATCCTCCGGCAGGCAGGTGCGTTGTTCTCGAAGAAGCTACTCAGGTTTGTCAGCGGCATTGAATTGCCCTCTCCCATCCCGTTTGCGGATTGCGAGAAGTACCCCCGCGAGTCGATGCGGTATCATTCAAAGGTGGACGCAGCGGCCTTACTTCAAAAAGCCCAGAGCGAGCTTGGAACATCTGATCCGGAGGCGTTCAAAGTCCTTCTCCTAGGCGTGGGAGTGGGCTTGCGTCGTGGGGAAATTGATAAGCTGCTTTGGCGGCAGATTGACCTGAACAGTGGTGTCATACGGATTGAGACGACTGAGGCGGGCTCACTCAAAAGCGAAGATTCAGCTGGGGAGGTCCAAATGGACGAAGCTTTGTGCACGATTTTCCGAGGTTATCTTGCGCGGGCCACGGGCGACTTTGTGGTTGAGCGGGAGGGCGGCACGGCTGGAGTTCATGACTGGGGCAGACAGTACCGCTGCAATTCCATCTTCAAGCGAACACTGACTTGGTTGCGTAGCAACGGTCTGGATGTGAAGAAGCCGATCCATACCCTCAGAAAAGAGGCGGGCAGTATGATCAGCACAAAGAGCGGGATTCATGCTGCGAGTCGGTTCCTTCGCCACGCTGATATCCAGGTCACCGCAATGCACTACACCGACCATAAGGAACGGGTGGCTGTCGACATTGGTGGAATGCTGCAGCCCGAAAACGTCACAGTGATGATCCCCCCACGGAAAATATCCACCACAATGGAGGCGGTTGAAAAGCCTGACCAATTTGAGATCGCCGGCTAAGCCAAGGCGCTGCACTGAACCACAGCGGAACGATTTACCCACCCGACTCCTCGCCAATCTCTGGCACCACCAACTCCCCTTCCAGCCACTCTCTTGGCGGATTCGGATGGTTCCGGTGATACACCTCGAAGCTCAGTTTCACCTCCGGGTCTGTCCGCAGCGCCGGACCGTCAAACTCGCCCGCCATCTTGGCGTCGGCGATCAGCGCCCCGAGCATGTCGAAGATAGCCTCCACAGTGCCGTCTCGACGCCGGTTGACCTTTGTGGGCGCCGTCCCTTCGATCATCTGGCGCAACAGGTCTCGCTTCTCGTCTAAGGCCATCAACGCCCGACTGTGGACCTCGCACTGGATTTCAGAGATCCGGGTTTTCACATCCGTCCGGTGGTACAGCTTACAGCCCAGCGTCGCTGGGTCTGCTACATGCGGACAGAGTTTCGCGTAGGCTGCCTTACGTTCCAATCCTTCAGCGATCAGCCAAGCAAAGCGTTCGTGGAGCCTGTTTTTGAGACGTGGCATAGTCGGTTCGGTTTAATTGCGCCGGAGGGAGTGAACTTCTCTTACTCTGTAGACTATTATGGCGATCGACCGGAAATAATCGAGTGTAAAATTATTGAACACTCCAAAAAGTCGTTGCTACCGAGTGGATTCCGAATATCCCGAACTTTCGCTCGCGAGCGATCGACCGTGCCGGGCCAGAAAATACTCCGAAATTTGACCGCCTCCGCCCGCTCGGGAATTGTCGGAAAACAGAGAGAAACACTCAAAGGAAGTGCTCAAGAATTCAATCCACGCTCAATTTTGCCCAATAACTCTAATTTTCACTAGCGAGTAAAAATCGTTAAATCCAGTAACGGTCTTCCCTTCCCCTTGCCGAACCATATTCTTACTGCCCAGTGAAAATGCAGGATTCTAGTAAAAGCGGGATTATCCGACACGAGGAGTGAGCTCGCGACCCACGTTCGTGAACTTATCCAAGACTACACTGACCTTCACTGGACTTTTGGGGCGGAAAGTCACACACCAGCCAGCGGCGAATTAGACCGCTTGGCACTTGAATTCGATGGCAGCCGATTTGAGTTCCGTCTCCTCTACGCCCTAAAACCCAGCGTCCCTTGGCTCGAAAAACTTGAGATTTCCTCCTCTTCATCGCGCCTCTTGCTAGTCACTCCCGAGCTGTCCCCACGTGTCCTTGAGGCCTGTAAAGAACACAACGTGGCTGCCATCGACTTGAATGGCCGAGTCTGGCTTCGCGCACCCGGATTGCTTATCGACCGCGGTCCTCTGCAAGGCCGTTCGTTCAGCTACGAATTGGAACCGCGCAATATTTTCGTTGGTAAGAGCGCACGCATCATCCGCAGCCTGCTCTCCGATCGCGACCGCATCTGGACCCAAGCGGAGATCGTGCGGCGAACCGAGGCGAGTTCTGGCCTAGTCTCGCGCATCATCCAGCATCTAATCGGTCAGGGGTTTGTGGAAAAAATCACTGCCCGCGAGTTTCGCTTTCGTGATTGGCTGGGGTTGCTTGATTCTTGGGCGGATTCCGACCGATTTCCAAAACGAGTCCGCTCCACCCTCTACGCGGGTTTCTTTGGTTCGCCTCAAGAACTCGCCGATCGGCTTCAAAAATGGGCAGAGTCTGAGAAATTGCGATTGGCGTTCACCCAGTGGAGTGCTGCTTGGACGCGGCATCCCTATACAGAACCAGCAGTCTGTTCCGCGTATGTTGACCGTCCTCTTGGAGCTGTTGCGCTGGATGAACTTGGCCTCCGTCCAGTGAGTGACGGTGGTAAGCTTTGGCTCCACACCCCAGACGACGAAGGGCTTTTCACCGAAACCCAGCATCGTGGCGGGCTAACACTTGTCAGCGATGCGCAAATTTACCTAGACCTCCAAAGGACGGGCCTTCGAGGGCCAAACGCAGCATCTGCATTGAGGGAATGGGAAGGCTTTTGCCGGCCATGAAATACGAAACCTACAGCGAGTACGACCCGCACCACGCTGCTCTCGCTGAGAGCGCCTTTCTAACTCTGTGGTGCACACTGGGCGCATGGCATTCCGACCTCGTACTCGTCGGTGGTCTCGTCCCAAAATGCTTTTTTCTCTAAGACGTATTGGATGTGGCCCCTCAACCGCGGAATGCAGCGACCCAATGAGCAGCGCAGCAAGCAGTTCTTAGGCTGCGATTAAAAGCGACTCTGGTTTGCATGCAAGGCCGCTCGAAAGCCGCGAAACATTCACGCTCCACCCCCTGCTTGGAAAGCTGTGAAAGCTATCAAAGTGTGCGCGGGACTTTCTCAGCTTTCATAGCTTTTCATTCGGCAGATTCCGTCTGGCAGACGAGCCCGGATTTTTTATGACACACACAGCAGTTGCCTGCTCCAGTCCGGTCTGCTGTACTTGCTTACACATCAGGAACGCATTGGGTAACCAGTGCTGCCAACCGGGGACGGAGAAATCCTACGGTGGCTGAGGGGCGAGTGCCTTTCGATGCGCAGCGGGGAGTAATCCGCTGAACAAAAATCTCTCCGCGCCTTTACCGCCGCTTCCTGATTGGGATCGGCGGTTTTTTGTTGCTCGGGTTCCTGGTGTGCCAATTCCAACACGCACCATGAAAAACTCAAAGATCGCCATCCGTACCGGCAGCAACCCGAACCACCACCTCTGGAACAACAACGGCACGTGGTGGCTCCACTACACCGAGCACCTGCCTGACTACACCAAGCGCAGGGTGCGCCTGAGCCTTCGCACCCACAACGTCAAGGCGGCACGCGCCATTCGGGACGTGCTACTCACCTGGGACTCACCGCAACAAACGCGCTCCCTCGCGCTCGCAGCGTAAGTCAGGCGGCGCACTCCTCTTCCTCAGAGCGACAGAGACAGCACGCCTTCCTGTTTTGCAACCCAACAGCTCGACAACTCCAACGCCTCCAAACGCCATGCCTACCCAAAAGAAAGTCACACCCACCAAAACGACGACCCCCATCCCGGGCACTGCGTCGAAGAAAAAGCAGGGCCGCTCCTTCCTCACCAAACCGCTCGGTCTGCTGGGATGGGAACGTCTGGAACCCGTTTTGCTCGCCGCACTCGCCACGCGGGAACCTTTGCTGCTCATCGGCAAACACGGCACTGCGAAAAGCTTCCTGCTCGAGCGACTCGCGCAGGTGCTGCAACTCAACTACCGCTTCTACAACGCCTCACTCATCAACTATGATGATCTGGTAGGGATTCCCGTTCCCAACGAACAGCACACGGCGCTGCGTTATATCAGCACACCCACGGCGATCTGGGACGCCGAAGTCGTGTTCATTGACGAATTAAACCGCACTCGTCCCGACCTCCAAAACAAGCTGTTCTCGATCATTCACGAGCGACGCGTGCAGGGCATTCCACTGGAAAAGCTCTCTTACCGCTGGGCGGCCATGAACCCTCCGCCAACGGATGACGACGACGGGGACGTTTACCTTGGCGCGGAAGCACTGGATCCGGCGTTGGCCGACCGGTTTGGCTTTCTGATCGAGGTGCCGGATTGGAGTGACCTCACCGACGCAGACCGAAGCGTGATCCTGCTCGACCAGTTCCGCGGTCGGCACGAATTCCCCGTCGATGTTCGTGAACTCGTGCGCAGAACGGAAGCCACGTTCCGGTTCTTTTGCGAGAACCCGCCAAACCTGTGCGGCTACTTTATCGCCCTCGAAGCCCAACTCCGAGGCGTGGGAACCCGGTTCTCGCCCCGTCGTCTATCGACTCTTTTCCGGACTGCTTTGGGCATCCAAGCTGCCCGCATCACATTGGAACAACTCGGTGGGAAAACAACCGCGCCCGACTTGGAAACCACGCTCTTCCTTGCGCTCTCGCACGGACATCCGTGCTTAGCGGAGCGGTCTCTGGACCGGGCTGCCCTGCTGGCCTTGCATCGGCAAGCGTGGAACATCGCGGGGCTTGAGGGGAACGACCCGTGGAAGGAATTGCTCCAAATCACGGATCCACTTGAGCGGGTGCTGGTCGCTTCACGCGCGGGCTTTCCCCTTTCTGAGGCGGATTTTTCGTCGCTTGTGCTTGAGGCGGTTGCGTCACAAAAAGGCGAGGAGAAGCGCACCGCAGTCGCCTTGATCATCTACCTAAAGTTGAGGGTCGCGAAAAAAATCGCTGCGACTGCCGCAGAGACGCTTGCGGGGCAGTTGAAAGATGTTCTGCGCCCGAAGAACACGACGCATCAGGTTTACGGAAAAACGCTCGAACGGTGCCGCCAGGTCTCCAACTTGTGCAGCACTTTGAGGAAAACTCCCAAAGACCTGTACACACGAAACCTGCTCAACGGCTTTTTGCCAGACGGCTACAAGTCGATCGAACCACCGGATCTGCAGGATTTCTTCACCCAACTGTGGGACCGCTTCGGATTGGAGGGAGAATCGTTATGAATTTTCTCCACAACATGAGCGCCCCTCCGCGCACCAGCATCACGCTCCGCGGAAATACGGTCGCCGGGCAAACCAAGATCGTGTGTTTCGTCTGGGCTTTGGCCAGGAAGGTGCACCCCGCAAAGCCCACCCAAGCTGTGGCTTCCAAACGCACATCCAAGAAAAGGAATCATGGCGGTAGCTGGAATTGGGAAAGAGACGGGATCCCACGCATCGGACACGATGTGCCCGACTCCTTGCCAAAACTGTCGCAGAGACTGCGCGATCTTTTTGAAAACCCAGCCGACCTTTTCGCCCAGATCGGTCAGCCGATTGCCCCGGAGTGGGCTGCCGATTTTTTGATTGGCTACAGGGTACGCTACGAGGATTTGAACACCGCCGACTCGAGCAGCCAGATCCGTCTGCTCAAGCCCGTCTTCTGCTCGGATCCGCTCCTGTGCGCCGGAATTCTCTCCCAGTGCGCGGGACCGCTGTTCCTGTCCAGACGCGCCCCCAATCTGAGCTGGGACACCCTGCTCGAACTCCCCATCGCCTTCGACGACCCCCTAGCCATCATCTAATGAACCTCTTATATAACAAACCCCGCAATGCCGATACCACTGAAGTCCGCGCAAGAATCTTCAATGTCCTACCCTCGGCTTCCTATCAGCTTGAAAAGCTATTCGGCCTGCTCGATATCGAATACAGCGACCAAACCGAAACGGCCTGTGTGGAATGCAGAGACACGCCGAAACTTCTTCTCAACCGCCGTTTTGTGGAGGAGTACTGCGCGGACGACGGTGATCTATTTTTGCTGATTCTCCACGAATTGCACCATGTCATTCTCGGACATACGCGGCTGTTTCCGAGGGTCGACCGGATTGATAACATCGCGTTTGATGCGGTGATCAACTCGATCCTTTGCCGCACTGTGGGCAGGAGCGTCGGGGTTCGTCTGTTTACCTCGACCAACGCTTGGGAGGACTTTCCCGCCAGGCTGCTACGTCCTCCTCCAGGTTGGCCCGGGTCCATCGCCGCCGCGCTCGTGAATCTGCCCGAGGAAGAAGCCCGCGTGATTCGTCTGCTGTATGGCGAAAGTGATGATGCCCTGACTTACCACGACATTTATCGCCTGTTGCGACGCTCTTTTGGAAAGAAGGACGATTCCGGAGCCTTCCAAGTTCAAATCACGGGAGAAGTGAAGGCGCAGAATCCGCCGACTACCAGTGAAGGCAAGGGCAGTTCCGGAGAAGAGGCTGTATCCAAGCCAGCCCGACTTGAGCACCAAATTGACGAGGATTCGCTGGATGCGCCTTCGACCGAAGAGGACGCTGCGCCTGCGGGAGAATGGAGCAACATAAAGGCAACGCTGCTTGGAAACCACGATGGGGAGGAAGCCGCGGATTCGCTTCTCACCGGAGTTATACGCCGAATCGTGGAAGGTTGGCCTCCCCCGCCCTTCCGTATTGCGGGGCGCGACGAGGGAAGAAGCGCGGAGGCTTTTCAACTCAAACACGAAGAAAAGCCCGGCTCGGCGTTTATCAAAGCATTCAAGGGCTTGCTGCGGCGCTGCGGCATTCATTCAGGGCGGGGACCGGCGGTCTATCGGCGCGAATTAACGGTCACGGAGTTTGTGCGCGAATCGGTCGTCCCCGACGAACGGGACCGACGGGTGACGGCCCTCAAAGCCATCACGGGCCGCACGCCCCTCATCTACCGTTCGCTGGATTGCCAAATCCGCCCACGGCCAAAGCGGGTGCCGGTGGTGCATCTCTATCTTGATGTGAGCGGTTCCATGTCGGGTTACCTGCCGTATCTGACCGCAGCCTGCCGTGAACCCTTCCGCAGGGGCGAACTCAAGGTGTTCGCCTTCTCCACGGTGGTCAGCGAGATCAAGGGAAGCAACCTCACGAGGGCCACCTTTGCCAACACACAGGGCACCGACATTAATGCGGTCCTCGTTCATGCCGCCTCCATTCCAGCGAAAAAGCGACCTAAGGTTATCCTCATCGTGACTGACGGTTATGTGGGTCCTGCGCGAAGCCACCTCCTTTCCAGTCTCGCGAGAATACGCACGGTAGCCGCGCTGACTTATCCCGCGTACGCCGCCGATCTCAAGCCTTGGATTTCCGAACTCAACCAACTGCCCAAACCCTAAACACTCCATGAAAATCTACGCTGAATATGTTTCACCCGGTCACCCCGACCGTCTTGCGGATGCCATTGCCGAGGGCATCGTCACTGAGGCCGTACGGCAACGCCCAGACGCCCTTGTGGGTGTTGAGGTGGCCGTCCACAGAGATGTGGTCTTCATTGACGGCCGCGTCGCCGCTGGAGCTGATCCGGTTGATAGCCACCGGATTGTTCGGGAAGTCTATGAGGCTGCGGGATACGGAGGCCAATGGATTCCCGACCCACCCCAACTGAGGATCGTGGATGACCTTTGCGAGGAAGAGTTGCCGGCGTTGGAGTCGGATATCCGCCCGTTTTCCGACGATCAGAACGTTGTCGTCGGGTATGCCTGCAACTCGGAGGCAACAAACCATCTACCGACGGCGCATTGGGTGGCTGGTGAGGTTGGCAGAAGACTGTTCAAGATTGTGAGGAATCACTCTGAGTTGGCCGCCATCTTCGGGCCTGATTTTAAAATTCTAGCTTCACTCGAGGAACATTCTGGCGGGTTGGATTGGGACCGTCTTGTGCTGAGCATTCTGCACTGCCCTGGACTCGCTCAGGAGGAGCAGCACCGCCTGTTGTGGCCGCATCTGTTGCAGATCCTTGAGGAGTTGGAAGCCTCCGGATTGAACGGAATCTCAACCCGCTTCAATCCGCGTAAACTGGTTCTCAACGGGGCAGGGGAATTCGCCATCGGCGGACCTGAGGGGGACAATGGGCTGTCTGGCAAGAAGCTGGTCATCGACCACTACGGTCCGTTGGTGCCGATTGGAGGCGGCGCACTTTCGGGCAAGGACCCGCACAAGATCGATAAATGCGGCGCACTACGCGCACGGCAACTCGCCAAGCAGTTGGTGCGGACTGGAGCGGACGAGGCCACGGTCACCTTGGGCTGGGCACCGGGTGGGGACGCCCCGTTTCTTGTGGAAGCGGTGACAAGCACGGGAGGCGTGCGTCTTCAACTGCCGAGGGAGGAACTGCCCGTGGAGGACTGGTTTTCAATCAAACAGATTGTGCGCGACCTCGAGCTGACTGAGCGGGACTGGCGGGCCGACTTGTTGCGTGGGTACTTCGCACACCAGACGCACTCGTGGGAGCAATAAGAAACTGAACTGTATCCAAAAAGCATTATGAGACTGAACGACTTGCTCACAAAATACCCTGGTCCGGCACTACAGGCTAGTAACGGTGATGCCGTTTTCAGACGCTCCGTGTGGACACCATTTTTTGAGAATCTGGACGAAAACAAAGTAATCTACAGGGAGCGGTTCATCTGCCTCGCCAAGATCGAGAACATCACGATCACAGACATTGGGGTTGGCGGATTGATTGTGCCGCTCAAATACCTTTACGTACCCGACTACATCCGCGGTGCACCCAAAAAGAGTTGGGGATTTGGTGGCGGTTGGGCACACATGACGCAGGGAGCGGGAACCCTTGGGTGCAAATTTTCAGGGTGGACCATCTGGCCCGAAGCGGAGCGAGTGCAGGCCATCGAGACGCTTCTTTCCCAGGACGATGCCGAAGGTGCGCTTGAGCTTCTTTGAGGGACGGAAATTTGAAGCCTTCGCGCATGCTGAGGCTGAGGATTCAATGAATAGGGGTTTCGTCCAGATTCGGGCCAGCGGGATTGACCCATGGCTCGAGAAAATCAACTTCCATTTCGAGGAAGAGCCGTCCGAGCGTTCACGACCGCTCCTCAATTCGTAAAATTCATACTTTTACCCTCACCAGGGTACTGCCGGCCCGCCTCCAGAATCAGCAGGGCATCCGCTGTCTTGAGCGTCACCTCCACCCGGGGAAACAGCGCCTGTGCCCTCTCCTTGAGGTGCGCCTTCAGCTGCCCCCTAGTAACTGGGCATGCCATTCGGCCAGCCCGTCATCCGCTTGAACTCCGTCACCGTCACATCTGATTCAACCTCCAAAAAGCTTCGGGAGTCCCATCATGAGATCGGAGGTCGCGTCAGCCAAGTTGTATCTCTGAGTTGGAATACCCGATTTTTCCAATGCTCCTCGCGGACGTTGTCCAGAAACCACTCCAGCCTCTGGGTAATTCGAGCCCGACTCGGCTGCCGCAATGCAATAACCACCACGCCCCAGTGCTCCGCGTAAATGTTTGGGAACGTGTGGAAAAAATCTCGATCTGTGGTGAGGATTACCGCACCCGTCTCAATCGCCTTCTCTGCTACTACGGCATCACTGGCTCCAAGCAATCCAATGGAGCGCAAATCCAAGGCCTCGTGTCCCTTTTCCGAGAGTACGGCTGCCACGCTTCTGGGAAAATTCTCATCGAGCAGAAACCTCACGCAACAGCCTCGTAAATAGAAATTTGGCAATCGCTCGCTTCCCTCGCAAACTCAAGGGCGGCCACGACGTCTTCTTTGGCGATCTGATAATCCTGTTGGATTTGCTCCATTGAATCCCCACCGGCAAGAGCCCCCAGGAGCGTTGAAACCAAAACGCGAGTTCCCCGAATCGTCGGCTTGCCATGACAGATGCGTGGATCCAAAGAAATTCTAGGGTTCATGGCGTACAGGGTAACCAACAACACGCTTGAAGTAAACCTACTGGTGCCGCGAGCCAGATCTGGGTCGATTTAAGCGGACCCAGATTCCCAACGGCAACGTTGTAATTCCCACTCATGCCTACAACATCCGGCCCGCCTCCAGAATCAGCAGCGCGTCAGCCGTCTTGAGTGTCACCTCCACCCGGGGAAACAGCGCCTGCGCCCTCCCTTTGAGGTACGCCTTCCACCGGTCCCCATGGTCCGCGCTCTTCCCCAACCGGAGCGCCTTCTGCCACCAGTCGGGCTTGAGATATTCCACCCGGCATTTGAGCGAAGCCAACACCCCTTCGATCCTCCCAAAGTTCCGGAACAGCACGGCAGTCGAGCGCAGGTTCATCTTGCCGCGGTACATCGGCAGGTCCTCGATGAAGCACACCGTTTCCGGGCACACCAACACCCGCAGGAGCCTGTCGAGGTCCGCTACGGTGTCAGGTATGGGCACGGCGTGTACGCTGCCGTCGGTGTCCCGGTAGGCGATCCCTCCGCTTTTACCCGGGTCTATGGCGATGGTCATCCTCCTGTATCGGCTCAGGCGATCCCCGAGGCCGTCTTGAGCTTTTCCACACGGTTGAGCCAGCCCTGCAGGAAACGATTCTGCGTCGGGTCCACCTCGGCCAGACGCCTGTAAAAAGGTTCGCGCCGGCGCACCAGTCGTTCGGCCACTGCAAGGGGCGTTTCCCGCTCCAGCAACGCACGCAGCGCCTTCAGTGTCTTGGGGCCGATCCTGCCATCGGGGTCCGCACCCACCGACCGCTGCAAGAACCTCGCAGCCTGGGTCACCCCCGTATTCACGCACGCATCGAAGTGGACGAGGCTTACAGGCCACGGGAGCCTGTCGCAGTCGCCCTCCAGCCAGTAGGCGTCCCGGTAGATTTCGTCGACCTCGATGTTGAGGATGTGGCGCACATCGGCCGGACGCAGGCC
>CAMCIN010000113.1 GCA_945874745.1 Akkermansia muciniphila | reverse complement strand
CTTTCCTTGTCCGCGCTGTAGATCTGCAGAGTGACGCAATCTGCCGTGCGCGTTTCCTCTACTTGGCAGTAGAAGCCAAGCAGGCTCAACATGGTTTCAAGAGTCTCGCGTGGATCCAGATTCATAAAGAGAGCGCCATACCGCGCCGGGTTCACTTTCTGCCGCCAGAAACGACTGTCTGCAAGCCTTGGGTTTTCTTCTGATTGGTGATCAGCAGCTGCACAATCGTGAAGACATTCTGCACTGTCCAATACAGAGCGAGCGCCGAGGCGTAATTGTAGCAGAACATCACGAACATCAGGGGCATGAACATGAAGATGCGCTGCTGCATTGGGTCCCCAGTCTTTGGGGTGAGCTGCATCTGGTAGAACATCGTGCCCGCCATGAGAATGGGGAGCACGTTGATGGGGAAACCAGCCACGATCGCGATCGTGTCCGCCTGCGAAAGGTCGTGCGCCCAAAGAAAGGAGCTGTTGCGCAGTTCCACCGCCTTGCCGAGCATGTTGTAGAAGCCGAAAAAGATGGGGATCTGGACGAACATCGGCAAACACCCTGCGAAGGGGTTGACGCCGTGTTTTTTGTAGAGCGCCATCATCTCCACATTCAATTTCTGCGGATCGTTTGTGTATTTCTCACGCAAGGCGGTCATCTTCGGCTGCAGATCCTGCATGCGCTTCATCGAAGCGGTGGCCTTGTTCTGCAGCGGCCACATGAGGGTTTTGATCAGGAGGGTGAGCACAATGATCGCGGCCGCGTAGGAACCGAGGACTCCCTTGAGCGCGTTCATGGAGCTGAGGAGCGCGCGGCTCACAAACCCGAACCAACCAAAGTCCAGCATCGCCTCCTGGCCGCCGCCCAAATCCTGCAGGCGCCCATGTTCCCGGGGCCCGGCAAAAAGGCTGAGCTTGTGAACGATTTCCTTGCCCGGTTCGAGCACAGCGACCGGATAGCGCAGGGCACCATCGACAGCCATGGGAACGGCGCCACCACTGGCGGAGCGGCCGCCGACATTCCACTGCTCCGCGGTCACAGAAAAGCGGCGAGCAAGGGCCTCCGCTGCCGTTTCACCAACAGGGGTGAGCAGCGTGGCATAGTATTGGTTGGTTACCCCCGCCCAGCGAATCTCTCCCGAGTCCGCGGACACAGCCGGAGTCTTACCCATACCTAAAATTCCACTGTTGGAAAACCAGGAGACGCCCGTGAACTTCGAATCCCCCGCATTGGAACGGTTAAAGCCCGTGTACAGCTCCTGATCCTTGACGTGGAGAGCAACCGCCGAACCCACTCGCATTGCGTACGATGGAACAGTCACAGGTACGGTTCCGGTGTGGCTAAAACGTACCTCCACGTCCATGAGATACTCGAGAGGCGCGCCCTTCTCCTCCTTCGGCTTGCTGAAGCTAAAACGTTTTTCCACCACAAACTGCCGGGGATCTGTCCGCCGGAATGTCACGCTCTTGCGGTCCGCAGCCACTTCCATTTGATAGGGCTCCAGCACCGTCGCCTCGAAGCCCTCGGTGAGGGCACCGATCGGAATGCCTCCGAACTCGTTGAGAACCACCGGTTGGTCGCCCTCGCTTTTGTGTTTGAGCAAGTTTACCCGCTCCAAGCCGCCGCCGAGATTGGTGAAGACCCATTCCGCCTCTGCCGAAGCAAGCGTTTCGACCACCTTGGAGCTCGAGTGAGCGGAGACATTTGGCGCGGGTGCGGGGGCGGCCGCTGGAGCAATTGGACTGGCCGCCAGCTTGACTGCGTCCGCCGGCTTGGCTTCGGGGCTAGCGGCTGGTGCGTTGAGGGCAGCCGCATCCTGCTCGAGGCGGGCTTTTTCCATTTGCTTGCCGTAATAAAACTGCCAGCCCACCAACACGATGATCGCAAAAGCGATGCCAATTTTTCCTGTTCGATCCATAAGATAAAATTATTTGTTGTGTCTTCTCTCGGGTACCGGGTCGTATCCGGAACCGCCCCAAGGATGGCAGCGGACGAGCCTGCGCACTCCCAACCAAACCCCGGCCACACTGCCATGGAGCTCAAGCGCATCTAAACAGTACTGCGAGCAACTCGGCTCAAACCGGCAGCCGCAGCCAGCCCCTCCCATTGCGTGCAACACGGGCGAAATTCCGATCTGGTACCCTCTCAGGAGCAACCGCAGCAAAGGCTTCATGCGCTTAGTATCCCTGCCCTCCGCGCCAGCTTGCACCACTCCGCATCCAGTTCGGCGAAAGTGGCTTCAGCGGCCCTAAAACGCGCCACAGTCACACACCACACCCCGTCCCGAATGCGAACCAGGTGCGCCTGTTGAATGTGGCGGATCCGGCGGCGCACCTTGTTTCGGACTACCGCGCCCCCCACCTTCTTGGAAGTGACGACCCCGAATCTGGGCGGCACCTCCGGGAGTGAGGCTGCGGATACGCCGTCGAGGGGAGACGCTCCGAACAGAGCAGCACCCGCCTTGGGCTTTCGCGGGACCACTTTCCAGACTCCGAAAACCAGCCACTTGCCCGCAAACGAAACACCCGCCTCCCGCACCAGGCGAAACTCGCCAGAGCACTTGAGACGGGACAATTTTCGATTCTGAGCATCCATGGCCCGGGTGCGACTGGGGCGCAATGACCCGAGACGCGAAAGCCTAGGCGGTCTTGAAAGCGGCTGCGCGCACAGCCTTGGTCGAGGCGCGAAGGGCGGCACGGCGCTGCTTGCGCTGCACGAGGGCCTTGGCCGCGTTGTTGTTCTGGTCGGTCTGGCGCTCGAAATGGATTTCCACGCCCTTGGGCAAAAGCCGCTGGCGGCCACGCTGGCGGCGACGGGAAAGAATGGCGCGGCCGTTTTTGGTTTTCATCCGCGCGCGGAAGCCGAACTGCTGCTTGCGAGTGCGCTTGGAGGGCTGGTAGGTGCGTTTCATAACTTAAAGAGACTGAAAATAAATAAGATCTCGGGAGGGACGAACGAGCGTTTCCAGAGAAAAAGGGAGCATGAACGTATTCATTTTCCACCGCTTGTCAACGATCCACTCGCTAGTTGGCTGGGAAGTTTTGCCTGTTCGCTCTAAAAAGCTCCCTCAGCACCGAAAAGAACACCGCGAGGGGTGTTCCCTGCGCCTGGATGCCTCTGCAAAGTGACCCTCATTCCCTCCGTTGCAGATAGGCAAAAAGGTGTCGCACCGCCGCATCACTCAATCCAGTCAGGATGCCCTCCGGCATGATTGACACCGGACTCGCCTCCAAGCCCGCCAAATCCGACTGGCGGAGCCGCGTTTTTTGCCCGCCCAGATCCCGGAGCACCACCTCTTGTGCGGACTGCGAGTCGAGCATGCCGCTCAAAACCTGCCCATTCTGCAGGCGCGCAGTGTAGGTGGCGAATCCCTCCCGGATTTCAAGACTGGGGTAGACAATATTGTCCACCCAGAAGTCCAGGCTCCCCCGCTCGTACCCTGTCAACTCGGGGCCCATGACATTCCCCTCGCCGAAGAGTTTGTGGCAGGCAGCACACCGCTCCTGAAAAAGGATCCGGCCTTGGGCCGCGTCCCCCTGCCCGACTCCCGCCCGCACCGCCTCGCGCAGGCGCGCCGCCTCCGCCAGCTTTGCCTCGGGAGAAAGCACCCCAACGATCCCCCTCCAGAGCCGCGTCACCGCCTCCTGAAACTGTGCGTTTTTGTGGGACTGAAGCAGCGACACAATTTCCGGCGAGACGTGCTTTGCCGGCACCTTCCAGTCCTCGACTGCCTGTACCAGCAAACCGGCCCACGCCTCACGGCCCGCCAAAACCCGGAGCGCAGTCTCTCGCAGTTGCCTGTCCCCCGCAAATCTGGCCTCGTAGCCGGAGAGCACCGCGCGGGGAATCTCCAGCCCGTCCTGGCGCAGCGAAGAAAGCAGGACCGCCCGCTTGAGTCCGGCAGAGGGGGCACTGCCAGAGAGCACGGCCCCGAAGGCCGCACCGATTTCGGGAGCAGCGACATCCGCCAGGGCCCGAGCAACGGCAAGTCGCTTTTGCTCAGGTGCTTTTGGATCCTGCAAAACCTTGAGCGCCTCGGAAACGGCCCCGGGCTGACCGGAACGCAATTCTACGAGGAGCGCCCCCCCGTCCCTATTTCCCATGTTGGCCAGCAAGGCCTTTCCCAAAGAGGCGGGCAACTCGGGAAGGACAGCCCCTTCCAAGACGGTCAAGATTCCCTCCAAAAATGAACCCCTGGCTGCCTCCTTGGAGAAGGCCTCGAGCAGTTCCGCTGCGGCCTTCCATTGTTCGGCGCCGCCTGCAGCAGCCAGTCGCTGCCCCAGTCTGCGGGACAGGTGCACCTCAAACAGGGGACTCTCCACAAGGCGCCGTTCTGACAGCAAAACAGCCATCACCTCGGGCAGTCCCAGAGCGACTTTGCTTTCCAACAGCCACCAGGCCAGCAGCGGCAAATGTGTCTCCTCCGGCGGCATAGGACCCAAGGCCGCCTCCAGCAGGGACAGTCCTGCGCCCGCGGGCAGCCGTTTTCCGGAGGCAAGCAGCTGCGCCCGCACCTCGAGGTGCTTTTCCTCTCGGGCCAACTGCTTCAGTTCAGGCGCGCATTCCGCATAACGCTCCCACTTTTCACCCGCGATTTTCACTGCCCAACGGCGGACATACGCGTCAGGGTGCCGCAGCGACTCGGCCAAAAACGCAGGTTCCACACCGCCCAACAGGTCAAGGGCGAAAAGCGCATCCAGCGCGTAGGGAGCGGTCTGCGCCGCAGCACGTTGCAACTCGGGCGCGAGTTCTGTCAGATGCCGCCAGCCGATTTCCAACGCTGACTGCCGTCTAAACCAGCGGTTTGAATGCTCCAGCAACCCGAGCAACTGCTGGGGTGGAGCGGAATGCAGGTCGAAGGGAGCCAGCTTGGGGGGTGCTCCCTCGGGACGGACCCTGTAAACACGCCCGCTGGTCTTGTGCCAGTCGTCCACCGGACGCACATGGCTGAGCCGGCTATCGTACCAGTCGGCGATGTAAACGGCGCCATCGGGGCCCACCTTGGCGTCCACCGGCCTGAACCAACGGTCCGTAGAGGAGAGCAGGTTGGCCTCGTCCCGAGTGCGGAAGGTGGAACCCTCGGGGAGCAGTGCGCTGGCGTACACAAGATTGGCGAGCGAATTGGGCGCTATGACCCGCCCGTCAAATGCACTCCCCAACAGCCCCCCTTCATAGACAACAAACGCTTGGGGAAAGCGTCTGGCATCCCCCTCGTGACTCATGTGTGCAAAAAATCCGTAGGCGTGGGGATTGGTCAAGGGGCCGTGCTTGCCCCAAGTTTTGACGCCGTAGCTGCCCTGTTCGTAGTGCATCCCCCGGGTGCCTCCTGCGTTTGTGCCGGAAAAAACCCGTCCTTTGGAATCAATGTCCAGGCTGAAAGTATTTCCTCCCCCCTCGGCGTACACCTCAAACCGCTTGCTCTCAGGATGGTACCTCCAGATGCACTGGCCTTCCCAGCGGACGTTTCGAGACACTGGGGAGCTTACATTCCCCGTGCAGGTGCTCCCGCTGGCCCCGTAAAGCCACCCGTCAAGCCCCCATTGCAGGCTGCTGGCGACCGAGTGCGTGTCTTCAATTCCAAATCCACTCAAAGCCACCTCGGGTTCACCCTCGGGCTGGCCGTCCCCGTCCGCATCCGGATAGCGCAGGAGGTAGGGCGGATTGAGCACCCAAATCGCCCCCGCCCCGGGCAGGGCGGCGCTGGCGAGATTGAGCCCTGTGAAAGCCTCGCTCCTTTTGTCAAAAACGCCGTCTCCGTCGGTGTCCTCAAAAACACTCACCCGGTCGGCTCCCTTCTCACCGCGGGGCGGCGGCAGCGGCATCCGGTCAAACTGGGCGCGCAGGTGGGAATCGTAGCTGACGACTTTGAGTCCCGCCGGGAACTGGTACTGCCTGTACTCCACCACCCACAGGCGCCCGCGAGAATCCCAGTTCATATACAAGGGCTGTTCCACGGCAGGTTCGGCCGCCATCAGGTCCACCGCGAGTCCGGGCCTCAATGAAAAAAGCGCCATAGCCTCCGCTGGAGGCGTCGGGGGGGTGCCATCCGCCAGGGTGCCCCGCCCTGCGTAGGTCTCCATGATGAGGCGCACCTTTTCATTTCCCGCTGCGGCCGCCGGCAGCGGGGTTTGAGCGCCCTGGGAAAGCGGGAGCGTCGCACCTGCAAAACAAACAAAGGAAAAAACAACAGCACCCTTCATTTGCTCAATCAGCCTCAAAAACAAACGTAAGAGAATCCCTAGTTTTGAGATACACGCGGAACATGTGTAGTTCAACACCGCGTGGTTTTAGGCTGAAAGCGCCTCCCAGCCCCCATCCTCCCCGCCCGCAGCGCCGCCCCCCAGCTTGTAAAGGCGCCAGACCCCAACCCGCCTGGCCGCAAAAAACGCACCCAAAACAAATTCTCCGCAGTCGCCATCTGCCGGGTTAGCAGGTTAGCTCGTGGTTCAGTTTCCGAACACCATCTCTAGTGGAACCCGCCCTTTTTCTTCGCAACCTTTGGTACTACGCAATGCACGGCTCCCAGCTGAAGGCTGGAAAGCTCCTCCAAAAGGAAATCCTAGGAGAAAAGGTAGTCTTCGGCCGCAGTCGTGCGGGCAAACCCTTTGCGCTGCGGGACAACTGTCCGCACCGGGGAATTCCCCTTTCGGAGGGCAGTTTTAACGGCGAGCTGATCGAATGCTGCTACCACGGCTGGCAGTTTGACTGCTCGGGGGTGTGCCAAAAGATTCCCGCCCTCGCGGAACCCATGGCAAATCTGGCGCGCATCAAAGCGCAGTCCTACCGGTGCGAGGAGGTCCACGGCACCGTTTGGATCTTCATGCCGGACGCCCAAAACCCGCTGGCAGAAGGGGCGCTCCCCCAAGTCCCCGACCTTTACATTCCAAAAGGGGAAACTTTTCTGCAGGTCGAAACCATTTCCCTCGCCGGGGACATTGACCACGCCACGATCGGGTTGATCGACCCTGCACATGTCACTTTTGTGCACCAATCCTGGTTCTGGCGCACCAGCAAGTCCGCCAAGGCAAAAGAAAAGCATTTTGAACCGGTGGGGAAAGGCTTCCGGATGAAGCGCCACCAGCCAAACAAGGGCGCCAGCGGCAAGGGCTATTCTCTGTTTCGCGGGGGAGTCTCCACCGAGATTACCTTTGAGCTGCCGGGACACCGCTTTGAACACATCCAGGTCGGGGAAACGGACTTTCTGGTTTCGATCACGGTGCTGACCCCGGTCAACGAGACCACCACCGAACTCAACCACATCTTTTTTAGCACGCTCGGGTGGATGAAGTTTATTTTCTGGCCCCTCGCACGCCTTGGGAGGGCCTTCATCTGCCAAGACGTGCGGGTGTTCCGAAAGCTGCAAAAGGGCCTCGAATGTCAGCCAAAGCTCATGCTCATTGGAGATCCCGACGCGCAGGCCCGTTGGTACATGGACCTCAAAAAGCAGTGGCAACTCGCCCAGCAGACGGGCAACGAGTTCGTCAATCCAATCGCCCCTGCCACCCTGCGCTGGGTGACCTAGCTGCAGACACCGGAGTTGCCCAGGGCGGGCCAGCCCGTTAGGGTTGCGGCGCAGCTTCCGGTGAAGGGGCCCCAGGCCAACAGCCGGTTGCCCGCAATCCCCCCTCACATGAAAATCTGCGCCCCCCTCCTCTTCGCCCTCGTGGCGTCGCCCCTCCTCGGACAGCAACCCACGGAGCCCGCCAAGCCGGGACTGCCAGCACCCACGTTTGCAAACGTGAGCTACGGCGCCCACGAACGGCAGGTGCTCGACTTCTGGCGTGCCCCCTCAGAATCCCCCACCCCACTGCTCTTTTTCATCCACGGCGGAGGTTGGGTGCGCGGCGATAAGTCAAGCGTGGGTGGCGCTGTGCAGGAATGTCTGAAGGCGGGCATCTCCGTTGTTTCCATCAACTACCGGTACTCATGGCAGGCGCATAAGGCGGGGGTGATGCCCCCGGTAGAGTGGCCGGTGCGCGACGCGGCGCGGGCCCTCCAGTTCGTACGCAGCAAGGCGGCCGAGTGGAATCTCGACAAAAAACGCGTCGGCGCCATCGGCGGATCCGCCGGGGCGTGCTCCTCGCTGTGGCTGGCCTTTCACAAGGATCTCGCGAACCCGAAAAGCTTGGATCCAGTGGAGGGGGAGTCCACCCGCCTGTGGTGTGCCGCCGTGGACGGGGCGCAGACCTCCCTGGACCCTTTGGAGCTGAAGGAATGGACGCCCAACAGCCGCTATGGTGGGCACGCCTTCGGTTTCATGGATCCGGACAACCTTGCCACCAGGGACACCCGGTTCGCCGAGTTTCTCGAACACCGGCAGGAGGTACTCGAGCATATCAAAGAGTATTCGCCTCTGGCTTTGGTGTCGGCAGACGCGCCGCCGATTTACCTTAAATACGACCAAGCGCCCGCCCTGGGACAGGAACAGAAGGACCCCACGCACACCGCCAACTACGGGGTAAAGCTTCAGGAAAAGCTGCAATCCCTCGGGGTTGAATGTGAGTTTGTACACGCAGGAGCCCCATCCCCAACCCGTCCGAGCAGCGTCCGGTACCTGCTGGAAAAGCTCAAGGCGCCCGCCAAGCACTAGGGCCGCCCTCAAACCCCACCCACACAAATCTAACTCTATGCCCTCAAAATACCCCGCCCAGTTGTTCCACCTATCGGCCCTGTTCTGCAGTGCTTTGGCTTCCTCCGCCCTTGCCATTGATGCCGCCAGTCCTGCGGCAGCCATCGACGGCTTCCGGTTTGAGTTTCCCTGCAAGGATCCTATGCCGGAAAACCCGAAGGAGGGGGAAACCGGCCTCTCCGGACTTGTCAAAGGCGACCCAAACACCACGGACAACTTCACCTCCACAAAGAAGTTCGGAGGCCAGCCAGGCAAACGCTACAAGGTTACGCTCCGATTCCGGGGGATCGTCGAGCCGATGATGTACAAGGACGGCCAGCAGGTCGGTGAGTACTTCTACATCGGCGGCGCGAAAAACAACTCCACCTACAACGTCTACCAAATCAGCGTCTCCTCCCCCAAATCCCACTTCTTCCTGAACCGTCAGGACAAGGTCGGACACAGCATCTTTACGATCGACTACACGCAGACCATCGAAATCGACGGCGGTGCGGAAGTAGTGTTTTTCGGCGATGGCCAGAACGGAAAGCTCATCACCAACTTCAAAAAGCTGGTCGTGCCTGGGATCGCACCCGCGCCGGCACCTTACAACGGACAGTTCGTCCAAGTGGATGTCGTCGACGTGAAGGAATAGAGCCCGCGACTGGAACCGCTCCCAGAACTCCCCCCGGAACCATGCGAAAGCTCGCCCTACTCACAGCAACTGCGCTCGGCACGTTCAGTTCATTTCTTGCGGCGCAAACGCCCCAGACCCCGCCTTTCTTTTCCAGAGTCAGGGCGGGATTCGCCCAACGCGACATCACGCCCGACATTGGAATGGAACAGCCAGGCGGCTACGGAAAAAGTTTCCACCGGACGTTCCATGACGCCTGCAAGGTGAGGGTAGCCGTGTTTGACGACGGCAAAAAACGCGCAGCCATTATTGGCATCGATGCACTGGTAGTCCCCCGAAAAGTCGTGCTCGAAGCGCGCGCGCTGATTGAGAAAGCCTGCGGCATTCCGGGGGATGCCGTTTTGGTGTGCGCCTCCCATTCGCACAGCTCAGGACCCGTGGGGATGGTGTTGCCCGGAGAGTACGACGGAGCCTCGGAACTCGTGCGCAAACTTGCCTACGAGGAATCCTCCTGCGCAGACCCGGGTTACCTGCTCCGACTGGTCCATGAGATCGTCAGCGGCGTGGTCGCGGCGGATCTGGCAAAAGTCCCGGTGCTTCTCGGCGCCGGTTTCGGCCACGAGGACAAGGTCGCCTTCAACCGCCGGCTCAAGATGAAAAACGGCCAGAGCTGGAGCCACCCGGGGGCGGGTAATCCGGACATTCTCGAATACGCCGGCCCCACCGACCCGCAGGTCGGCGTTCTGGGAGCGTGGGATGCGCAGGGCCAACTGCAGGGGGTCATCATAAACTTTTCCTGTCACGCCACCACAAACCCGGGCGGCATCTCCGCCAACTGGATCTACCATCTGGAAAAAACCATTCAGGGCGGACTGGATACCAAGGCGCCCGTGGTCTTCATGCAGGGGGCCTGTGGCGATGTCACACAGGTGGACAACCTGAGCCCATACCAGCGGCCTAAAGCTTTGGAATGGAGCCAATTGGTCGGAGGCAGAGTGGGAGCAGAAGCCATCCGAGTGCTTCTTTCCGCTCCCAAAACGGGCGCTGGGGAAGTCGATTCACGACAGGAGGTGCTCAAAATCAAGAGGCGTGCGCCCTCGCCCCAGCGGGTAGCGCACAGTTTGGAGACCGTCAGCCAGCCCCGGCCAAAGGGGGACACCACCGACTGGATCTTTGCCAAGGAGATCGTGCTACTCGACTACCTCAACCGCACCACCCCCCTCGTCGAGGCGGAAGTCCAATGTGTCAAGGTGGGCCCTTGCTGCTTTGTCTCCAATCCCGCCGAGTACTTCGTCCAGTACGGGTTGGATATCAAAAAGGGCAGCGCGCACCCCTTCACCTTTCCCTGCGAGCTCTCCAACGGAATCGTCGGCTACGTTCCCACAGAAGAGGCGTTCGGCCCGACTGGAGGGGGTTACGAAACCCGTTTGACCGCCTATTCAAACCTCGAAATCAGCGCCGGCCGCCAACTGGCGACCAAGGGGGTGGAACTGGCCAACAAAATGAGTCCGGCAGCCGCCCCGCTGCCACCAAAGGGCCCACCCTACCTAGGCAAACCCTGGACCTACGGCAACGTCAGACCAGAGCTGGAATAGGCAGCTAACAGGACGTTGGAAACTGGCGTGCGTGGCCCCCTCGATGCCCAGTTTCGCACTGGTGCCCCCTCACCTATCCGCCTCGAAACAAAACAACCGCGCACCCCGAAAGGAGTGCGCGGTTGCATTAATTAATCAACTAATCCCAAGGACCTAACTGCCGACGAGCTTGTAGTCGCGGGAGTTGGGGAGCGTGAAGCTGCCGTCGGCATTCGCCTTGACTGGGGCGGGGGCGCCGGGGTCCATCGACTCAGGCATCACAGAGTCGTTTAGCGCCAGAGTCGCATCCCACTTGAGCTCCTTGCCCGTGTAGACCGCATACCGCGCCAAAGAGGCGGAGAAGCTGCTGGTGGCGCCATATTCCGCATCGTTGTGTGCGATGTTTTTCCGGATGAAGTTGTGCAACTCGTTGTGCTCCACCTGGTAGGGGTTCTCAGACTTGCCTTCGTACTTCCAGATGACGTTGCCCTTGTAGTCGCTGATTTTGCCGATTTCGCAGGTACCCTTGGTGCCCCGGAAATCTTCGCTTACCCGGCCCAAGCCGGGGTACTGGCGGCACTGGCTCGCCACGGAAGCTCCGTTCTTATAGATGTAGTTTACCGCGAAATGGTCGAAAATCTCGCTCGGCTGGTCTGGCGTAATCACGCGGCGGCCGCCCACGCCGAAAGCGCTGACAGGAGTCTGCCCCATGAACCAGTTGGCGACGTCGATGTTGTGCACATGCTGTTCGCAGATATGGTCGCCGGAAAGATAGGCAAAGTGGTACCAGTTGTGCACCTGCGCCACAAAGTCGCTCATCCCCTCTTCGCGCTTGCGCCACCAGATCCCGCTGCCATTCCAGTACACATTGGCCTGGATGATGTCGCCAATCATGCCGTCGTGCACGCGCTTGGCAGTTTCGCGGTACTTCTCGTCGTAGTGACGCTGCAGACCGACAACCACCTTGAGTCCCTTCTTGTCTGCTTCACGAGCGGCTTCCAGCACGCGCCGCGTACCTGCAGCGTCCACGCTAACGGGCTTCTCCATGAAGACATGCTTGCCGGCGGCAACCGCTGCGGCGAAGTGGAAGGGACGAAACCCGGGGGGCGTCGCAAGGATCACCATGTCGCACAAGGGCAGCACCTTCAAATAGGCGTCCATCCCGACGAAACAATGTTCCGGAGGCAGGTCGACCTTGTCGCCATGCTTTGCCTTGAGGTTCTTGGCAAGACCCTCCACCCGGTTGGCAAAGGCGTCGGCGATCGCGACCACCTTCACGTTGGAACCGGGAACGCTCAGCGTCTGGTCCGCTGCGCCTGAACCACGGCCGCCGCAACCGATTACGCCCACGCGGATCAAGGAATTGTCGGCATTGGCCTGCCCACGCATGATGTGGGGGAACGCCATGAGACCGGCGCCGAGCAGGCCAGTGGTTTTCACAACTTCCCGGCGGGAAAGTCCTGGGGATTTGATATCAGACATAAATGATAAGTGACTGGGGTAGGGGTTGAACTTGTAGGGCTAGCGCACCTCTTCGAGACGATCCAGCCCGGATTAAAAAATTAGGGCCGTCCCCGGGAAGAGAACGACCCCAATGGCTGTACTGCGGCTCAGGCAGTACGTTCAGCCTAAGTGCTATACACGTTTATTCAGCCACGGGCGCGCCGGAAGCAGCGGCATCGCGCTCCTTCATCGCCGCCCTGCGGGAAAGCTTCACGCGGCCCTTGTCGTCGATGCCGATGCACTTGACCCAGACGAGTTCGCCCACTTTGACGACATCTTCAGTCCGGTTGACGCGGGCATCGGCCAGCTCCGAGATGTGACAGAGACCGTCCTTGCCGGGGAGCACTTCGACAAACGCGCCGAACTCCTTGAGGGAGACCACGCGGCCTTGGTAGGTCTGCCCCACTTCGATCTCGGCGGTGATGCCTGTGATGATCTGACGGGCGCGGGCCATGCCCTCGGGGTTGTTGGAGTAGATGTGCACCTTGCCATCGTCGTCGATGTTGATCTCGCAACCTGTCTCGGCGACGATGCTCTTGATGTTTTTGCCGCCCGGCCCGATGAGCGCGCCGATCTTGTCGACCGGGATCTTGATCGTCTCGATCCGGGGCGCGTACTTGGACATTTCAGTGCGGGGAGTCTGAAGCACTGTCTGCATGAACCCGAGGATCTG
>CAMCIN010000112.1 GCA_945874745.1 Akkermansia muciniphila | reverse complement strand
AACCGCTGCGAACTGCTACTTACTGTAAAACCGGGGGGGCAACCAGACGACTACCGGAAGGGGAATCAATCCCCCACCGGAACACACTCAAGTCCGCGCCAGACAGGCCTCACCGGTGGGCAGGAACCCCTGCTGCTAGCGCTTTAGCTCGACGCTCGAATCCCCAAGCGTCAACGAACCGGTCTTGGAGTTCACCATGACGAACTCGCCGTTATAGCCTCCCACCTGAATCCGGAACCGCCCACCACTGCCGCCGCTCCACTGACCGGGGTTTGCCCCGGCGGCGTTGTTAATGAGAAGGCTCCCGTTGGCGCCAAACTTCACAGAAATCTTCTGCTGTCCGTCATTTCCGGACCAAGTCCCCAGCACCGCAGAACCCTTCTGCTGGGCGCCAGCCTGGCCCGAACCGCCATCATGGGCAAAGTCGCCGCCTTGGGCTCCATGAGCGCCGCGGGTGCTAGTGGCGTTGCGATTCCCGGCAGCACTTGCTGCGTTGGAGCTTAGGGCAGAATCACCTCCGCCGTGAGAGGATCTGCTCGAGTTGGCTGAGCGGGTTCCACTGGAGGCGTGTGTCCCACTTCCTGTAGCGGAAGGGACGTTTGCGGCAGGATGGTTCGCTGCGCAAGAAACAAGGAAGAGTGCGAGGGGTGCGAATGTGAAGCTATTGGATTTCATGGCTGCTGGTTTAGTCAAATTTAAGTCTGTCTTTCAAAGAAGGCTTTGCCGGAGCGGCAGGCTCGCCTTCCCTAGAACCTTCCCTGACCGTGGTACGGGTTTGGGTCGAATCCATGCGGAAGGAGTACACCTCCCCTTGCGTGGCCTTCAGAGATTTGTTGTCGAGGACGAGGGAGCTGGATTCAACGGTGATCGTGCTTTCCCCAACCTTGGTCATGCCCGTGCCTTCGCCCTTCCAGAGGCTGAGCTTGTCACCTGTCTGGAGCAGATTGGGGTCCAAACCACCGCCCACAATCCACTCTCCGCTCAAACCTGCGACCAGATTTGTGATTCCAAGCTTCGCCAGCAGATCGCACTTGGCCGACCGAAGCGAGGAGTCAAGAGTCGACCTAAACTCTCCCAGAGCCTTGAGCACAGCCGAATTCTCGTCGCCGGCAGAGTTCACGGGCTTTGCATTTCCAGCTTCAAAAGGAGTCCGGCAAATCTCCCCCTTGGTGGCCACATCGATGAGTCGGATGCTCCCCCTTAGCTGAATCTGCACCTTTTGGAGCGGCGGAGTGCTCTCAAACCGGGTCGTGCTAACCAAGATCTTGAGCGGCTCGCTTTTTACCTCAACCACGATGTCCGCCACCTTCTCGGCCTTCAACTTGGACTGCTCCTTGACCGCCGAAGCTCCCGAGGCTGCACGAGCCAGTTCAGCGTCCACAGCGTCCTCGCTCTCGCGCTCCAAGAGCACAAACTGCGGGTGGTTACTGAAGGTCCCAGAAAGCGCACGCGACAATTCCTGAGCCACTTCCCCCACAACTCTGGGGCCCCCGTCACCGGAGGACAAACTTTTGGCGATCCGCTCTACGCTGGGGAGAACCACCGCCTGGCGGCCTGCAAACTTATCGGGAAGCGTGTTCAAGACATCCGCGAGGATCTGGACCGACCAGCGGCCTTCCCTGTTTTTGTCCTCCTTCTTCACCTCGAAGCGGAGAAGAATCCCGTCAAAGGACATCGCAGTGTTGTCGGCGATGTCATAAGTGCGGACGTTTGCGGTCACGTTTGCCTTCAGCCCGGCCTTGGAGCCCGCAGCGTCCACTTTCAAACCGCTGTAGTCCTTGTTTGCCATCCGTCCAACGACACGGGTTCCGTGCACCTTCGCCACGGCTAACCTGCAAGCATCGATGAGCGCACCCTCACGGGTTTCGGCCGTGCCGATGGCCTCCACCTTGACTTCTCCGGCAACGGGCTTGGCCGCTACAGCAAGAAGCGGCGATGGCCAAAAAACCGCCACCAACGGAAAAACAGCGCTGCACAACGCGGCGAAGCTAAGCGCCAAAACAGGGTGCTGAATCATGTTACTTCTTGTTGTTGAGCTTGGTGATGATTTCGTCGATCGCCTCTTCGGAGAGAAGGTCCACCCCTGACTTGCGAGCATCTTCCTCACTGGCAGCCATCCCTGATTTCGAAAGTGGCTTAAGAGCGGCCACAATTTCCAACTCCCCGTCCTCGTCAAACGCGTAAACCTTCCCGCTGAGGGACGCCAAAATCTTGACCTGCCCAGTCACCGCATCCTTGCCTGGGGCGGAGAAATCAAGCGTACCAATGATGATGTTCTTGATTTTTGCCGACCGCTCCCTGACTTCGGTGGCTATTTTTTTGTAGATCTTTGGGGGAATCGCGTTGCCCCCTCCGAACGCGGCGTCCAAGTCGGTGGAGGATTCCATGGTGGCGCCGTCTACAATCCGATTGAATCCTTTGGACGAGGCCCGATCCAGAAGCCCAGCCGCCAGGTGTTCACGCATGGTGCCGTCCAGTTCGTAAATCTGCTTGTCCCTGCGCACGATGGTGGAGCCAGATTTCGTCACCTTGCTCTGACGCAGGGTTGTCTCGCTGGTGGCAACCCCGTCGTCGGTGGCTTTCTGGGAGGCCTCTGCTTCCTTGTTACTTTGGGCCTTACCGGTCCTCGTGACTGCATCATCGAATATTTCAGCGGCCGCGTTGACCCGTGCGGTGAAAAACAGAGCCACCTTATCCTTGGAAAGAGCCATCGGAGCGGCACCCTCGGTGGTTGCCCCGCCCGAAGCGGCCAGCGCATTCATCTCATCTCGGAGCGCCGAAACGTCGAGAGTTCCGCTGAAAAAAGCGGTGACGGTTTTTTCTCTTTTGTCCTCCTCAAAGACCGTCTTGAGACGCTCCTTGACGATCCTTTTTTTCTCGAAGTCCTCGATGTTGAACTTGTCCCCTAACTGCCTGAACTGCTGGCGCAATGCCTCCGAACCCTTGGAGAGTTCGCTTTCAATCGCGTTTCTTGCCGCGTCCTGACGAGCCATCCATTTCACATCTCTGGAGGCCCCGCCGATGATCGCCGGGTTTGCGGCGGTGCCCTGTCCCTTGATTGGAATGGGGGCGGCAGCAGAGGCGTGGAAGGCAAACAAAAGGCTGAAGAGGAGGAAGAGCTTTTTCATATATTTAGTTTTTACCTACGATTGACCAAGGGGCGCACTCCATAAGGAAACGCCTCAACAACAACGGCTTGACGATTAAAACTGGTTTCTCCTGCTTCTTCTCCGGACCAGAGAGCTGTGCCTTGATTTGCTTGGAACTTTTGAAGAAGAGTTCATTTAACCCGTCGCTGTACGCCAGCCAGGGCACCTTCTGGGAGGAGCCCTTCGGGATGAGGTTTGTTACATTCGCCTCGTGCTGCGAACTGTAGAGAACGAGGTCCCCCCTTTTGATCGAGATCCTCGAGTAGCAACAGTTCTGAACAATCTGCCCGGCCGCATTGGAGGAGGCCGTCACCGTCCGGAAGGTGGGAATGACCAACTCCATCTCGTAATCTGGAACATGGAGCGCAAACACGGACCCTCCGCCCTTCTCCTGCTCGCTCTCGGCCAACGCCTTCTGGGCATCAGAAAGGCCTTCCCGCATGCCACAGAAAACCATGTCGCTGCCTCTGGAGAAGGGAGTCATAGGCAACCCCACCCCCTCGTAAAAGTTGCTCGCGGCAACCCCGGAAAAGAATTCCTCGTAGCTGTCCTTGAGAAAATCAGGCAGCACTGCCTTGGCTTCATCCAGTAAGGTAACCTTCGTCACCCCAATCGTGCCGATTCCGAATATCTCGGGCCCGCGCGCCTGGGCGAGTTTTGTGAACTGCTTAATCAACTCGTTGTTGTAAAGCTCGACTAGGCATTCTGTTTTCTGCGCCTCGGAGACCTTGGCCGTCTTGGAAACATCCACCCGCATGACCCGCCCAGGGAGGGTCGCGATGATCGCCTTGTTTGAAAAATCGCAGATCACCAGATCGAAACCGACTTCTGCCAGCACCTTGTGAATGCCCCCCACCTCCACGGAATCCACATGCTCATAGTTGATGGCACAGGCCATCAGGAAGGCCTGTCCACCGGTGGTCGAGGGCGCGTAGTCGTCCGGGGCCACCGCATCCACAAGCCGCCGGCCGTTCGGTTGAGCAACAGCCCGCAGACTGGCCAATAGTTGCCGAGAAAGCTGGGGCACCCCCTCTCCTTTTGCAGAGGACAGTGCGTAACGTTTCCCAACAGGGAACCGCGCTTCGCTCTCGGAGTATTTCCCGGAAAGCCAAATTCCAGAGTATTTGATCGGCTGTAGGGGTTCCGCCGATTCGGGGGCTTTCGCCTCGCTCGGAGTGGACTTGGCTTGGGCTTTCTCCTTCTTGGAGGAGGCCCCCTGCACCACGGCCAAGCCGCACGAGAGCACCATCAGAAGCGTAACGGAGCGGGAGTACCCCAACAAGGCTCTCGAAGCGCTCAAAATTCGGTGGAATTGCATGAGTATACAAGATAAGGGACTGACGCAGTGGCCCTAATCCAAAGATGGCCGTCGACAGCGACGTTCCGTACAGAGGGCGCCGCAGGAGACTCAAGCGAGTGCCACGGCGCCTCCGAACGAAAACTGCACGAACCTAGTAGTTAGTGTTCGAAGGCTTGGGAGTGGGCAGCGGCTGGGTCGGAATCTGAATGTTCCGGTTCTTCGCGTACTCCTTGCAGATTTCATCAAACTTCCGTTCCTGCTCTTGGAAACGGGGGATGTCCCGAGCAAAGAAGAAGAGCGGGTCCAAGGTGGCGGTCAACATCACCTTGTCCATCGGCGAGGCCTTCGCCATTGCTGCAATCCCTTTGACCGCCTGCACACCGGCCTCGATCCCAATCTGGTGCTCAATCATGTAGGCTTCGTTTTTGGTGCGGACGCCCTGGTTGAACTTTTCTTTGCTCACGGCCGTCACGTTGTTTGAGGAGGCCATCTTGGAACGGACCTCCTTCATGAGACCGTCCGACCGGGAAATGGCCTTCCGAGTGTCAGCGAGGGAGGAACCGGCTTTCAGCGCCTGGGATTCTGCGCGCAGTTTGGCGGCGACATCCTTAAGGCCGATTGCGTCTGCAATAATACCGTAGGCATCGAGCATCTTTTTGGTGCCCGACGTAAACCGAGCAGCCATCGCATTTTGCTGCCGTATCATTTCCTTCAACTGGCTTCTGAGAGGTTCGGGCAGTTGAGCAATCCGCTCCGGGGTCGCCAGTTTTCCGGTGACTGCTGCGCAGGAAGAGAAGATGACCGCTGTAACGGGCACTAAGAGGGCGATTAGAAAAAACTTTTTCATTAGGGGGTTCAGGTTGTACCGGCGGGCAATTTACCTACGCCTAGTCGGCAAGTTGCTTATTGGCCGGGGCGTTGTCGAGCAACTTAAAAAGGCAATACGCATTCCTAGTATTTGCCTTTTAACAAAGGCTCACGGCAGTCGTATCCCTCAATTGTGCACTTTAGGGTTTGTCGCAGCAAAGCCCTTCGCCGCCCCGGAGCCCCATTTGGGCGAGGCAGGCCGCCCGCAGGCGGCCTCAAAACTTCCGGACCAGCCCGAGCAATTCGTGCAGCTGGGCCGTGGGGGTCAGCCGGTGGCTCAGGCGCGGAAACTTGTTTCCAAGGAGGATGTAGTCCCCCCCTCGGGAGAGCATCACCTTCTGCTCCTTGACCTCCAATGTGCCGATCCCTCGCTCCCCAGCGACGATCCGAATGGCGTGCACGCACAGCAGATTCTCCACGGCCTCCGGCAACCGCGCGCCAAAACGGTCGCGCCAGCTCTCGGCCAGCGCCTCCAGACCCTCCTCGTCCTTCGCCCCGGCCAACGCCCGGTAAGCCGCAATCCGAGTGGCGGCGTCTCCCAAAAAGGACATGGGCAAAAACGCGGGAGCCTTCGTGCCGCCGGGCGCCGCCAGGAAATCCGGCTCCCTAGAGGATACAAAATCCAGATGGGACGCCGCCTGCTCCGGGTTCATTTTCGCCTCCCCCTTGTGCGCCGCCATGGCCTGCTTCAACAGGCTGCAGTAGAGTTCAAATCCAATCGCACAAATGTGCCCGCTTTGCTGCGTGCCCAAAATGTTGCCGGCCCCCCGGATTTCCAAGTCGCGCAGGGCGATCTTAAACCCCGCCCCCAGCGAGGAGTACTGTTTGATGGCGTTGATGCGTTTGCGCGCCTCGCCGGTGGAAAGCAGGGCGCGCGGCAGCAGAAGGTAGGCGTAGGCCTGCCGGTCGCTGCGGCCCACGCGCCCGCGCAGTTGGTAGAGGTCGGCGAGCCCGAAACGGTCGGCCCTGTCGATGAGGATCGTGTTGGCATTGGGGATGTCCAACCCGCTCTCAATGATCGTGGTCGAAATGAGCACGTCGGCTCGGCCCTCCAGAAAGGTGTGCATCACCTCCTCCAACTCGTCTTCGTCCATCTGCCCGTGCCCGACCACGCAGCGGACTTTGGGCAGGAGTTGCTGCAGCCTGTCCTTGACCCGGTGAATGCTCTCAATCCGGTTGTGCAAAAAGTACACCTGCCCCCCGCGGGCCACCTCGCGCTGGATCGCATCCCGGATGATGCGCTCGTCGTAGGGACACACAAAGGTCTCCACCGGGATCCGGTTGGCGGGCGGGGTCTCCAGCGTGCTCATATCCTTGGCCCCCATCAGGGAAAGATAGAGGGTGCGGGGAATCGGGGTGGCCGAAAGGGTCAACTGGTCCACCAACCGGAAGCGCTCCTTGAGCCGCTCCTTGTGCAACACGCCGAAACGCTGTTCCTCGTCGATGACCACCAGGCCGAGGTTTTTGAACTCCAGTTTCGTCGAAAGGATCCGGTGCGTGCCGACGACAATGTCGACCGAGCCGTCCCGGAGCCCTTCGACCGTCTGGCGCTGCTCCGCGGGACTCCGGAACCGAGAAAGCATGTCTACCCGGACCGGAAACGCGCTCATGCGCTCCCGGAAGTTCCGGTAGTGCTGCTCGGCCAGAACCGTGGTGGGCACCAGCAGCGCGACCTGCCGCCCCCCCATGACCGCCTTGAAAGCGGTGCGAATGGCCACCTCGGTCTTCCCAAACCCCACGTCCCCACAAATCAAACGGTCCATTGGCCGCGGCGATTCCATGTCGATCTTTGCCGCCGTAATTGCGCTCAACTGGTCCGGGGTTTCCTCGTAGGGAAAGGCATTCTCAAACTCCTCCACCCACCGGTTGTCCACCGCGTGCGCCTCCCTCGCACTCGTCTCCCTCTCCGCATGCAGCGCAAGCAGGCGCCCTGCATACTGGTAGACCGCCTGCTCCGCACTTTTGCGCGCCCGCGCCCATTTACCATCCCCCAGTTCACTGAGCGGCGGGTTGCGTTTACCGATCCCCACATACCGCGAAACCAGCCCGCTCTGCTCCAAGGGCACGTACATCTTTGCGTTATGTGCAAAGCCGAGCACCAAAACCTGCTCGGGAGTCCCCTCGCGGGGAATTTCCCGCAACTCCTCAAATCGCGCGATGCCGTGGTCCAGATGCACCACCAGCTCCCCTTCAATTAAGTCTGAAAAATCAGGCATCGTCCGCCGCAACACCTCCGCCACGGGCCTCCTGCGCACCCGGACCTGCCGCGCCGAGCGCCCCAGCAACTCGCCGTCGCACAGGACCGCCACCCGCGCACCTGGACACACAAACCCTCCCGGCATGTCTCCCAAACACCAGTGAATGCCCCCCACCTCGGCCGCCTCGAGCATCTCCTGCAAGCGCTCCTGCTCCCCCTCGCTGCGACAGAACAAAAACACACTCCATCCGCCGTCTCGCCACTCTTTGAGCTGCTGGAAAAACTGGTCCCTCTTGTGCTCGTCGACAATAAAATCACCGGCATTAAACGGGCCCAGTCCCGTCTCAAAACAGGCTGTGGCATCGGACTCCACGCGCCCCGCCTGCCCGGGAGCGCCCCCCACTAGGACTGCAAAAACCTCCCCCCCTGGGAGCCCGCCCTTTTTTAGCCATTTGTCCTGCTGCGGCTCTTCCCCCCCGCCCGCCATTTCCTGGGTCTGGGCGCCGTAGGCATCGGAGTAAATCACCCGGTCCTTGGGCCCAATCAACCCCACAAACGGCACCAACCCCGCTTCTCCAGCATCCAGCGAGAGCAGCGTGCACTCCTCCAACACCTCCACCGAGGTCTGCGCATCCAGATCAAAGGCGCGGATGGACTCGATTTCATCCCCAAACAACTCCAGCCGCACCGGCCGCATGTGCTGGAAGCCAAACAAATCCAGAATCCCTCCTCGGACCGCGAGCTGCCCGCGCTCGGCGACCTGGGACACCACTTCATACCCCTGCGCCTCCAACCCGGCGACGATCTCTGCCCGATCCACGCGCTGGCCCCTGCGCAAATGAAGCCCGCTTGAACGCAATCCCTCAGGACTCGGCACCTGACTTTCCAGGCTCGCTGTGGTCAACAAAATGCACTGCGGTTGCGCAGGCGTTCCCCGCAGCTCCTCCAAGGCGGAAAGGCGCTCCGCCCCTATGGACGGGTCCGCAATGACCCCCTCCATCTGGGCCTCCGGGGCGTCTGGAAAAAAAATTGCCCCGGGAATCCACTGCTGTAGCACTGCGAAAAGCCGCTCCTGCGCCCGAGGATTCTCGCAAACAACCCACGTCCGCCCCGGCTGGCTGAGTGCGAGCACACTGAGAAGATGGGGATGCGCCTCGGCCACCGCGTTTTCGAGCACGACGGGTGGGCGCGCCAATTTCCGGACGGAGCGCGCGCGCAGCACCTGCTGGAACGGCACCGAACTCGCCAGTGCTTCAATCAAGGAGGCGGGCTTGGCCATGAAGTTTCAACGCGACTGGCACAGATCCCCGTCGCCAGCGCGCAAAATTGGTCGAACTCTTCTCAAATTGCGCCTCTTTTGTGCGCTACAGGGCCAGAAAATCAGCCGGCAACGGGCAACCTCCCGCCGGCACGCCCCTTCATTGGGTCGTGTTCCCGTTGGGTAACCCAAGCAACTGCGAGGGATACACAGATGAGACAGATATTCAGATGTTTTTAAGAGCTTCTTCTGATTTATTACAGAGAGGCCACACCTTCGACATCTGCGGATCACTCGTCCGTTTCTTGTGGAGTCAGTGAAAAGGGAGCAAGAGTGAACATTCCCTAGGCTCGACAAAAAGCCCGCCGAAATTGCTTTGCGGGTTGCCTCAAGCGCTCGACTTCTCTAGGATTGCATTGTGAAAAGGTCCCCCAGACTTCCCCTCCTCCTCGCAGCGCTCGTATGGTCCTCCGCTCCGGGCTTGCAGACGAATTGCAGGGCCGACCTTCAAGACCCACCGTTTTTGGATCACGGCCCGATCCGCAAGCTTTCACGCGGCCTAGCAAACCTGACTCTTGGGGCTTCCGAGCTTTACGTCACGATTGACAGTAAAAACCAACTGCACGGCAATTCAGGCATGGTCTACGGCGTTGTTTCCGGTCTCGGCAGGACCCTGATGCGCATGGGTGCGGGATTCTACGAGGTGGTGACTTTTCCCGCTCCAAGTTTCAGAAAGTCCTACGCGCCGGCACTTCCTTCCGTTGCCCCCTGGGTGCAAGGGGGTTTCGAGGAGTTTCCTCCCGAACTGGGCTTTGAAAGCCGCTTCAACTACTGCCGTTCCGGTGGGCCGACCACACGGATGCCGTGAGTCGTTCCCGTCGAGGGCGACCGCAAGCCGGCACACCCAAACAAAGGCAGCTGCCGCAGCTCTCCCCGCCCCAACCAGAGGCAACCGCCGCTCCCCTTGCCCTTCAAATTGAGCGGGTCGCTTATGGAGGCGCTGGCATAGGCAGGGAGGACGGACTCGTTGTTTTCGTCCCGTTTACGATTCCAGGCGAGGCGATCCTCGCCAACCCTATCCGGTTGCAGAAACGCTTTTGCGAAGCGGAACTCCTGCAGGTTCAGGTCCCGTCCCCACTGAGGCAGCAACCCGTTTGCGAGCATTTCGAACGCTGCGGCGGGTGCGCTTATCAGCACGTCCCGTATCCAACCCAGTTGGAATGGAAGACAAACCAAGTCAGAGAGCTGCTCGAACGTTTGGGGAAGATCCCGGCGCCACCGGTGGCCCCGGCGATCGCTTCGCCCCAAAGTTTTGGCTACCGAAACCGGATCCTCGTCCACGTCGCAAACCAAGGTGGCTCGGTGCATGTCGGCTTTTATGCGAAGCGCGGCCGTGAGATCGTGGACATCGAAAGCTGCCCGCTGGCCTCCACCGCCGTAAACGACCGACTCGCAGCCCTCCGCCAGACGCAGCCCAACCCTGGGGAATACACCCTTTCCGCTCGTCCCGAAGTCCTCTTCTTTGAGCAAACCAACGATGGTGCCGCCGAGGCACTGGTGCGCCTCGTCGCCTCCTTAGTCGGGAGTGGACACGAACTTCTGGTGGACGCCTACTGCGGTGCGGGTTTCTTCGGCAGCCTTCTGGCGGACCGTTTTGAAAGGGTGACCGGAATCGAATCCCACCCCGGTGCGATCGCGGCCGCCCAAAAAAAGGCAGGCTCCAATGAAACCTACATCTGCGGAGACGTCGCCTTGCAGCTTTCCCAAATCCTGGCCGGAGCGGATCCAATGCGTACGACGGTGCTGCTAGACCCCCCAGCCGCGGGGGTTTCGCCACGAGTCACGGAGCTCCTCGGGAAAGCCCCGGTAGGGCGTCTGGTATACGTGTCCTGCGATCCAGCCACCCTTGCAAGGGACGTGGGAGCGCTCGTGGGCTTTGGTTACCAACTGGAGACGGTCGTGCCCGTTGACATGTTTCCGCAGACCGCAGATATCGAAGTGGTCGCATCCCTTTCGCACGGCAGCTAAACAATCGACTGTTTCCCGCGAAAAACTCATGCAATCCCCAAGAAAGCATGACTCGCCCGGTTATCTCTGTTAGAACCCCCCTGCAACCTCCCAGAACATGTTTGGATCAAAACAAAAAAAGAAAACGGAATGGGTTCAGACCGCCATGCAGCGGTATGAAAAGCCGCTGCTGCAATATTCTTACAGCATTGTAAGGGACTTGGAACGCGCTCGCGACGTGGTCCAAGACACCTTCATGCGCCTCTACAAGCAGGAGCAGGAAGCGATCGAGGGCCATCTTTCCCAATGGCTTTTCACCGTTTGCCGCAATTGCTCCCTGAAAGTGTTGCGCAGCCAAGAGCGCTACGTGCACGTGGAGAACTCGGAGTTTGAATCTAGGAGTTCCGATGAACCCTCCCCCTCTTTTGAAATGGAGCGCAAGGAGCGGATTGCCCGGTTGATGGAACTCGTCCAGGAGCTCACTCCCAACCAGCGCGAAGTCGTTCGGCTCAGGTTCCAAAACTTTCATTCGTACCAAGAAATCAGCGACATCACCAAGTTGAGTGTTGGGAATGTCGGTTTCATCCTCAATGCGGCCATGCGCAGCCTGCGGGAAAAGATGGAACGGGACGACCGGGAAGAAAAAATTATCTATTTAACGAAATCAGCGTAGGTTCCGCCACGCCCCTCGGCGGAGCCCGCACGCCAATTGCCCTCCTACTCTTATGCAACGCCTCAGCGAAGTTGATATCACCAATTACGTTCTCAACGAATTGGAGCCCTCCGAACGGCTCTTTGTGGAATCTTTGATGCTTGGATGCAATGAGTCCCGGGCAGACGCTCTGGCCATGATGGAGACGGCACGTCTTTTGGAGGAGGGATTGGACAGGGAACTCTCAGGTTTGGAACTTGAGTTGGATCAACCCAGGCGCGAAAGGATCTTTGCGTATAAGTCCGGCTCGGTCTGGGGCGCCCTCGGCCATGCAGCCTCGACCTTGGCGGCGCTGGCTGCCTGCGTGGCATTTTCTGTGGCCGCTCCAGCCTTGTCACGGCTAGCGCTGGGCCGAGACGGCTCCCACGCGCAGCACGACCTCCAAACGCTTCAAGGCGACGTCTCTTACAGGTCCGATATTCTGGACCCAGGGGCCTTCCCTTCTTTTGCCAACGACTCTGCTGATTCAGCCCTTGGCTCCCTGCCCTCCGAGGAACTGCCCACTCGGGTGCTTTTCCCCACTGGCGCCGTGAACTTCGTGGAAATGCCGCTCCCCACGCTCGGGGGAGACACAAACTAAGGTTCAGTAAGGCTGGCTGCTGGCTTCCTCCAACGACTCAGGAATCCGAACTCACGGCACCGCACCATCGCGAGCCGCTTTCGCTTGTGTCCTGAGAAGCTGCATGTGTTTGGTTGGTTCGCGTTCGGTGGGAACGACTCACCTCGAGGCCAAGCGCTGAAGTACTTCCGGGTACAGGGACCTCTCCGCGAGCTGAATCCGTTCGTGCAGAGATTCCGCCGTGTCATCCCGCTCCACGGGGACGCGTACCTGGGCAAGGATTGCGCCCGTGTCCATTCCTGCATCCACATAAAATTTGGTTGCGACATCCTGGTCGGCGATGGGGTCACGGACATTTCTCACGCGATTAATGGGTGCGCCGACACCTGGACCACCCGACATATCAATATCGCCGTTTATGAAAACGACCCCCGCGTTATTTCCAATTCGCAGGGTAGAGTTTCCGGTATTATAGGAAACATCGGTTGAACCGAATATGGTCCCACCCATTGCTGCGTCATTTGTTCTCACATAATTTTGGGTTCCAGTGCGGGAGAACCCGCCGACTCGTTTCCAATTGTTGTTATTTGACATCGCGAATTATATATAACGCTTCGCGTGCGTGCGTGATATATAATAGAAACTAAAAATAAAAATCGGTGGATATACGCGCTTCATTTCGGTAAACCAAATAAATCGCGTCGTCGGTCAGCGCCGTCGATGTCTTCGACAACTAGGCGCATATTTTCTCGCTCGGGTTCGTTATTTTTTGTGGTGTGCGCTGCGGGCGCGTGTCTATTATTTCGTCTGGAATGTCGAATTCGACGCACGGATAGGGGGCGCCGCGATTCTCTCGGAGGTAACAATCCTAAATCTGCAGGGTTCGGCAATACCGACCGAAATGCGAGTTCTTTCGGAATAGGATAATTAATTGCTTCTGGGATTACCCCACCTAAATCTTCTTCTACGAATTTGCCTGCGAGCGGAATCTCTTGTTTTAGCTGTTTCAATGTATATACTCGGCGTTTCACG
>CAMCIN010000111.1 GCA_945874745.1 Akkermansia muciniphila | reverse complement strand
CACCAACTGGGTGCTGCTTGAGACCGGCCAGCCTTTGCACGCCTTCGATGCGGACAAGCTGCGCGGAAGCCTCGGCGTGCGTTTTGCAGCCCCCGGCGAAACCATTTTGGCGCTGGATGGGAAGACGTACGCACTGTCTGCGACAGACCTGGTCATCGCCGACGAGAGCGGACCCGTCGCGATTGCGGGCGTGATGGGCGGCGCCACCACGGCCGTCGACGAGGGGACAAAGCGCGTGGCCCTGGAGAGCGCGGCTTTTGAGCCGGGACTGATCCGTCGGACTTCACGGCGCCTCGGGCTTTCAAGCGAATCGAGCTACCGCTTTGAACGCGGTGTGGATGCGGCCGGTGCGTTGCGGGCCTCGCAGCGGGCGGCAGCGCTCCTCGCCGAGCTGACCGGCGCGCGCGCTGTGGCGTTGCAGGTCGGTGGCGGCGACCCCGAAATGGACGTGGACGCACTCCTGATGGGACTCACGCCCGTCAGACACATACCGTTCCGGCTCGAGCGGGTGGGCGCGCTGTTGGGCGCGTCGGTACCCGAGGCGCGGATTTCCCAGATTCTCGGCGCGCTGGGACTCAGCAAGTCTGATGGGGGCTGGGACGTGCCCTCGCACCGGGGCGACCTGACCCGGGAAGTCGATCTGCTCGAAGAGATTGCCCGGATTGTGGGCATCGAGTATTTCCCCGCCTCCACGCGCGCGCACTTCAGCCACGCCTCGCCTGCGGACGCGCAGTACGACAGGCTGATGCACCTGCGGCGGGCGGCGGTGGGTCAGGGCTTGTTCGAGGCCCGGAGTTTGACGCTGGTTTCAGAGCGCATGGCGCTGAGCCCTTTTGTGCAGGTCCCCTTGCTGCGCGTCAAAAATCCGCTCAACGAGGACCAGGTGGTGCTGCGGCCTGCGCTGGTTCCCGGGCTTTTAGAGGCGGCCGCCCGGAATGCGCGCAGCGGCGTCAAACAGGTGCGCTTGTTTGAGGTGGGGCGTGTTTTTTCCGGCGAAGGGAGCGAGGAGCGCACGCACCTTGGGGTGGTGCTTGCCGGCGCATCGGCCAGTCCCAGCTGGCGTTGCGCGACAGCGCCTGACGTGGATCTGTTCGACCTCAAGGGCGTCCTTTCGGCGGTGCTCGGAAAGACCGTGGAATTTGTTCAGCTCCCGGCGACGGGCAGCCTTGGCGTGGCGGTGCGGGTGCTGGTGGACGGAGCGGACGCCGGGATTGCCGGGCAGCTGCGCCCCTCCGAGGCAAAGGCGCTGGATCTCGGAGGAACACTGCTGGCGGCGGAGCTCGCACTGGACGCCGAGCTGGCGCTGCCTGCGGCTGCGGCGCGCTTCCAGGAATTGCCCCGGTTTCCCCACACGACGCGCGATATAGCATTGGTGACTCCTCTGGAGCTGCCCCATGGCCGTGTGGTGGAGGTGCTGGAGTCCGGAAAAGAGCCGCTTTTGCAAGGGGTGACCTTGTTTGATGTGTTCACGGATCCGACAGGAGTGAGGGTGCCGGCGGGAGCAAAGTCGCTCGGCTATTCATTGACATATCGGTCGTCTGAGAGGACTCTCACTGCGGAGGAAGTGAACTCCGCACACGCCCGTTTGAAGCAGCTTTTGGCCGCGGAACTGGGTGTGCAGCCTAGAGAATAGGTCTAGAGAATAGGTGCCCGGTTTTTGGTGGCCGTGCGCCGGTTTTCCACAGTTCTTTTCGACAGCTCTTTTCCAACGCCGGCCTGACTGCGCAGCACGGAGCGGATGTTCAAATCCGCGTCGGTTTGTGGGTTAAGGTTTGGCAACAAAATGGCCCTGCGTTGTTCGAGTGTACGCTGGCAATCCCGATCCGATATATCTAATCAGGAGGCCGGGGTGGGCAGGTTGATGACATGCCTTTATTGGAAGTCTGATGCCCGTCCCAGGTCTCCCCCGTTACCTAACGAGGGAACGGGAGACCCGGCTAGACGGCAAAGGCGGGGCCACCTTTTTTCAAGCGAGACGAAGCGGTGATCCACGGATGACAAAGCGGTGATCCACAGATGACGCAGAGATTCACAGATGTTTTTTAGGAGTTCTTCTCCTCTGCGAAATCTGTGACATCTGCGGATAACTGCCGGTGATGGAAGGGTTAGGCCGCGCTACAAGCGCTACAAGCGCTACAAGCGCTACAAGCGCTCGAGCATCGCGCGCATCGCGTCAAACCTTGCCTTGGCAGACTCCACCGTCACCGGCGTGTTCTGCATCTGCTTGAGAGACTCCTGCGACACAAACTCCGGGGGCAGCTCCTTGGCAAAGGAACTCAGGTTGCATGGGGTCACACTCCCAAACTTAAACCGCTGCTGGCACCAGGTGATGCTCAGTCGCTGGCGCGCCCGGGTGATCCCCACGTACAACAGGCGCCGCTCTTCGTCCACGGTGCCCTCCATTTTGGAGCGATCATGCGGAATGATCCCCTCCTCCAGGCCAACCAGATACACATTGGGAAACTCCAAGCCTTTGGCGGCGTGTAACGTGATTAATGTGACCCCGCTTCCCTTCGAATCGTCGTCGTCGTCCTCCTCCCGCTCCTGGCGCAACAGCATCTCGTCCAGAAAGCCGCGAAGCCCCTCGGTCGAGGCTGCTCCGTACTCATCGAAGCTCTTCAACATCTCCCGCACGTTTGTCTCCCGTGAAAGCGCCTCCTCCGGCGTCTTGCAGGAGCGCCGCAAGTCGTCCAGATAGCCGGTCTCCTCCACCAGTTCCCGCAAAATGGCGGGCTGATCCACCAGCGGCTGATTCAACCGCGTCTCGTAACGGTCCACGAACTCCACAAACTGCGCCACCGCCGTCGAGGCGCGCGAGCTCAACTCCGCCTGGAGGCCGCTGTCCCCCAGCGCCTGCCAAACACTGCACTGGAGCTTGGTGCTGTGCGCAATGGCCTTCTCCACCACCCCGGGGCTCATCCCGCGCGCAGGCGTGTTGATGATCCGCAGCAACGACACGTCGTCGTCCGTGTTTAACACGCAGCTGGCGTAGGCCAGGAGATCCTTGACCTCCCTCCTGTCAAAAAAGCTTTTGCCGCCGATAACCTTGTACGGGATCTTCAAATGCCGCAGCTGCTGCTCCAGCAGCCGGGACTGTGCGTTCATCCGGAACAAAATCGCGAAGTCCTCCCACTTCAAGCCGTCCTCCATCTGGCGCCGCTGGATGTCGTCGCCAATATACTGCGCCTCCTCCCGGTCGTCGGGCATGGCGATCAGACGCACCTTCTCCCCGCCGGCCACTGCGCTCCAAAGATTTTTGGGCCGGCGCCTCGGGTTGTTCCGGATGAGCGTGTTGGCCGTCTGCAAAATCGGGTTGGTGGAGCGGTAGTTTTGCTCGAGCTTGACCACCGTGGGGTTGGGGAAATGCGACTCAAACTCCAGGATGTTGGTCACCTCCGCCCCGCGCCACCCGTAGATAGACTGGTCGTCGTCTCCCACCACCGCGACGTTCATGCGTGCATCCGCCAGCTGGCTGACCAACCGCAGCTGCAGGCTGTTGGTGTCCTGAAACTCGTCCACCATCAGATAACGGAACCGCTCCTGCCACTGCCTCCGCACCTCCTCGTGCTCCTCCAAAAGCTGGACACTCAGCAAAAGCAGATCGTCAAAATCCACCGCGTTCAGCGCCTTGAGCTCCGTCTGGTAGCGCGCAAAAACAGCCCCCGCAAGACTCTTCTCGTCCCCGGGTGACGGCTCCCTCCAGCCGTTGTTTTTGGCCTTTGAAATCAGGGATTTCGCAAGCCCGGGATCCAGCTTCTCGTCCTGCGCCGCCGTCCGCGTGATGATCTTCTTGATCAGCCCGGTCGTGTCACCCTCGTCGTAGATGGAAAAGTTGCGCTTGTAGCCCAGCCGCTCGATCCCCGTCCGCAAAATCCGCACGCACAATGCGTGAAACGTGCTCATGAGCACCTTCTTAGCCTTCGACTTCTCGACCATGGCCGCGAGCCGCTCCCGCATTTCGTTGGCCGCCTTGTTGGTGAAGGTCACCGCCAGAATGCTCCCGGGATCCACCCCCTCGGCAATCAGGTGTGCCACCCGCGCCGTGATCACCCGCGTCTTCCCAGTGCCCGCACCCGCAAGGATCAGCAGGGGCCCCTCCGTGGTGAGGACTGCCTTTTGCTGTTCAGGGTTGAGATCAAAAAGTCGGAAGCCAGCCATTGGACCCACAGCAAACCCCCACCGGGTCTGCTTTTCAACCTGAACTCCGGAATTCCACCGCCGCCCTACCTTTCGAGGGTGCGGAGAGTCATCCGCAGATGCGGCAGATTTCCGCAGATTTTTTGTGGTTTCCACTCATCTGCTAGATTTCACAAATCTCCGGACAATGGTCTGAGTCATAGGTCCCCGGGGGTTGGGCGCAGGGATGTCACCGGGATACGCCCTCCACAGTGCAGCGACCCGACGGGATGCCAAATACACCGATGGGGGTTGCAAAGAAGCGCGCGTTGCCGATGCTATACGGTTTGTCCATTGAATTATGGATTCACTAAACAAACAGAGTGTCGTCGTCACTGGAGGCTCCGGGGGCTTTGGTGCGGGTATCGCTGAGGCCTTCGCAAACGCAGGCGCCGCCGTCTGGATTACAGGCCGCGACCCGGAGAAGCTGGCCCTGACGGCCAGCCGCATCGGGGCGTCGCCTTTCGTCGCGGATGTGACGGATGGCGCGGCTTGGGACAGGCTGGTTGCCGAGGTGCTCCGACGAACGGGCCGGCTCGATGTTCTGGTCAACAACGCGGGGGAAGGAGTGCACATCGGCCCCGCCAGCGAGCAGACGGACGCTGCGCTGGAGCAGAGCATCGCCAGCAATCTGACCGGGGCCATGCTCGGGTGCCGCCGCGCGGCGGGGGTCATGCAGAAACAGGGCAGCGGGCTCATCGTAAACATCGGGAGCGCTTGCTCGGTCCATGCCTGGCCGGGATGGGCCGCTTACTCCGCTGCCAAGGCCGGCCTCCTCATGTTTACGCGCTGCCTGCTTTCCGAACTGCGCCCGCATGGCGTAAGGGTCACCTCCCTCCTCCCCTCTTGGGGACAGACGGACTTTACGGCGGCGGCGGGCCTTCCCCCGCGCGGGCCCGAAGTTCTGGCAAAGTGCATTTCCCCCGCCGACCTAGGCCAGCTCGTGCTGCAGCTCGCCCAACTGCCCGCACACCTGGTTGCCGAGGAGGTTCGGCTCTGGCCGCTGGTGCAACCCATAGGCCAGCTATGAAAAACCTCCTCCTGCCCCTGCTGCTTCTGCCCCGTATTCTCTTCGCGGAGGTGGTTGAGGCTGACCTGCTCATCGTCGGCGGAAACGAGTCCGCCTGCGCTGCCGCAGTACAGGCGGCGCGTCTTGGCGTGCGCAACATACTTCTGGTAAACGACATTGACTGGCTCGGTGGACAGTCCAGTGCCGAAGGAGTCGGCTGCCCGGATGAATGGACGGTGGTCAACGGCGCGAAGACCCACTTCCCACGGAGCGGTCTTTTTCTGGAGGTCCTGCGCCGCATCCGCGCACACAATTCGACCACTTATGGGCGTCCTTTTGACCGGGACAACAACAACATCCCGGACCGACTCCAACCTCCACCCGCCACCGTGGGCACGCAACCGCGGTAAAGCGCGGGCATTCCGCCGAGCCAAGTTTCCCCTCCCGCGCCTTGCCCCATTGCTGTATACCGGCCAAATCCACATCCACCCCATGCGCTTATTCCCCCTTGCTCTCCTCGCCTTGACCGCTTCCGCCTTCGCGCAGAAGGCACCCTACGACGTGTTTCCCGCCGCCGAGGCCCCCTACCACCGGGTGCGCTATGAGGCCTCCACCCAGCCGGGGGAGCTCATCTTTCCGGTCAACTACACCATCTGGCTCCCCCCGGGTGTGAAAGCCATTCGCGGCGTCATCGTCCACCAGCACGGCTGCGGTGAAGGCTCCTGCAAATCCGGACTTACCGGCGCCTTTGATCTGCACTGGCAGGCCCTCGCCGCCAAACACGGCTGCGCCCTCCTGGGCCCCTCCTACGAACAGCCGGAAAAGGCCGATTGCCAGATGTGGTGCGACCCGCGCAATGGTTCGAGCGCCGCCTTCCAAAAAGCACTCGCCGACCTCGGCCGCGCCTCCGGCCACCCGGAACTTTCCACGGTCCCGTGGGCCCTCTGGGGACACAGCGGCGGCGGCCACTGGGCCGGCGGGATGGTCCTCCTCCACCCCGAACGCGTCGCCGCTGCCTGGCTCCGTTCCGGCGTGCCTCTGCTCACGGAAAACCCGCAACGCGCAACGATCAAACCCCACACCGTGCCGGCGGGCGCGCTGCAAGTGCCCCTCATGTGCAATCCGGGCACCAAGGAGGGCGTCTCCGTAAAGGATGGCCGCTTTGCCGGGGTATGGCCCGCAAACGAAGCCTTTTTCAGCGAGGTGCGTTCCAAGGGCGGCCTTATCGGCATCGCCGTCGACCCGCTCACCAGTCACGAATGCGGCAACCAACGCTATCTCGCCATCCCCTGGCTGGACGAGTGCCTGAGCCTCCGCCTTCCCAAAAAGGACGGCGAGCCCCTTGCCACCGTCCCGCCCCAGCACGCCTGGCTCGCACCGCTGCTCGGAAGCGAAGCCGTTCCGCTCAAGGCGTTTGCCGGGGACACACAAAAGTCTCTCTGGCTTCCCGGCGAGCGCATCGCCAAGGCCTGGATGCAGTACGTCAAGGACACCGCCGTGACCGACCTCTCCCCGCCCCCGGCCCCCTCCAACGTGCGGGTCAACGGCAACCTCCTCACCTGGGACGCGACGGCCGACCTCGAAAACGGCCTCTCCCACTTCCTCATCGAACGGGATGGCAAGCCCCTGGGTTCGGTGCCCGAAGCGCCCAAGAATCCGTTCGGCCGCCCCATCTTTCAAGGCCTCCAGTACAGCGACACCCCGACCCAACCGCTCCAAAAAATGACCTACACCGACTCCTCGGCGGAGCCCGGCAAAAAGCACAGCTACCGCGTCATTTCCGTAAACACCGCCGGTCTCCAATCCCACTAAGCCGCCGGTGGAGCGAGGAGTCATCCGCAGATGACGCAGAGATTCGCAGATCATAAATACCTCCACGGAAGTATTTTAAATGGTCTTCTGATCCGTTAAATCTGCGGAATCTGCGGATACCTCTCTGCATCTGCGGCGGTCCGGTTCACGCAATCGGGTCTGGGCACACACTTCGGCGCTGACAGGCCCCGCAGTGCCCGCCCATCCAAAGCAGGTCCAGCTCCTCCATCAGCGGCTGCACCAGGCCCGGTTCATCTGTGAGGATCCCCGCCTCGAAGTTCCGTCTGTGCTCGTTCTTGGCCCCGATGCCTGCACCCGTGAGGTTCGCACTCCCCACATAAGCCAGCCGGCCGTCCACCAGGACCGCCTTCGTGTGCAGGCGCGGGCATAAAACCCTCTCGAACAGCTCCGGGTGCAGCAGCTCCGGATACTTGTCAAAGTCCTCCCGGAACCGCGGCCCCGGCTCCTTCGCGTGCAGCAACCTGACGTAAACCCCACGCGCCACCAGCTCCGCGAGCACCCCCAGAAAGGGGACGAACCGCCTCCCCCGCGACACGTGCAGGTCCTTGAGGTCCGCCGTAGCAAGCCACAGAAACTTCTTCGCCGCCGGCACCTCCTCCAAAATCAGACGGGTGTAGTGCTGGCGGTTGAGAATGAGTTCCGTCATGGCGTGCGCAAACGTTCACCCTGCCGCGGCCGCCTCCGTCAGGCAAATCCATTGCACCGACCCGGAGCGTCGCTCCTTCGCCGGACGGCCCGCCTCCGTCTGCCAGCAGGCTGCCGGACTGGAACGTCTTAGCCGCCTGGGCGCTGCGCCGAGCCCTGCAGGATCGCTTTCAACGAGCGGAGTGGATCCGGGTAAAGGATGTCGTCGACCAGCCACTGGTTTCCTTGAAGCTTCATCTTGAATTCCAACTCCACCGTGCTGGCCGGATATCTCAGGCTTACCCGGACCTCGCCGTCTCGCTTGCCCGGCGTGATGCCTACGCAAACACCCGCGGGATCCTGCGAAGCCCAGAGTGGTGCGAAGTCCAGATTCCGAATCTCCCCGGGCTTGGTCTGCCGCTGCTCCTCGAGCACCACGGCAAGTAAGGCGGGGCTGAGATTAAGTGTCACCTGTAAGCAGCACGCCAAAAGAGCGGCGGCGTTTGGTCTGGGAGGAATGCGGCATGGCGGACGAGATTGCCCCGCGGAGCCGCTCACCGGTAGACGCAATTCGCTGGGCGCATACGGTCCAGCAAAACGCCTCGCAGGTGACGGCCCTGTTGCAGCAGTCCGAATCGCCATTTGAAAGCGCCCTCATGATCCGGCCTTTCTACGGCAAGCCCACCAGCGTTACCGCGTGCGCGTCCCCAAGCGGGGCGCGCTAAATGCATCACCTCAGAATATAACGCTACGGGGGTGACTACTTTTTCGCCCCCGAAAGCTTGGCCGCCCACCCGTCCCATTGAATGCGGTATTCCGGTAGCATGGGCGTGACCGTGATTTTGACCTTGGGCAAATCGGCTTTGAGCTTCGCCAGATCCCCCTCAGAGATGGCCACTTCGTGGAAGTCCAGAGTCGCGAGATTCGGCAGTTTCTTCAGCAGATTTAAGCCCCCGTCGTAGGTCAACACGGACAGATCCACGGTTAACTTTTTGAGCTTGGGAATGGTAGACAGGTGCTTAAAAGCCGCGTCCGTCAACCAAGCCCCACCCTTTGGCCAAAGCCTCAACGTTTCGAGAGCCGGATGATTTGCGAGAAGCGCCACGAATTTATCGTCCGCCGCACCGTGCTTCAAATCCACCGTGCGAAGGTGCGGTGCAGTCAGCGCTTCTGTTGCAAACGCGCCGTCCGACGAAAATGACTCGATTGTGGGATGGTTGGAGAGCGCCTCTTTGGCTTCCGGAGTAGGTTTAACGATGTGCAGCGTCGCCAATCCCGTCAGTGATTTCATCTCTCCAAACCGGGCCACTCCCACTCCGGTAAGGAGTGATTTATTGACGTAGACGAAGGTTGGATCCAGCGGGACGAGCTTGGACATTCCTGCATCATCCAGAGCATCGCCGGAAAAAAAGAAACGCTTCGGATGCAGAGAAGTGATGGCCTCCCACTGCACTGGAGTGAGCGGTTGAGGTGAAGTGACATTGAGTGTCAGACCTGTACCGGGTGCACCGTAAAAACTGAGCGTCGGCTTCAAATTCTTGAGCGCCTCGGGCATCTCAGGAAGTGCCGGCGCCTTGTTTTGGGCATGCACAAGGGGCGCGAAAGATAGGAGGGCTAAAACGGAAAGACGGCAGATTGAGGTCATAGGGAGGAAGGAATTCGGCTGGCCTGAGGGTAAGAGCGTTTGCTCTGGAAGACTAGACTTGGGTTATCACCCCATTGCTCGAGCCGAAGCTATCGCACTCGATACCCAGTTGGTGCAGTGCCCGAAGGTAAAGGTTGCTGAGGGGCGTGTTGTTTTTCGTGTCGTAAGCCACGTGGCCCTGATGCTTGTAGGCGCCGCCGGCAAGGATGATGGGCAGGTTCTCGCAGGTGTGCGCGGAGGCGTTGCCCAGGTTGCTCGCGTTGAGGATTGTGGTGTGATCAAAGAGTGTGGCGTCACCTTCCCGGACTTGCTGCATGGTGCCCAGGAAGCGGCTGAAGAGCTTCAACTCAGTCTCCTCCACGAGCGCGAGTTGCTCGATCTTCGACTCGTCCTTCCCGTGGTGTGACGCGTCGTGATGATCGAGTGTGAGACCCTCAATGGAAGGGCGTCCTACTCCACCAAGGGTAAGCAAAATAATGCGAGTGGAGTCGGTCTGCAGCGCGAGCCGCACAAGGTCATACCAAAGCGTCTCGCGCTCCTTGATCAGGTTTGGATTCGGGTCCGCTTTCGGCGTGGCGTAATCGACCTGGGGCCTCGGTTTGTTCAGCCACGCCTCGGTACGCACGAGGCTCTCCTCGGCTTCGCGCACGGAGCTGAACATGAGTTCCATCCGCTCGCGGTCCTCGGGTCCGAGCGTGCGACGGAGCGCTTTCGCCTGGGTGTTCACCTTGTCGAGAATGCTGTGCCCGGTCTTCAACTGGTGCATCTCGTTTGCGACTTCATCGGGGCTGCCGCTGGTGAAGAGCTGGCGGTAAAGCGCCACAGGACTGCGCTCCGGCGAAACGGGCACGCCTTTCTCATTCCAAGAAAACTCGCGTGCCGCCCCCTGACTGATGACGAGATTGCGAAAACGCGTTTCGGCCTTCATGCGCCCGGCCGCGAACTGGTCGAGCGAGATGCTATTGCGCAGCCACTTTCCGGGCTCCTTGATGCGATCCCATTCCACGCCGGTGAAGAGTCCCGGCTCACTGGTGTGGTGGGAATAGCGGAGATGGGAGACACCGGAAAAGAGCGTGAACTTTCCGCGATGTTCCTCGAGGTGCTTCAGGTAGCGCGTGCTCTCGTAGCCGAGCCCCGGCGTCTCTGGGAAAAAGAACGGAGCATGCAGTCCGAGGTTGCGCCCAATGAGGAGCAGGCGTTTTGGCGGCGTGCTCTCGGCGGCGCGCGCGCGGCGTGGCAGCATTGCCCCCAGCGCGGGCAGCGCGAGGGACACGGCTCCAGCGCGGAGAAAATGGCGGCGACCGACGGGGGTGCGGAGCTGGATGAGGGGCGCGTTCATTTGTGGAGGAAGGGGCGGGATTGCACGATGGCGTGGATGAGACTGCGAAGGCCGAAGTTCTGCGCGCGGGTCTCGGCGACGACGGCGGCGATGTCGTCGCGATCGGCGAACTGCATGGGTGCGCCGGTGGCGTAGGTGAGCAGCTTCGCTGCGAGTGCGGACACGATACGCTCCTTGTCCCCGAGCAGCAGTGTTTTGTATTCCGTGATGTCGACGAAGGAACGACCATCCGGCATGGTGTAGCCCCGTTCAACCGCCGGGCCCCGATTTACGCGCCGGTTGTTGAAGCGCGTGAGGCTGATGGCTGCACCCGTGAATTTGGGCATGCGGTAGAAGTCGCGCCAGCCGCCCATGACATCGAAAGTCTCGAGTGCAAAGCCCGGTGGATCTATGATCGTGTGGCAGCTCATGCACGCGGGAGTGCTGCGATGCTTGGCGAGCTGTTCGCGAATAGTCGTCGCGCCGCGAATGTCTGGCTCGATTTTCGGCACGTCATCCGGGGGATCCGGTGGCATAACACCTAGGATGCGCTCATTCACCCATTTGCCGCGGATGATCGGCGAGGTTTTTGCGCCGTCGGCGGTCACCTTCAAAATGCTCGCCTGCGTGAGAAATCCACCGCGCCGGCTCTGCGGTGTGAGCGGTACTTTGCGCAACTCGTAGCCGCGCACCTCGGGCAAATCATAGAGTGCGCTGAGCAGCTCGTTCACGTAGGTCCAGTCGCTCTGAATCGTCTCGAGCGCGCTGCGATCTTCCGCCAGGAGTTCGTGGAAAAATAGCCGGGTCTCCTGCTCTGCCGAGGTCGTCATGAGAAGCGGGATTTCCGCATACAAGACACCGTCGGGAGTCGTCGCGTTGATGTTTTTCAAGTCGAGCCATTGATCTACAAAAGACCGCTCAAACCGTTCCGCGCGGACATCTTTGAGTAACCGCTCGACCTGGGCCGCGCGGCCCTCGCGTGTGGCGAGATCGCCCTTCGCAGCAGCCCCGAGCAGCGCGTCGTCGGGTGCGGAGTTCCAGAGGAAATAGGAGAGGCGCGTCGCGATCCCGTAGCCATCGAGCGCGCCCGGATCTTCGTGAAGCAGGAAGCAATAGGGCGATGAAAGGATCGCCTTGTAGCTGTCGAGCAGCGCGCGGTGAAATGGCACGCCGTCGTCGAGGGAGGCGTACGCCATAGCCACGAATTCTGCGGCGACTTCCTCCGGGGGCGGGCGCCGAAACGCCTTTGGCATAAAGCGCCGGAGCAGTCGCGCGGCATCTTCCTTCGGCGAAGAGGAAACCGGGAACAACGGCTCCGGCTTGCCTTTGACTGCAGGAACGCCGGTGATTTTCGAGAGCGGCTGCGTGTCGAGTTCGCCGAACAGCGCACGATAGCTCAGGCTGGGCCACTCATCGAGCGTGCCGTCGGGCTTCAGCGGCCCTTCGACTTTGAATTGCCGGATCAGCAGCGCGCGGCCCGTCCACCACTCCCCATTCTGTGTCAATTTGTTGACCTTCAGACCAGGCTCAAGCGTGGGGCCGAAGAGGTGGATCTGCTGGCGAGCATCGAGCTCGAGCTCGGTGGTCACCGTGCGCGCCTGTACGGTGACGGTAACGCGGTAGCGGCCGCTGCGCGGAGCGGGCAGGTTGTAGACGGAGCGATTCGGATACAGGATTCGCGAGGTGAGCACCATCGTGTCGCCCTCCAGCCAGTTGCCCCAGCCCGTAAACGTCTTCTCCTCGCGCGCAAACACCGCCGCTCCGTCCTCGTCCATGTTGAGCACCCCACTGCGCTCGCTCGCCATGTTCAGTGCCTTTTCCGCGGCTGTCTGGTACGCCGCGAAATGGGCTGCCGAAAGCGTGAGTCCTTCGCCGACCTTGTCGAAGCCGGCCGTCACCGCGTCCTCGGGAAAAAAGGACCGAGGGTCCGTGTAGATGTGCAGCAGGTCATTCACCGTTGTCTCAAATTCCGCGCGCGACATGCGCCGTACTGGCCCGCGCCCTTCCTTCGCCTGCCGCGCGAGCGAGGCCTCCCGCAGTTCCTTGCCTAGCACCTCAAGAAATCCCGCTCTCTCTTCCAGCTTCGGCTGCGCCTTTTTCTGCGGCGGCATCTCCCCACGGGAGACCCGGTCAAACACCGCTTCCCAAGCAAGCGCATTTTTCCCCGTGAACGAAGCGTCAAGCTTCTCCAAATCGAGCCCTGCCTTGTGCGTCGTGCTGTCGTGGCAATCAAAGCAATGCGCGTCCGCAAACTCACGCAATCCGTTCCGAGCCAGCAGTGAAGGGCCGATGAGAACAACGGCGGCAAAGCTCAGGAGACGGTGGATGATTAAATTGGGAGCGTTCATTCCTGTGCGGTCGTATCGCGTGTTGGTGGGAGAACGCGCACCTGCACATCATCGAGATAATGCGCCGGGAATTGTGCGACGCCTTCCGAGACGAGGGGCTGCCGCTGCACCACTGCGCATTCGAAGACAAGGAAGTCTGCATTCGCTGGTAGCGACATCGTCACACTCA
>CAMCIN010000110.1 GCA_945874745.1 Akkermansia muciniphila | reverse complement strand
GCAAAAGTTGGTGTGCACGCCAAAACTGGGGGTGGGCGCGCAGGCGGGCAGGCAGCAACTGGCCCTTGAACTGGATTTCACCACCTCCCCCGCCTCCCTGAGTGCATCCGTTGTGGATCGCGCGTCCGTACCGCAGGAATCCACAGAGGAGGGCGCGCGCAGCGCAGCGCCGGCCGTCACAAGGAATCTGACAAAACTCGTTGGCGCAAACGAGGCTCAAACGGCGGACCTCAGCACGGCCGTCGCCCGCTACAATGTGGGGTCCTCCCACCACGTCACAAACACCGAAGGACCCGGCCTCAGTCCGCGCGCATTTTTGCTGGCGCAAGTGCTGGCCTCGGGTCGGGTGCTCTGGGCCTCGCGCCTCGAAGGCCAGACTGGAACTGGAAGTGCCGGCCTTCGTTTGAACGAGGCAGGCGCACTGGTCGCCCCGTTTTACGAAGGCCGCCTCAAATCCTCGGGGAAACTACATCAATCCAACAGTCTGTTGGCAGCGCTCCAATGGGAGTCTCTCGCAGACGGCCTTTGGGAAATGCGCCCCAGCGTTGGCTTGGTTGCTGGCTCCGTGGAAAGACAGTCTTCGCATGTCACGAAAAACAACGGCACTGCCGAATATCCCGAATCGTTCGAAGCTGCCGCGCTTGAAACAAAGGACTTCAACTGGTCCTGCGTCGCTCAGCTTGATTTGAGCGCAGAAAACTTCTGCGTTTGGAATGGCAGCACGAAGCCCGGGCTCTTCCAGCACTTTTCCCTCACTCAGAAGGCTGCCTTGGAATCCACCCCCCGGATATTAACACTCGCCTTGAAGGATCCCGCGGAGGGAACGCCCTACGTGTGGAGCGTAAGCATCTCGAGCACAGGGGCAATCCGCGTCACCCCTTGGTCTACCGGTCAGCCCCCCCTGTCACTGCGTTTAGACAAGGTGCGCGGCGAGTTCACCGGCTCCTACGTCTCTCCCTCCGATAAAATCCGCCGCACCATCGTAGGCGCAGCGATCCTCGACCCGACGGAGGATTTGCTCCGGGCCCACGGCTGGGTGGAACTCAACGCCCTCCCTGCGACAAAAACGGCCGCGTGGAAACTCGAACTGGTCCAAACCAATTAGGTAGAGTCAGCAAAAATCCCATAGAGCGAGAGGGGCGCTATGCGAAACTTTGGCAGCTTTGGGTGACGAGCCGCAGTTCTCCTAGACCGCCCGCTGACAGCGGATTGGAACCCAGAAAAAAATCTGCGGAAATCTGAGCAATCTGTGGATGCCTGCCGGCTCTCTCCGGAGCGAGTGAAAAGGCACCCACCGAAAACAGCGAGGAACCGAAAATGAAAACAAAACCGCCACCCAGCCCACACGGGACCTGCAGCACGGGGAGGTCTGGTCGGGGGCTCCGCACACTCTGATTCACTACCGAATACTGGGCCCATCCACCCAGCCCGCGGGGAAATACACGTGGCGAGGAACCTCAGGAACCCCCCTCTCGTGCTGAAGCAGTTGGGAGTGAATCAAATCAACCGCCGCCGCTGCCACATGCTCGCGACGGTGATAGATTCCTGCGTAATCGCCAGACCGTTTTGTCCAGTCATGCACCACAAAACCAACGTCATCCGGGATGCCACAGCCCAACTGCGAAATCCAGTCGGGCACATTCCACTCAAAGGAGATGACGGCATCCGGGCGATGATCCTCAAACCAATCGCGGAAAATACTAAAATTGCGGGACACGTCGTTATGCGGCATCAACAGGATCGGCAAGCGTTCCTCCTTCGAGAGTCCGGCCTGAAACTGGTACCAGCCCCCGCTGTAACCGTTGAGGGAACGGTTGTCGATCCACTGCGTCACGGCCAGCCCAATGCGGCGATATCCGCGCCCATAAAGTTGCGCCGCTGCTAGTTGCACACCGAGGCTCATACTCGTCGAGCAGGAGTGAAGCCCCGGAGTACGCATTGCAAAACCGAAGGCGACGGCAGCCAGCCTAGAGTAATCCAAGGAACTGCAGGGCAGGCTCAGACTTTGCGGTGATACAATCACCGCCTCAATGCCGCGCGCGCTGAGTATCCCCTGCAGGCGCTTTGCGGTTAAACGCTCGCGCCCAAGCCAGAACTCTTCGACTTCATATCCGTAACCGTAAGCCCGGCTCTTGATGTCATCCAGGGAGACATACTGGTAGGCCGGTCCCAGAAGCCCGTCGTCTGCCACGTGGTCGCGCACCACCGCGATTGTCGCGTGGCTACGCGGACGCTTCCGTCCCCGGACCGCATGCATCATCCGAGAAAGATTCGGATCCGTCGTGTATCCGAGTTTTTGTGCACACACGAGCACGCGCTCCCGGGTTGCCTCGGACACCTTCGGGGCATTCCTCAAAGCGCGCGAAACGGTCATCAAAGAAACACCCGCGGCCCGTGCCACGTCCTGCATGGAGGCTGTCTGGTTCGGCATTGGGTTAACATAACCCAACAATGCAGTGTGAGTCGCCGGTTTTATGCTGTTTAAGTTCAGGGGTAGCGCCTCATCACCCCAGGAGCCCCCATCCCCCTCCCCCTGAGCGCCGGTCCCAACCTGCCTAATGAACCAGCCTGCTTCAACCCCAGATCCCCTGTACCAGGAGCTTTTCCATGGTGGGATCATCGCCGTCCTCGTTCTTCAGGACCCCGCCAACGCAGCCCCTCTGGCTCGCGCCCTTTTGGCCGGTGGAATATCCTGCATAGAACTCACCCTGCGCACCTCCACCGCACTGGATTCGATCCGCGCAATCCGATCCTCGGTTCCCGAAATGCTTGTCGGTGCCGGCACAGTCCTTTCGCCCCAGCAGGCCAACGAGGTCAAAGCTGCGGGAGCCGCCTTTGGCGTTTCCCCGGGAATGAATCCCCGAGTGGTTGCCGAAGCTCGCAACATTGGACTCCCGTTTGCACCCGGTGTCTGTACTCCCACGGACATCGAACTTGCCGTGGAGGAAGGCTGCCGTTTGCTGAAGTTCTTTCCCTGCGAAACGAGTGGCGGCCTGCCTTATCTCCGGAACATTGCCGCACCTTTTAACCATCTGGGGGTGAGCTTTATTCCTCTGGGTGGAGTCAATCCCGCTACAGCGGAGAAATTTCTACGAGAGCCTTTGGTGCATGCCATCGGCGGTTCCTGGCTCGCCCCGCAGGAACTCATTCAAGGCAAAAACTGGCAGGCCATCACCGCCCTTGCCAAGGAGGCGTCGGCCATTGTGCGGCGCGTACGAGGAGGTGGCCAATGAGCCGAATCGTGGCCTTTGGAGAGATCATGGGGCGTTTTGTCACTCCAGGATTCAAGCGCTTCCAACAGGCACTGCCCGGCAGCTTGAACACCTCCTTTGCCGGAGCCGAAGCCAACATCGCCACAGCCTTTGCGTATCTTGGTGGTGAGGCGGCTTTCGTCACGGCCCTCCCCACAAACCCCATCGCTGACGCCTGCGTCGCAAGCCTCAGATCCGCTGGTGTCGATACTACTCACATTGTCCACACCGCCACCGGCCGGCTCGGCTTGTACTTTCTGGAGCAAGGCGCAAACCAACGCCCCACCAACGTCATCTATGACCGCGAGGGCTCCTCCGTCTCAATCACTCCAGCGGACGCCTACGACTGGGACACCCTTCTCGAGGGCGCCGATTGGTTCATCACCTCTGGCATCACGCCGGCGCTTTCAAGAAACGCAGCCGCCGTCACCAGAGCAGCTCTCGAAGCGGCGTCAAAGCGGGGAGTCAACGTCGCAATCGACATGAATTACCGCCAAAAACTCTGGAAATGGGAGCCGCCCTTAACCGCAAGAGAGCTGGCCACAAGAACCATGAAAGACCTGCTCCCGTTCGCGGACTTATTTATTGGGGGCCTTGAAGATGCCGTTGCAGTCCTGGACGGCGTGCCCGCAAAAGCTCCCCATGAAATCGCAGGTCTTCTCGCCAAAGCCTTTCCTCGTTTAAGCCACGTGGCGATGACACTCCGGGAGAGTGTGTCCGCCTCGCACACCATTCTCGGCGGTTTTTTATATGACACCCGCACTGCGACTGCATTCCTGTCACCACTGGACGGAAAAACATATTCGATCCAAAACATCGTCGACCGCATTGGAACCGGTGACGCGTTTACTGGCGCGTTGCTTTACGCTCTGACCACTCCCGGTCTCTCCTCACCCAAATCCGCCGTGGAGTTTGCAACAGCCGCCGCCTGCCTTGCGCATTCCATCGAGGGCGACCAAAACTTCACCACCCGCGCCGAGATCGAAGCGCTCCTGCAGGGCGATGCCTCCGGCCGGGTGCAGCGGTGAGGCCCTCATTGCCTCCAAACTCCACACAAACGCCAGCAACATTCTTTGCCTGAGTCCGAAATCCAAACCGCCAGACCTTAACCGCTGCCCCGCACACCTTCCCCCAGATGAAAATCCATTCTTGTTTTCCCGCGCTCCAGTCTCCCTGGCACTTCCCATTCCAAGCGTTTGCCGCTCTCGCACTCTTGGGGGTCGCTTATGCCCAAGACGGTGCATCCCCGAGGGATGACCGTGCCTGGTTACAGTCCAAAGGGACCCTTCTTTTTGAAGACACCTTTCAGCGCGAGGAAACAGGCAACGGTCGTCTGGACATTGGCAACGGCTGGGAAAGCGCCACGGCTGACAGGGCACCCCAGGTTAAACAGGCGGATCTCGACGAGGGCATCCTCAAGATCAACAGCGATGGCAAGGCTGCAGGCCATGGCGTCCATATCCACTACGATGCCGGCTTCGCCGAGGGCGGCACCACCTTGCGGTTCCGTTTTCCCGGTCTCAACAAGGGGGAGACCTTTACCGTGGGCCACGTGGACCGCGAGATGCAGGGCGTCCACGCGGGGCACCTGTGTTACGCCATTCTTAACCCAGCAAACGTGATGCTGCGGGACAATAAGACCGGCATCCACGCGGAAAAGATCGTCGCCCGCCGTTCCGAATTCCTAAAGCGAAAGGAACCGCTTCCCCCCGACCTCGATGCTTTTCTACAGACTAAGGAAAAAACGGTGCAGTGGAAGTCGGACAACGAATGGCACGACCTTACGCTCGTTTTTGAAGGCGACGAAATGAGGCTTAGCGTCGACGGGAAGCTCCTTGTGGCACATCGCTCGGAGGGATTTGCACATCCGGTGAAGCGCTGGTTGAGCCTTGCTGCCTCCAGCACCGTTTGGGTAGACGACGTGAAAGTTTGGAAGGTGAAATAGCCGTTGCGGCCTGTTGCCACGCGCCTCCTTTATTCTATGTGTCCCCCAAAAGCCGCCGCTTCCGTTTGCCTCTGGGCATCCCTCTTTGTGGGGGCAGCACAGGACAGCCCGCTTCGTGCGGCAGGTGCCGCCCAGGCTGCAATGCCTCCACGGCACCGTTCTCTTTTAGGAGAGAACTGTCAGGGCTGCCATGGGCCCGAGAAACAAAAGGGAAACTTCAGGTTGGATGATCTGCCTCTCACGATCACCGATGTGGCCTCCGCTGAACGCTGGCAGAAGGTATTGAGTGCCATGAATTCCGGGGAGATGCCACCTGACGATGAAAAGCAGCCCGACGCCAAGGCAAAGACTGACTTTTTGGATGACCTCGCGAACACGCTCGTGACGGCGCGCCGCCAACTGAGTGACCAACACGGTGTCATCGCATTGCGCCGCTTAAATCGCAGAGAGTACCAGAACACAATCCGCGTTCTCCTTGGTGTTAATCTTGATGTCAGTGAGTTGCCCTCGGATACCGGCGGACCACACTTCGACACGGTTGGCGCAAATCTGTTTCTTACCGGCAACCAATTTGAACAGTATGAGTCCCTCGCGCGGGAGGCCTTGGAGCAGGCGTTCACCGCAAAAATGGCGGGGACCTCACCGAGGAAACATCACGTCGAGAGCGAGACCCTGAACCGGATCTTCCTCAAAAAGAACAAAGATGGGCTCGATGCGATGGAGCGCGCAAACAACTGGATCAAAGCCGTGGACGACGCCGTGGCACAGCCAGGGAATGCCTCGGTGGTGGCGGACCTCCGGCAAGTTGCGCCAAGCGCGGATGCCTTGCGTTACCACTGGAAGAAAATCCCGGGTGCACCGAGTCCGATGGAGTTTGGTTTCGACAAAACCGCGGAGGTGAACCCCGCCACTGTGTACCTCTACCGCGATTTTACCGAATTCGTCCGCTACGACCAGTACTACCTCAGCCTCCCGCATCTCGAGCAAGGCGCCTATCTGACGGACCAAACGCGCGTCGGCGGAGGTAACAACATCGCCGCGATTCAGGGCCTGCCGATTCCACCCAGTTTTCCCCCGGGCGAATACGTGGTTCGTATCCGGGCGGCGGCGACGGAAGATGCCCCGGCTGAGCGCAAGTTTCTCGAATTTGGACTCAAAGGTTCGAGGGGGGGAGCAACACCGGCACTGAGCACCCACCACATCACCGGGACCATCGAAGCACCCCAGATCATCGAAGTGCCGTTTTCCTTCCGCAAAGAAAATGCGGACCGCGGCCACCGAAACCTCTTCATCCGGGAACGCGGGGCTGCTGATGGAAGGAATGATGAGCGGGTGAAAACGGCCCACAAACAAAACGGGTTCGGTCCCAAAGTGGCTCTCTGGATTGATTGGATTGAGATCGAACACCTGTCCAATCCGGAGGACCTGCCTCCCCCCGGAATCCGCGCCCTCGAGATTCCTCTGGATGACAAAACGACCGATGTTCCTCCAAATCAGCTGAGGCCAGCCTTTGCGAATTTTGTGCGCGAGGCGTATCGCGGAGGGAACGTTCCCCAGGGAACCCTGGAGCGTCTAACAGGCATCTACAACTCGCGCATCGAGTCGGGAACCACTCACCGAACGGCCGTGATCCATGCGCTTGCGTCCGTGCTCTCTTCCCCGCAATTCTTGTACTGTGCGGAGCCGGATGCAGCAGGCAGGCACCGTAGTTTAAGTGACCTAGAGCTGGCGACACGGCTCTCCTATTTTCTTTTGGGCGAGCCCCCGGATTCGATTCTGCGAGAACTGGCCGCACGGGGAGAGTTGCGGCAGGCCGAAGTGCTTTCAGCGCAGACAGACCGCCTGTTAAATCATGCGAGATCAGGGCAGTTCGTCCGGCCTTTCCTCTCGCAATGGCTCCTTTTGGACCGGCTCGACCTCTTCCAATTCAGCCAAAAACTCTATCCCCAGTTTGACGACTCGGTGAAGGCCGCGGCACGGCAAGAGGTCACTGAAACGTTCGCGCATCTCTTGCGCTCGAACGCGCCGCTGAGCGACCTGCTCCGTGCGGACTACGCCCTGGTGAACGCGTTGCTCGCCCGTTACTACGGGCTCGAAGGCGTCGCTGGAGACCATTTCCGCAAAGTCGCTTTGCCTCCAGACTCTCCACGCGGAGGGCTCCTCGGAATGGCTGCAATTATGGCGATGGGAAGCAATGGGGAACGGACAAACCCGGTGGAACGCGGCGCCTGGGTGTTGCGGAAACTTCTCAACGAGCCCCCGCCTCCAGCCCCTGCGAACGTTCCAGAAATCGCACGCCTTGCAGGAAAGCCCCTCACCACGCGTGAACGCCTTCATGCGCATCAGGAGAATCCGCAGTGCGCGAGCTGCCACCGCAAAATAGATCCGATCGGCTTTGGACTCGAAAATTTTGACGCCACTGGCATCTGGCGCACGACGGATTCCTACCAACCTGTGAGCGAGGGGGTGGAACCCGATCCGTTGTTGAAGATCACCTGGAAAATCGACTCCTCTTCAGTGTTTCACAAGGGCCCCGCGTTTGCGGGCTATTTCGAAATGCGCGACCTTATCGCGACAAAGCGCCGCAACTTTGCGAAGGGTTTTTGCTCTGCCCTGATCGAGTATGCGTTGGGCCGGCCCTGTGGCTTTAGTGATGAAGGTCTTGTGGAGTCGGTTGTAGAACACTGTGAGAAAAAAGGCTTTGCGACGCGTGAATTCCTCCACGCCCTCATTCAAAGCAAAGAGTTTCGGAGCAAGTAAATCCCTGCCTAAACGACAATTATGAACCATTCTCTGAATCGCCGCCATTTTCTGCGCTCCAGCACCGCGCTTATCGCGCTTCCTTTCCTCGGGTCACTCGGGTTCCGCCGCTTTGCCTCCGCCTCGAGTGGCGGAGAGCAAGTGCCGCGGCCGAAGCGCCTCATTTTCCTCGGCTTTGGTTGGGGCGTAACGCAGGACTCCTGGCACCCGAAGATCGAGCAGGCGGGAATGGATTACACCCTCCCTGCGGGCCTTGAGCCGCTCGCGCGTCACAGGGCTGATTTCAGCGTGGTGCAGGGATTGTTAAACAAATACAATTCCAATGGTCATTACGGCAGCACCTTTTGGCTCACCGGTGCCAACGAATTTGGCCAGGCCGGCCAGAGCTTCCACAACACGGTTTCAGCGGACCAGGTCGCCGGTGAACACTTGGGTAAGGGGGCCCGGTATGATTCACTCGTGCTCGACTGCGGTGCGGCTGCCGCCGCTTCAGGCCATGGACAGGGCTTGTCTTTGTCCTGGGACATTCGAGGCAAACCCATCTCGGGGCCAAAGAATCCCGTGGAGGCGTTCCATCGTCTCTTTGCAAAGGACACCACCCCCCTAGAGCAGCAGAAGGCAATGTTGGCCCAGAGACGGAGCGTTCTGGACAATGCCCTGGAAAACGCCCGCGACTTACAGCGGACCCTTTCGAAAACGGACAACGCCAAACTGGATGAGTATTTTCAGGGCATCCGCGACATCGAGAACCGGCTGAGCCGGGATGAAAAATGGCTGGGCGTGCCCCAGCCGGAAGCTCCCCTCAAAGAGCCCAAATCCGAGCTCGCAGGGTATGAGGAGATCAGGCTGATGTACGCAATCATGGCGGCAGCGCTTCAGACGGACAGCACGCGGGTACTGACCTATCGCCAGCCGGTAAGCACCCTCTTGACCAGTTTGGACATCCGCATCGATGCGCACACCATGAGCCATTACCTGGGAAAAGGACCGGAGTATCTCGAGGCCTCCGAAAAAAGAGATAAGGCGCAAAGCGCTCTTCTTGCGGAGCTTTTGGACCAGCTCAAGGCGATCCAGGAACCCGACGGCAGCTGCTTGCTGGACCATACGACAGTGGCTTTTGGAAGCAACATTCGCACAAGTCACAGCCTCGACAACTGCCCGACCTTGCTCGCTGGACGAGGCGCGGGAATCAAAATGGGCGCAAACATTGTCGTGCCAAAGGACACCCCCCTGTGCAACGCCTGGCTCACCCTGATGCAGGGCTCTGGCGTACCGGTGGAACGGCATGGCGACAGCACCGGCGTCCTAAAGCAGCTTCTTGCTTAGACACCCGCCAGATCCGGCCTCCCGTGGTTTCGACGCAACTTCCTTAAAACTATTTTTATGTCCTCTCATTCTTCCGTGCTCTCCGGTGTCTATCCGATCGCCAACACCCCATTTCATCCGGATGGCAGTGTGGATTACGAAAGCCAGGAACGGCTGGTGGATTACCTGTTGGAGAACGGGGCGCATGGCCTCGGGTTGTTCGGCAATGCAAGCGAAGGCTATACACTCTCTGGGAACGAACGCATCGAATTGATGCGGCGCATTTCCAAACGCGTCAACGGGCGCGTACCCTTGGTCGCCTCCAGCGGGCATACCGGCACGGATGCAGCAGTGGAATTGAGCAAAGAACTCGAGGGACTGGGCGCGGATTGCCTGATGGTGCTGCCTCCCTATTTCCTGAAAACGGACGGCGAAGGATTGCTTTACTATTTTGAGGCGATTTCAAAAGCCGTGACTATTCCAATCATGGTGCAGGATGCGCCGTTGATGACCCAGGTTGCGATGCCTCCTGCGCTCCTAGCCCGGATGGGACGTGAAATTGAAAACGTCAAGTATGTCAAGGTGGAGGCTCCGCCAACGCTCTCCAAGATCACCGCTCTTTCACGCGCTGCCGGTGATTCCCTGACCCTGTTTGGGGGACTCAACTGCCAGTTTTTCATCGAGGAATGGCAGCGTGGTGCGCGGGGCCAGATGCCGGGAAGCGACCGCACCCGGGATTTGGTGCGCATCTGGAATCATCTTGAAAACGGGCATCTAGACGAGGCCTGGCGTGTATTCGCCCGGATCCTTCCACTGTTGCGTTTTGAGCTGCAGCCCGGGCTCGGGGTTTCAGCTCAAAAGCACAACCTCGTGGCGGAAGGGGTGATTCAATGTGCGAAGGTGCGCCACCCAACCGCGGCGCTTGAAGCCGAGAGCCTGGTGGAATTGGCGTTTCTACGGGAACTGGCAAACCGGGAGTAATATCTGAGCCTCCTCCTCCAGCGCGGCATTCCGCACCTACGATGGTGGATCGCCGGGTTGCTGTTTCTCTCGACGGTCATCAACTACATTGACCGGCAGACGCTTTCGGTACTGGCGCCCGTCATCACCAGCGAACTGGGGATCTCGGCCATCGAGTACGGGAACATCCTCACGGGGTTTCTTGCAGCGTACACCGTCATGTACGTCGGTTCCGGGTTCCTCGTCGATCGCTTTGGGACCCGCTTATCGCTGAGTGTTTTTATTGTCTGGTGGTCGCTGGCCAACATGGCCCACGCATTCTCCAGAGGCCCCTGGTCACTCGGCATCCTGCGCTTTCTCTTGGGTATGGGGGAGTCAGGAAACTTCATGGCGGCCTTCAAAGTGGTGAGTGAATGGTATCCAGCAAAGGAGAGGGCATTGGTGCACGGTGTAATCCAGGGAGGTGCGGCAATCGGCGCGATCATAGCGCCGCCGGCAATTACCTGGATCAATGCGCGCTATGGTTGGCAGCCTGCTTTTCTTGTGACGGGTTCCCTTGGGTTTGTCTGGTTGGCACTGTGGCTGGCCCTCTATCACCCGCCAGAGTCTCATCCTCGGATCACGGTTGAGGAGCGCGAGTACGTGCTTGCGGGAGCGGCGCAAACACCTGTGCTCCACAAAATATCCGCCCAACAAATCCTCAGCTATTCCCAAACGTGGGGACTTTTGTTGGGCCGTTTTTTCTCCGACCCGGTGTGGTGGTTTTATCTCTTTTGGCTGCCAAAGTATTTGGTCGAACAACGCGGGTTTACGATGGTTGAAATGGGGATGCTCGCCTGGCTGCCTTATCTCTCGGCGGATCTGGGCGCCATTTTCGGTGGCTGGATGAGCGGTCGCTTGCTCGCCGCAGGGCGCTCACCCATCGCAGCACGGATGGCGGTGATGATTCCCTGCGCCCTCATGATGCCCCTCTCCTTCGCCATTCATCACGCCCCCTCGCGCACCGTCACCATTGCCCTCATCTGTGCAGTGACCTTCTCCCACATGGTTTGGAAAACGAATCAGAACACCCTCACCAACGATGTCTTTCCAAAACAAATGGTCGGCACCGCCTCTGGAATCCTCGCCTTCGGCACCGGACTGGGCGGCACTTTGTTTACCTGGATGACCGGTTTCGTGGTCCAACGGTTTGGCTATTCCTCCATTTTTATGGTGATGGGGGTGCTGCACCCCCTCTCCTACCTGATCATCCGGCGCATGGTGACTCGGCCCGTCAGTCCCTAGCGGCTCCTTGCCAGCTTTTATGAAGATCCAATCCATTCGAGCCATACCCGTCCGCCTGCCTCGGGACTTAACCGGAGCACAGGGCACGGCTGGCTCGCCAACGCGCCTCGTGGGCGAAGGAAATTACCGTTGGTCGAGCGCTTACCCGGTCCTTTACTCCGTACACTTTGAGACTGCATTGATTCGCGTCGAGCTCACCAACGGCCTGGTCGGCTGGGGAGAAGCACAGGCACCGCTCGCGCCCGAAGTCGCCTGTACCATTGTAGAACACCTTCTGTGTCCCGCCCTCCTGGAGGAAGAGTTTGACGGAACGCCAGCGCGCATCTCCCAATTGTGGGAGCGGATGTACGCGACAATGCGCGTGCGCGGACAATCAGGGGGATTCATGATTGATGCGATGAGCGGCGTGGACCTCGCGCTCTGGGACCTCGCGGGAAAGCTCGCAGGGAAGCCGGTTTGCGCCCTTCTCGCGGAAAACCCCAAACAGAGCATCCCCGCCTACTTGAGCGGAACCTCAGGCGCCGGTCCAAAGGAACGGGCAGAGTTCGCCACCCGTTACGCTGACGCTGGCTTTGATTTGGTTAAACTGTACTACGAAACCGAATGGAGTGACCTGCTCTCCCTCGCCGATCGGCTCCCGGACCGGATGCGTTTTGCGGTGGATGCTCTATGGCATCTTCCTGTGGAGCAATCGGTTGCAATGGCCCTTGAACTCGATGTGCGGAATGCCTACTGGCTGGAGTGCCCCCTCTATCCGGAGGACGCGCACGCCCATGCAGAGCTTGCAGCGGCAATTAAAACCCCACTCGCACTCGGAGAAAGCTACCGAACCCTCAGGGAATTCAAGCCGTTCTTCCAAATCGCGAAAGTTCTGCAGCCCGACCTTGGGAGGAGCGGCCTTACGGAATCCATCCGGATTGCGGAGGCCTTCTCAGGAGAGGTTATCCCGCACCTGAGCATCGCCATGGGCCCCCAGATTGCGGCGGCGCTGCACTTCGCAGCAGCCACCGACAATTGCAGGCTCTGCGAATTCAATCCAAACGTGCTGGCTACCGCCAACCAGTTCCTTTCCGATCCCTTGGTTTGTCAGGGCGGCCGCTATCAGATTCCTAGCGGCCCAGGCCTTGGAATCGTTTGGAACGAGTCCTTTCAAAACCTCTGTAACTGATCTTGTCACGTGTCCGATTCCGAATCCTTTTCACTCCATCCCCGGTTGCTGGGAGAAAGCGTCTTTGTGCTCGATTTGGAGCTCTCCCGGCTCGTGCTCATGAATAACAAACGGTTTCCATGGTTGTTGCTGGTCCCCCGTGTGCAGGATATCGCGGAGATTGTGGACCTTTCAGACAAGGACCAAGGGATTCTGTGGGGTGAGATCGCCAGAATTTCAAAGCTGTTACGCGCACTCTTTCGTCCCGACAAATTAAACGTGGCCACCATCGGAAATTTGGTCCCCCAGTTACACGTGCACCTCATCGCTCGTTTTCGCACGGACGAGGCATGGCCGAAACCAACCTTTGGCTTCGCCCCTCCTTTACCGTACACACGCGACGGGCGAGACGCATTGACTGCGCGGATCCTTGCAGAACTCGCCACGGAAGGCCAATTGGGAGAAGCGGGCACATCTGAACGCTTGATATAGGTTCCTCGCTGTTTTCGGTGGG
>CAMCIN010000109.1 GCA_945874745.1 Akkermansia muciniphila | reverse complement strand
GACGAGTTGGCCACGCCGCAGATGGGGTGCGATGGCGCGCCCCGTGTTCAGGACGTAGGTCAGATCCGGTTCGCGGTGGCGCGCGAGCGGTGTTGGCACGCAGATGATGAGGGCCTCGCACTCGCCGGCGCAGGAAAAATCGGTCGTGGCGGAGAAGCGGCCCGCCTCGAGTTGCTCACGCACGGCCTCGGCCGGAATGTGAGAAATGTAAGTGCGCCCTTCGTTCAAGGCTGCAGTCTTTTCAGGGTCAATGTCGAAGCCGAGCACAACACTGCCGGTGCGGGCGAACTGAAGGCTGAGGGGCAGGCCCACGTAGCCGAGGCCGATGATGCCGATGGTAGAGGAAATCATTGAGATGACACGAAACAGGCTGGCGAATGTAAACGAAGGGCTTGTCGATGCCAGAGGCTTTTGTCAAACGCGGGCTTTACTTCGAGGCATCCCAAGCGGGAACCTTGATGGTCGATGACCCACCCGGTTCGCTCAGAGAGGCTCCCTTGGAGAATCGTCCACTCCGAGGCCTCGCTTGGCTGGGGCGGTCAGGAGCATCGTGTCCTGGCGGAACTGCAGGGGTTCCAGCGACGGGGCTGCGAGGTCTGGCTGGTCGCACCCGAACGAAGCAACCTGTTCAAGAGGGCGCAGAAGGCGGGGATCCCTGTGCATGCGCAACGTTTTGACCAACGGCTGATGCTGCCTATCAACGTCCTCCGAATGGCGAAGTGGCTGCTTGACAATCGCATACAGGTTGTAAATACCCACAGCTCCCGCGACGGCTGGATGCTGACCCTGGCCTCCCGCATCGCCCATGTGCCGCTCGTGATCCGAAGCCGCCACTTTGATGTGCCGATTCCCAACAGGTCCTTGAGCCGACTGGTCTACAAGGATTGGACGCATCACGTCATCACTACCAGCGAACTAATCAGGAAGAACCTGTTAGCAACCTTTGACCTGCAAGCCGGAGATGTGACCACCTTGCCTACCGGAATCGATTTCGGGCGGTTCAATCCGACCGGGCCTCGCGCGGTGCTGCCGCTCCCTCCACTCCCTGCCGGGACACCGCTCATCGGGATGGTTTCGGTCATCCGCTATGCCAAAGGTGCTCAAGTGCTGGCTGACGCGGCCCGTCTCCTGCGAGATCAAGGGATTCGCGTGCATTGCGTGATTGTGGGGGAGGGGCCGTCGCGAGGTTATCTGGAGGCGGTGATAGCGAAACTGGGAGTGCAGGACTTGTTTACTCTCGCCGGCCATCGCGAAGACGTACCGGAAGTGATGCGGGCGCTGGATGTAATTGCGATTCCGTCTTTTCACGAAGCGGTGCCACAGAGCGGCCTTCAAGCGTTGGCCTGTGGTGTGCCCGTTGTGGCGAGCGATGTAGGAGGCATTCCAAGCATCATCAAACATGGCCTGACGGGCCGCCTCGTGCCGCCTCAGGACGCCAGTGCCTTGGCTAGGGCTCTTCGCGAGGCCGTGGACCAACGTGATCAGAACCGTGACATGACATCTGCAGGGCTCGATCTGGTCCGCAGAGAGCACGGTCTCGAGATGATGCTCGACCGCGTCGAGGAGATCTACAGGCGGCACCTAAGTTGAGGAAATAAACAAGGTTGCGCCCAGATTAAGACCCCTTGCTCCAGATCACCAAACTCGTGCCCCGAATGTTCCGTAGTCCCAAGCGCTCACCTGCTTCCAAATCCCCCAAAGCTTTGGTGACCCCTTTCCAGATTCCATAGTCATGCCACACGATCGTTCCGCCTGCTTCTACCATTGAGAAGGCGGCGCGAGTGTCAGAGATCGCATAGTCGTAGGCGTGTGAACCATCAACAAAAACGAGCGAACACGAGTTCTCGTATGACTTGTAGTCAAACGCGGCAGAGTCGCCAAACAACTGGTGGATTCGACCGATTGCCCTTGGGTGGCTTCCGAGGTAACGCCGGAACCTAGACCCGGAGACAGGTTTCTCAACCATATGCCGCTCGCCATCGGCAAGTTCATATTTTGTGGCAAGCTCCGGCGGAAGATCCAGCGTGTGGATGTTACACGATTCCGGCGCGTTGAGCGCCAAGTTCAGGGTTGTTCGCCCATCAAATGTCCCAATTTCAAAAATATTCGATTTCGGGCGGCACTGCTCAGCCAGCCCAGCAAGAATAGCAAGTTCACTAATCCTCACGTTCCCGTTGTTTTTCTTGGATTCCCAGATTCTGGGAAATGTATTTTTGACATAATCGGTCCAATCCACCTCCGGGAGTTCGATGTTTTGCAGGAACGGATCGGATTTGCCCCGAATTGTCCGAGACACCCTTCTCAAGGACCGGGAGAAGGTGAAAATGGTAAATAAACGCGAGTGGCGTAAATTCCTCGGATGAGCTCGAACATGCTTACCACTTTGTTGGTGAAAGGATCCATGTGACAGGAAATTTTTCACATCCCTGGCCATGGCTCCTTACCGATCGTTGCGGGGAGTAGATGCCTGAAGCTTGGACATGCCGAGCTGAAGGTTGCATTCTGAGAATGCTGTAAAAACAAGTCCGCAGCCGCAAGGATTTGGGGCCTGGTGAGTCTGAGGCGATTGTGTTGGCTCGGGAAATCGCGGCAGATTTTCTCTTGATGGATGAGCGCTTGGGCCGGTCTGCCGGCCAAATGCTTGGGATGCGTTGCATAGGACTGGTCGGATTTTTAATCGAGGCGAAACGACGTGGCCTGATTAAAGACGCCGTTGGCACAGCCGAGTTGCTGCGCGAGAAAGCCAGATTCTGGGTTTCTCAAGAATTACTCGATTTACCTAGGAACAGTTGATCTGTGCCGCGTTTCGAATCGGTTCTTCGCTGTTTTCGGTGGGTGGCGGAGGTAAAGAAGAGGTGTGACACCCGAAAAGCTGTTTCATGAATTGTTGGGATTGGGCCTGAACTGGAAGGTAACCGAGTGCGAGTTCGATCGAGAAAGTGGCGTGGTGCGGTTGCGGATCGAGGAGACCGAGCACTTATGGAAGGTCGAGCGCAGCCCGAATGATGGGGCCGAAGTGGCCTGCTATGACCACACCGAAGAGATGGTGTGGAGACACCTCTATCTGTTCAAAGCCTATGGAATTAAGGCAAGCCAACTTGATCTGGCTAATTCTACCCCGGAGAGACTATCCGTGTTGCTTGACACTCCTGAACCGGAAGCCTGGGTGGTTCGGGTCGACCCGAACCAGTCTAACTGGCCGTCAGTTTCGTCGCGCATTTTATCGGACGGCAGAATGGTATCCAACCCTCTTTACGATATGATGCCGGCGCTCGCGCCAGAGGTGGCAAGTCAAGTATCGGTGTACCTGCCACCAATCGCACAGCTAGCTCGGTAAAAAGGGAACCGAAGAGTGCCAAGCTCTGGCAGACTGACCTCGCGCTTGGAGGTGTTCTTGACCCCGAACCCGATACTCAGGGTCCTTTCTTCGATGGCGGAGCATGCTGGACGGCCTATTCGGGCCAAAAGGGGCTTGTTCTTGTCGCTTGTTTTGTTCACTGTATTTGCACACCCGTGTTTCTTGTGATATCACATATTCATGTTGCTGCGAGAGACACTGCAAGCCGTTCTGGCCGCGCCGAGCGCTGGGGAAGTTGCGAACCATGAGGTGACAAGGCTTTTCCAGCCGGCATGGAAGGCGGAGGCGGCTTCCCATGCGCTCGTACTCACCGGGGTGCGGCGCTGTGGGAAGAGCACGCTGCAAGGCCAGATCCGGCGGAGGCTTAAGGATGCATCCGTCACGATAAACTTGGAAGATACGCGCCTGTATGGGTTGGGCCCTGGGGACTTCGCTACAATCATGTCGATCCTTGATGCCGACCATCCGAGGGCCGCCATCTATCTGGATGAAGTGCAGGAGGTGCCCGAATGGCAGAGGTTAGTGCGTGCGCTCCTGGACTCGGGCCGCCGGGTCTGCCTGACGGGATCGAACGCGAGCCTACTGGGCCGCGAGATGGGCTCAAAGCTGACCGGACGGCACCTTTCCCACGAAGTGTATCCTTTTTCTTTTTGCGAGTTCGTCGAGTTTACCGGACAAAAACCGGGGGAGGCATCGCTTGAAGAGTATCTGAGGCGCGGCGGTTTTGCATCTGCACTGCGGGTCGGGCCGGAGCATGGCGCTGTCTTGCTGCGCGAGTTGCTGCGCGACTTGGTGCATCGTGACATCGTCACCCGGCATTCGCTGCGCACGGCTCGACCATTGATGACGCTCGCGCTGCATCTTCTGGCGCATCCGGGGCAGCCGCTGTCGCTACAGGCACTTTCCAAGGGGCTCGGACTGCCGTCCGTCGCGCAGACGGGGCGTATGGTCGAGTATCTCCAGGATGCATGGCTGATGCTGGCGCTGCCGCGCTTCAGTGCGTCCTTCAAACAACGCGTCACCAGCCCACCGAAATACTATGCGGTCGACACGGGCATGGCCGCCGCCAATAGTCCAAACCCGACTCCGGATCTTGGCCGTAAGCTAGAGAATGCCGTGCTCCTCGCGCTGCGCCGCATGGGAGCCGAACCAACTTTTGCAGCGGCACCGCACGAGTGGGAATGCGACTTCGTAACCGCCGACCTTGCCATCCAGTGCTGCGCTCGGCTGACACCTGAAAATCGGCTACGTGAACTGCGCGGCCTACGCCAAGCTTTCTCGCTCCCTGGAAGCACCAAAACGCGAGGGCGCGAGCTGCTCGTCATCACGCTTGATCAGGAAGATGCGCTGACGGAGGAGGGCCATGAAATCCGCGTGATTCCCGCTTGGAAGTGGCTGGATTGAGGGGGCGCTGCATTCATGGGTGGGTGAGCCGCGCCAAAGAGAACGTGGCCTACAAGGTAAAAAAAGCCCCTGACTAAAGGCGTCCAAGGCATTCTCAAGGACCAGCGCGTTGTGCTCAAGAACGCCAAGCACGAAGGCATGCTGCTACGGCGCGTGGAGGCGCAGGTTGAAATTAACGGAGAAGAACGCCTGCTGGTTTTTATCACCAACAATCTGAGCTGGAGTCCGCGCTCGGTGTGAGACCTCTATCGGAGGCGCTGGGATGGCGAGGTGTTTTTTAAGAAGGTCAAACAGACTTTGAAACTGAGCAATTTTTTGGGCCACAGCGCCAACGCAGTGCGCTTGCAGGTTTACACGGCCCGACTGGTGTACGTGCTACTGCGCTTCCAGGGATTTTTGTCAGCCTGGGCGCACAGCTTCACGCGGCTTATTGCGGTGGTGCGTTCAGCGGTTTGGGCACGGCTCGACCTGCTTGAGCTCTTAAAAAGCTATGGGACAGCAGCGGGGCGAATACGATTTATCGGGGCGCTTCATGAAGCCTGGCAGCAGCTCTGGCTCTCTGGCATGGTCCCTCTCGCAGGCCAAGAAACCGCTTCCACGGCGTAAATCTCATGGGACAGCAGTCGCCCGAGAAAGAAAATCCCGCTCGCAAAAGCGGCAATTGCCTCCCCTCAAATTTCGCCGCCCTCCCTCTGTAAAAGGCCCTTCAGAACCACGGTTTCCTCAGGCTGCGGGATGGCTGTGCATCGATTGCATGTTAGCCAGGCGGAGCAAGACCCGTGATCCGCTCGCATTGCTTCAGGAGATCCGAAGCACCTCGTCGTTCACAGGCGGGAAAAACCAGCAAGCAAACGCACAGTAAATATCTCGTGAGAGTCCTGGTATTGTCCCCAGCAGAGATTGCGGGCCCTCGCCGCTTACCAGAGAGTGGGCGCGAGGTTGCTTTCCATGATGTGCTGATCTTTGGTGACCAAGGTTAACTGCAGCTCGCTGGCCGTTGCCACGATGATCCTGTCAAACGGATCACCCTGTGGAAGAGGAAGATTCATCGCAAGGGTTGCGATGTTTGGTGTGATGCGAACCGGCGGGTAGAGAGATTGGAGGCGTTTCAGGTACTCCGAAGTGGAAATTTGAATTTGGATTTTGCCCTTTTTCACCAACATCGAGATTTCGAGGAGCGTGATATCTGAAATCAAAGCGTCCCCCGCAGCTGAGGCTCGGAGGGCAAGCTTCGCACGTTGGCCAAGCTTTGGGTCGTCTTCAGCCGCCCAGATGGCGGCGTGGGTGTCTAGAAGATACTTCACAGGGACGCATTCCATTCGGTAGCCACGGTTGTTGGAGCGGTAAGGTCCTCCCGCGTTTGAACCAGGCCCCGGAGCGCGCCTACCCGCGGTTGGTCTTCTCCGTGGTCCAGAGTGAGGCGCATGTTCCCCTCCCGGCTGCGGATGATGACTGTCTCTCCGGAGAGTACAGCCCTCCGAACCTTCGGAAATTCCCGCAAAAGCTCGGTGATAGTTGTTTGCATGCAAATAACTTGTCTGATAATCTGTCTGATGTCAACCCGTGGCGAAAGCAGATTCCTGAACAGGGGCGGTCCGCGGGATGCTTGCGGATGTGTCTCGGCTGAAGACGGTTTCCTGTCGAATGCGGGTTCCTCGCTGTTTTCGGTGGGTACCTTTTCACTCGCTCCGGAGAGAGAGGGCAGTGATCCACAGATGGTTCAGATTGCCGCAGATGTTTTTAGGGTTTCCACTCCGCTGCTCGCGCTGAGAAATCTGTGGCTCGTCACCAAAGGCTGCCAAAGTTTCGCATAGAGTGAGGGGCGTTCGCGCTCCCGGGGGGAGCGGAGAGAGTGAGCCGGGCGGGAGCGATTGAATCCTCACGAGGTTTCCTGAAGTGTCATTCCCCGCTTCACAGAACCTTTCGCCCACTGAAATGCACGAGGAGCCTCGATCCGTACGCTACGCGGGCGTTCATGCCGGGATTTTGGTTCAGCCGGCTTTGAATTCGCCCTAGGGATGGACGATGTCTGAGGAACGAGTGTTGGTGGCCCGCCATACAGGCTTTAATCATGTTGTGGTGACGGAGAACGGCTTTGGCGTGCGCACCCTGCGCTTCGGGCACGAGGGGCTTTGCCAGAGCATGGTCAAGGTGGGCGACCCGGGGCATCTGGAACTGCCCTACACCACGGTCCTTCCCTTGTGCCTCGCGTTTGGAGAGGCACCCCGGCGCGCGCTGATTGTGGGATTGGGGGGAGGCGCGCTGCCGATGTTTCTGCACCGGCACCTGCCCGAGCTGGCAATTGAGGTCGTTGAACTGGATCCCGGGGTTTTGGAGGTCGCTTGCGAGTTTTTCGGCTTCACAGAGGACGCGCGGCTGCGCGTATGGATCGAGGACGGGCGCGATTTTATTGAGGGGTGCGCCGGGGGGTACGATCTGGTGATTCTCGACGGGTTTGATGCCGAGTCGATTCCCGGGCATCTTCGTACGCTGGAGTTTTTGGAGGCGGTCAAGCGCGCGCTCGCGCCTGGGGGGATTGCGGTGGCGAACGTCTGGGGAAGAAGCTTCAACACCCTTTACGCCGACATGCTGCGGACCTACGCCGCTGCGTTCGCGGAGGTGTACGTTCTGGATGTGGAGGGTCCCGGAACCAAGATTTTCATCGGCTGCCCGCAACACCAGGGTGTCTCCCGCGCAGAGTTGGTGGTCCGGGCGGCCGAGATTTCGGAACGGTACGGGTTCCGGCACGCACTGGCGGAGGCGCTGGCGGGTTTCCGTACTGCCGGCGAGGAGCGGGTCGGGCACGGGGGCGTTTTACGCGATCCTTAAGACTTAAGACTGGACCGCGCCGGAGCGGGAGGAGCTCTGGGGCTGGGGTTCCTGGCACGGTCAAATCGCCGCGGCGGCTTTCCTTCCCTTGGCAGAGGCACCCCGCGCGGCTAGGGTGTTGGGCTCTATGAAACCCAAGTCCGCCTTCACTCTCTACGACACCACCCTCCGCGACGGCACGCAGGGGACGGGTATTTCGTTCAGCGTGCTCGACAAAATTCGGGTGGCCGAAAAGCTGGACGCCTTCGGCTTCGACTACATCGAGGGCGGCTGGCCGGGGTCCAACCCGAAGGACGCCGCCTTTTTCGCGGAAGCTGCGCAGCGCACTTGGGTCAACGCAAAGATCACGGCCTTCGGCATGACGCGCCGCGGCAAGATGCGCGTGGAGGAAGATCCTCAGGTCCAAATGCTCCTGGACGCGCAGACTCCGGCTGTGACGATCGTCGGCAAGACTTGGCCGCTGCACGTCATCGAGGTGTTTCAGGTTTCGCTGGAGGAGAACCTCTTGATGATCGCAGACACGGTGGCGCACCTCAAGGCGCACGGGCGCGAGGTGCTGTACGACGCGGAACACTTTTTCGACAGCTACCGTGAGGACCCTGCCTATTCGCTGGCGACCATCGAGGCGGCGAAGGAGGCTGGAGCCGACCTGGTGGTTTTGTGCGACACCAACGGGGGGAGTCTGCCCGAGTTTATCCAAGAGGTGACCAAGGCGGCGATCGAGGCGCTGGGACGGCCCGTGGGGATTCACACCCACAATGACGGGGGCTTTGGCGTGGCGAACGCAGTGGCGGCCGTGCGTGCCGGCGCCAGCCAGGTGCAGGGGACCATCAACGGGTACGGCGAGCGGGTGGGCAACTGCGATTTGACAACGATCATGCCCACGTTGCAGCTCAAAATGGGAATGCCCTTGGGGCTTGATTTGACCGGGCTGCGCGAGCTTTCCAACTTTGTGGATGAGCTGGCTAACGTGCCCCACAACATCCGCGCGCCCTATGTGGGGCAGGCAGCCTTCACCCACAAGGGAGGACTGCACGTCCACGCAGTGCAAAAGCTGGCGCGGACTTACGAACACATTGATCCGGCGCTGGTGGGCAACGAGCGAGTGATTTCCATCTCCGACATGTCCGGCCAGAGCAACGTGCTGGCCCGCGCTGCGGCACTTGGGCTTGAGCTGCGCAAGGGCAGTCCCGAGGTCAACGAAATCCTCGCCGAGGTCAAGCGGCTCGAATCCGTCGGGTACGAGTTTGAGGCGGCAGAGGCTTCCTTTGAACTGCTGGTGCGCCAGTTTCTGGGGCGCCGGCAACCCTTGTTTCACTTGGAGGAGTACCATTGCAGCTACCGGCGTAATGGCACGGGGGAATGGAGCAAGTGCGAGGCCACGGTGCGGATCCGGCTCGGCGACCAGCAGCAGTACACGGTTGAGGAGGGGGACGGCCCGGTCAACGCGCTGGACGCTGCCTTGCGCAAGGCGCTGCGGGGCACCTATCCGCAGATCGACTCCATCCAGCTGGCCGACTATAAGGTGCGGATCATCAACGGCCAGGCCGGCACGGCGGCCCGTACGCGGGTGCTCATCACCTCGACGGACGGGCACGACAGTTGGGGCACGGTGGGGGTGAGCGACAACATCATTGAGGCGAGCTGGCTCGCGCTGGTCGACGGTCTCGAGTACCGCATCGGCCGTGGCCGCGGCTAGGGTGGCGGGCTGTCCGGGCGGCGGCGGCGGGTGGTCCCCACTTGCTGCGCCCCCTGGGCGGTGCGGCTCCAAAGGGCGTCCAGTTCGCGCATGCAAATTTCCGAAAAGTTGCTGGTCGAGGCCGGCGGGTGGCAGGCCCTCAAGCACGCCCGCGGCCTGCATTCGGCGGGCCGCGTCTCCGAGGCGATGCAGGAGGGCGAGGTGGTGCACGGATTTGTGCGCGAGGGCGACACCCGGTACCGCGCGGGCTTGCGTTTTTTGAGCCGCACCAACGTTGAGAACCTTTGCACCTGTCGCGATTCGCGGCTGCGCGGGGTCATTTGTGCACACTCACTGGCGGTGGGGTTGGCCATCTTGCAGCCCGCGCCGCTGCCGCAGAGCGCTCCGGTGCAGGTGGCGCCGAGTGCACCGCCGCCCGAAAAAAAAGCCGTGGTGCGGGGGTTCTCGTTGGAGACGGGGCAGCCGGTTGAACTGCATGTGGTGTTCCCGCCGAATCTGGTGCAGGCGGCTGCGCGAGGCGGGGCTTCCATCGGGGTGGAGGCGGTGGTTTCAGGCCGAAGAGTCTTATTGAATGCGCTGGATGCGCGTCAGACGTACCGTTGCGATGCCGCGGACTGGCGCCTGCTCGAGGCGCTCTCGCTGCTGCATCCCGGCGGAGCGTTGCCGGGGATGCTTTCGCTCGGAGTGGAGCCGCTTCTTTCGGTATTTGAGGCCCTGAGCGGGCATCCCCGCGTGAGCATTGCGCGGCGGACGCCCTTGAGTGTGGGCGGGGGGAGCGTGCGGCCCGTTCTTTTTGCGGAGAGCCGGCCCAACGGGGACTGGGCGCTGCGGTGCGAAATGCCGGCGGGTGGGAGTCTGCTGTTGGGTAAAAAGGCCGCGTGGTTTTTGCGGGACACAACGGTACAGCCGGTCTGTGCGGGCCTGCCGCCTGCGTATCTGCCTCTTTTGCAGGGAGAAGTGGTGTTGCCCTCCGGTGCTGTGGCGGGTTTTGTGGACCGGGAATGGGGCCAACTGGCCGAGCGCTTTGTGTGCGAGCGGGTGCAGCTGCCGGTGCGGACTGTTCCCGTTGCGGACGGTTCCGCCGCGCAGCCGGGCGCGGCGGTTCCGGAGGGGGCGGGAGGCCTGCCCAAGCCAGCGTTTACGCTGCGACTGGAGGGGTCGCTGAATTTTCTGACTGCGAAGTTGTTGGTCGCCTACGGGGAGGTGCGTACCACCCTGAGCAGCCGGCTTCCCGGGGAGCGCCGTTGCAACCGGGCGGCGGAGCTCTCCGCGTTGGCACGCCTGTCGGGGTACGGATTTTCTGCGCCGGATCCCGAGGGGCAGATGGCCCTGCGGGGTGAGCCGACGATTTTGGAGTTTTTTGCGCGGCAGCTCCCGGGCCTGCAGCGGGCGTGGAAGGTGGAGATTGGGGAACGTTTCGGGCATGTGACCCGGCAGATCGAACGGATCGAGCCCAAGCTCCAAATTCAGAGTTCGGGGGAGAACTGGTTTGAGCTCGATGTGGCGCTGGTCTCGGGCAGCGGGGAGCGGTATTCCGGGGCGGAGATCCGGAAACTTATTCAGTCGGGGCGCAGTCATGTGAAGCGAAAGGACGGGACGGTGGCGGTGTTTGACCCGGCGTTGCTGGATGAGTTTGAGGAGGTGCTGCGGGACTGCGCGCCGGAGCAGCGCCAGCCCGGACGGTATCGCATCTCGAACAAGCAGGCCGGTTTTGTGCAGGCTTTTGCCGAGGAAAACGGCGCGGCGCTCGAAGCGCCTCCGCACTGGCGGGAGTGGGCCGCCGCCAGCCGGCGTGCCGCGGGGCTTAAGGCGATCCCGCTGGGGGCCTTGGAGGAAGTGCTTCGGCCTTACCAGAAGCAGGGGGTGTATTGGATGCACTTTCTCGCGGAAAACGGCCTGGGCGGGATTCTTGCCGACGAGATGGGGTTGGGCAAAACGGTGCAGGCCCTCGCGCTGCTGGGGAGCATCAAGGGCCGCAAGCTGGTGGTGGCGCCTTCCTCGCTGCTCACCAACTGGCAGCGCGAAGCGGAACGTTTTCTGCCGGGCGCCCGCGTGCTCGTGCTTTCGGGGGCCCAGCGGCATGAGAAATTTGCGCGCGAATGGGCGGAGGCCGATCTTGTCATCACGAGTTATCCGCTGCTGCGCTTGGACGCGGAGCGGCTTTGTGCGGAGAAGTTTGCGGCGGTCATCCTGGACGAGGCGCAGCACATCAAAAATCCGGACAGCCAGGCGGCGCAGGCCGCCTACCGGCTCCGCTCGGAACGCAGGTTTGTGCTGACCGGCACGCCCGTGGAAAACGCGGTGCGCGACGTCTGGTCGCTCCTGCATTTTCTGATGCCGGGTTATCTGGGGACCCGGGCGGATTTCAAGGAGCGTTACGAACAGCCGGTGTCGCAGGAGCCCGGCGGTCCCGAGCACCGGCGGATGATCCAGCGGCTCGCCCCCTTTGTGCTGCGCCGGACCAAGAAGGCGGTGGCCCCCGAGTTGCCGGACAAGATCGAGCAGGTGGTTTGGTGCGAACTTTCCGGCGCGCAGCGCGAGGCCTATGGAAAGCTGGTGGATCTTTCCAGGCGCGAGGTGAGCAAGGCCGAGGGCCTGAAGAACCAAGGGCAGGCGCGGATGCTCATGCTCACGGCGCTGTTGCGTTTGCGTCAGGCGTGCAACGATTTGCGGCTGCTGGGCGAAGGGTTTGCCGGCGGGCTGGAAGCGGACGCTGCAAAGGAGTCGGGAAAGCTCGAGGCGCTCGACGAGCTGCTGACGGAGGCCCTCGACGGAGAGCACCGGGTGCTGTTGTTCAGCCAGTTTTCGAGCATGCTGGATTTGTTGCAGGCTTGGCTGGAGGAGCGCGGGGTTGCCTTCTGCAGGCTGGACGGCTCGACGCGCGATCGGTCGGCCCAGGTGGATCGTTTCCAGACCGGAACGGTGCCGGTCTTTTTGATCAGCCTCAAGGCGGGGGGCGTGGGCCTGAATTTGACGGCCGCCGACACGGTGGTGCATTTCGATCCGTGGTGGAATCCGGCGGTGGAGGCGCAGGCGACGGACCGTGCGCACCGGATTGGGCAGAAGTCCACGGTCACTTCATACAAGCTGATCACGCGGGGCACGGTGGAGGAGAAGATCCTGCAGTTGCAGCAGCGGAAGCGTTCGCTGATGGACGCGCTTGTTGAAAGCGAGCAGCCGCTCATGGACGGGCTGACCATGGACGACATCGCGGGCCTGCTGGAGGCGTAGGGCGTGTTCATGGCGGGTGACTTTCCGCTGACTTTTCATGGAACGAGGAGTGAGCCACAGATGACTCAGCTGGCCACAGAGGTTTCTGGCGGTCTTCTCTCATCTGCTGAATCTTTGAAATCTGCGGAGGGAGGTCTGAATAAGGGTTTGTGGGCTTTGGGTGGGAGGGACATCATTTTCTGAGAACTTCCCTCCTATGAACCGTCGTCACTTTCTGGAAACGCTTGTCGCTACGTCCGCTTGCACGCTTTTTGGAGGCGCTGCCGCTCGGGGCGGGGCCGCGGGCGGGGCGAGGCGTTATCGCGTCGGGATCATTGGCCACACGGGGCGGGGCGGTTTTGGACACGGGCTGGATTCCATGTGGGCAAATGTCCCGGGCACCGAGGTGGTGGGCTGGGCGGACGGGGGCGCCGGGCCCGAGGCGGTGGCCGCTGCTTCCACGAAGTTTTCAGGGGCGCAGTGTTTTACCTCGTACGGGCAGATGCTTGCGGAGACTCGGCCGGACATTGTGGCGGTGTGTCCGCGCCATGTGGAGCAGCACAGTGCGATGGTTCTGGCTGCTGCTGCGGCGGGAGTGCGGGGGGTTTACATGGAGAAGCCCTTTGTGCGTGATCTGGTGGAGGCGGACGGGATTGTTGCGGTGTGCCGGGAGCGGGGGCTGCGGGTTGCTTTGGCGCATCGGAACCGCCACCACCCGGTATTACCTGTGGTGTTGGAGATGCTTCGGTCCGGGCGGTTTGGGCGGCTGTTGGAGGTCCGTGCACGGGGCAAGGAGGACAAG
>CAMCIN010000108.1 GCA_945874745.1 Akkermansia muciniphila | reverse complement strand
GTCGCTGAGCCGCGTGCAGGACGTGCAGAAGACGGTGTCCGACCGGCTCAACCTGCTGGGCACGGCGATCACCTCGGTGAGCGAGCAGGAGGTGCTTTCGCTGGCGACGGGAACGGGCGGGGAATGGAACGCGTGGACTAACGGGTACGGCAGCTTCCGCTCGAAGTCGGCGAACCTGGCCGCGGGCGAGGGCGGTTCGAGCGTGAGCGCTTTCGGGGATGTGACGGCGGTGGAGCGCCGGTTTGGGCGTGCGACTTTCGGGATGCTGGGGGCGAGCGGCTCGGCGACGACGCAGCTCAACCTGCCGAACTCCTCGGTGCAGTCGACCAGCTGGCATCTGGGGGCGTACCTGAGCCTGCCGGTGGGGCAGCGGGTGTTTGCGGACGTCTCGGGCTTCTACGGCGAGGCGGACAACGTGATCAGGCAGAACCAGCTGGCGTTCAGCGGGGGGACGCTCGCGATGCTGCCCGGGCGTGCGTTCATGGAGACGCAGGAATGGCTGTTGCAGGCCGGCCTGGGCGGGCAGCTGGCGCGGGAAGGGAGCCGTTGGAGTTTGGTGCCGAGCGCGCGGTTTGCGTACACGGGAATGCACTTCGGGAAGTCGCGTGTGGAAGGGGTGGGGCCGCTGGGGATCAAGTCGGATTCGAAGTGGAACGCGACGGTGCTTTCGCGGGTTGGGATGGATATCGCGCGGGAAGGAAAGTTGCTGCGAGTGCCGGTGCGTGTGACTGGGACGGCGGCGTGGGTACACGACTTTATGACGGAGCAGCGGGAGTTGGGAGTGGCGTGGCAGGGGCTGGAAGCGGGCCGGTGGCGGGTGAGCAGCGGGCGGAGTACGTCGGACATGCTGCGTCTGGGCGGCTCAATCGAGCTGGGGCTCGGCGACCGCCGGACGCTGCGGCTCTACGGGGAGCAGGAGTTTCTGCAGGGGAAAAACGTGTTCCGCGGCGGGATCAACTTCACCATTGGTTTCTGAGGAGAGTGATCCGCAGATGTCTCAGATGCCGCTGCTGTTTTCAGACGCACCCGACGGCTGCCTTTCATCCCATAGATCTGCTAAATATGCGGATGCGCAGGCCTTTATGTATTCCGGTTTCACCATCCGCAGCCACGGGCGACGATACCGGCTCCAACGCCCTTGTTCTGATGTGTTAGGTTTCACCCATTCCCATGAGCATTTCCCCCGAGCCCACGCCCGTCCCCAACAGTAGCGGCATTCGCATCACGGCCCTTGAGACAGTCATCCCGGACCATGTCATGCCGGGGCTCTTGCTGTTGCGGATCCACACCGACGCCGGCGTCATCGGCCATGGAGAGACCTACTACGCCCCGCACGGAGTCGCCGCGCTGCTCCATGACTGGATGGGGCGGCGGTTGCTCGGGGCGGATCCGCTTTCTATCGAACACCACTGGCGCTTTCTCTACGAACGCGCCGCCGCCTTTGGCGCGAGGGGTGCAGAGATGCGGGCCATCAGCGCAATTGACCTGGCGCTTTGGGACATCCTTGGGCAGGTATGCAACCAGCCGGTTTGGCAGCTGCTTGGCGGCAGGGCCCGCGAGAAGGTACGGGTGTACAACAGCTCCGGCGGCCCCAGCTACGGCCGGCGTATGGGTGCGGCGGCCGACCAAGGCTGGCCGGGGCATGGGGATATCGGAAAACCCGGCCCGCTCGAAGACAACTGGGCTTCCAATCATGCGGCCGGAGACCTTGCAGAAGAGCTTCTCGAGGAGGGCTACACCGCGATGAAATTCTGGACGTTTGACCGCGCCTACCACGAGTTTGGAGGCGCGTTTCTGCCTTGGTCCGCAGTGAAGGCGTGCGTCAAACCGATGGAAGAAGTGCGCAACCGCGTGGGGGACCGGATGGAAATCCTTCTCGACGGGCACGGCTTCTTTCAAATGCCAGCTGCCCTGCGGATCGCAGAGGTTATGAGGGACCTGCGCCCGCTCTGGCTCGAGGATGTCATGCGCGTAGAAAACTCGGACGCCCTTGCAGACTTTCGGGACAAGGCCGGCGTTCCGATCGCCGTAAGCGAAATGCTCTGCAGCCGCGAGGACTACCGCTGCGTTCTGGAAAAGCGCGCCGCCGATTACGTGATGATTGATCCCACATGGGTGGGCGGCATTAGCGAGACGCGGAGGCTGGCGGAGTTTGCGCAAACCTATAACCTGCCGGCCACCATGCACGACTGCACCGGACCGCTCACCCTTTTCGCGGGGCTGCACGTGGCTACGGCCGTGCCAAACGTCGTCTTTCAGGAATCCGTACGCGCGCACATCCGGACCTTTTACAGCCGGTTGATTGAGACCAATGTTACCGTGGAAAACGGCTTTGCGCTGCCACCGACGGCGCCGGGTCTTGGCACGCGCCTGCTGCCCTCGCTTTTCTCAACAGCGTCGGCCGGCTATCGTATCAGTCGCTCCACCAGTTAGATACGCCGTCATGAAAAAACGAGTTCCAAAGGGGACGGGTAGTAATCCGCAGATGTCTCAGATGCCGCTGATGGCTGAAAACCAGAAAGCCATCTTTGGCAATCTGCGCCATCTGTGGATAACTCGCTGAGTGTCCGGCGGTGTGAAACAGGAGGCCGGCTGCTCCTGTACCTGTATTTTTCCGCGCTCCGGGGCGCAGGTCATGCACTTCCTCCCGACAGGACACTTTTGCGGTACTCCCTTGGCGTGCGCTTGGTGTGCCGCAGAAACTGCCGGTTGAAATTGGACAAGTTCTCAAAGCCGCATTCCTGCGAGATCTGGGTGACTCCGGCATCGGTCTCCGCCAGAAGACGGCAGGCGCGGCTCACCCGCAGTTCGTTTACGAAGGTCGGAAGCGCCTTCCCCGTACGGCTGCGGAAAAAACGGCCGAAGGCGTCGGGACTCAGGTTCAGCAACCGGGCGAGGTCAGCGCGGAAAATAGGGGCGTGCAAATGCTGGTTGATGAAGGCGCACACCTTGCCCACCCGCTCCTGATCCAGGAGGTTGAGATCCGGCTGGAAGCCCGGACTGGAAATGGGCTGGACCTCCCGGGAACGGGAGAGCCTGTCGAGGATCTCCAACAGCAGAAGCAACCGCCGCAACCCCTTTGTCTGCGGTATTTCCAGCATCTTCTCCGCCGCAAAGGCCCGGGTGGCGCCCGTGATCCGGAGGGCCACCGCACCGCTCTTGATCAAGCGGCGTACACGCTCCAGTTCCGGCAGCGCCAGAAACTCAGCGCCAAAACAGGTTTCCCTAAACTGCACCACAATCGAGTAGGGAGTGTCTTTCGCCGTATTCTGTGGACCCGCATGGTTCCAAACGTGCGGCAGGTTTGGCCCGACAAACACGAGGTCTCCGGAGGTGAAGTCCGAGAGGTTGTCGCCGACCATCCGGTTTCCAACCGAATTGACGGCGAGGGTCAACTGGCATTCGGGATGAAAATGCCAGGGGGTGGGCACCGTGCGCGCGGAGACGACCTCGCAGTAGAACGACTCGGACTGGTGCTGCGGGATTCTTTCCAGAATGGGTTTCATAGGCGGGGCTGGGTGCGGGGGCCTGAAAGACGGCGGTGCCGGAATAGTATCAGTGGAGGCCGCGAGTGGGAGTAGTTTTCCGAAGTGGAGGGCCTATTATCGGAGGCGACATGAACGATTCAGTCGACCCATTTGAGAAGTCCCGCGCCTTGTTTGAGCGTTCGCAACAGGCTGTCGCAGGGGGGGTAAACTCGGGAATCCGCAAGATGGAGGCCCCCGTGCCCTTGTTCTTTTCCCACGGCAAGGGAAGCCGCCTGTTTGACGTGGACGGGAATGAGTACATCGACTTTCAAATCGGGCAGGGCGCCATTCTCTATGGACACGCCCCCGAGGGGATGGCGGACGCCCTTGCCGCGCAGGCCCGGCTGGGCGTGCACTGGGCGGCCCAGTCGGAGCTCGAATGCGAGGTGGCGGAACGCCTCCAGAAGATGATCCCCTCGGCCGAGCGCGTCCGTTTCAACAGTTCGGCCACCGAGGTGGTTACCGCCGCGTTTCGCATTGCCCGCGCGCACACCGGTAGGAAGCTGATCCTGAAATTTGAGGGCCACTATCATGGGTGGGCGGACGAGGGCCTCGTGGGGTTTGCGCCGCCTGCTGACCGCTGGGGCACCGAGGACGAACCCACCCGCCTGCATCCGAGCGCGGGGGTGATTGAATCCGTGTTGGGCCAGTTTGTCGTGGCGCGCTGGAACGACATCGGACATCTCCGGCGTCGCGTGGCCCAATACCGCGGACAGATCGCAGCGATCGTGTGCGAGCCCTGCTGCTGCAACACTAGCTGCATGGAACCCGAGCCGGGTTTGTTGGCGGCGATCCGCGAACTGTGCGACGCCGAGGGCGCGCTCATGATAGCGGACGAGACCATCACCGGCTTCCGGTTTGGGGCGGCGGGCGCGCAGGGGTATTACGGGGTTGACCCAGATCTGACGGTTTTGGGGAAGGCCATTGGCGGGGGCGTCCCCTTCGCGGCTTTGGCCGGCAGGGCTGCCGTTTTTGAAAGCGTCATCAGCGGGAAAGTGGTGCACGCTGGCACCTTAAACGGGAACCCGCTGTGCCTGGCGGCAAGCCGCTGGTGCCTGGACAGGGTGCTCTCGGCCGGCCCGTTGCATCCCGCGCCGCTAAACCTGCTCGGCCGGTCCCTCATGAACGGCCTCTCTGAGCTTGCCGCCAGGTACGGTGTTCCGCTGCGGCCGCAGGGACCCGGACTGGTGTTTCACTCGACCATGCTGAAACAAGACGCCCCCGAGGGCCCCATCCTCGCATATCGTGAGTACGCCCGCCGGCACGATGCCCCGCGCTGGGCGCATCTGCGGCGCTGCCTGCTCGAACGGGGCGTGCGCGCGATTGAGCGAGGCCTCTGGTTTATGAGCTTCGCACACACGGAGGAAGACATCGTCGAGACGCTGCACCGGGCGGAGCCGGCCTTTGCAAAACACGCAGCCGAATGGCCCCTGCTATGAGCGCCGCCAGACGCATCCTGTTCGCGGGTCTGTTCCACGAAACCAACACGTTTGTGGAGGCCGTCACCCCGCTGGCGGATTTCGCGGTGTCCCAGGGCGAAGGGCTCCTCGCCTGTGCGGGGGACAGCTCTCCGATGGGCGGTGCGCTGGCAACCGCCTTAGAGCTGGGCTGGACGGTCCTCCCAGGGGTGGACCTGCGGGCGATGCCCTCGGCAATGGCCACCGACGAGGTCGTGGAGTTTTTCTGGAGGGAGCTGCAGGCCGCCGTGACCGCGGCAACCGCTGACGGGCTGGACGCGGTCTTTCTGGTGCTGCACGGAGCCATGGTCACGGTGAGCCACAGGGACGTCGAGGGAGAGCTGCTTTGCCGGCTGCGTGCGCTTCCCGGGCTGGAGCGTCTGCCGGTGTTCGGGGTCTTCGATCTGCATGCCAACTTCACGCTTCGGATGGCGGAGCAGGCGAACTGTCTGGTGGCCTACCGCCAAAACCCGCACACCGATGCGCGGGAAGCCGCCGCGCGGGCGGTCCATCTGCTGGACAGATGCTTGGCCACTGGGGAGCTGCCCCGCACGCACTGGGTGCACCCCCCCATTCTCTGGCCTCCGACGGGTACCGCGAGCGCAGCCGAGCCGATGCGCTCCCTGCTGGCGCTGGCACGGGAGCTGGAAGCTAGCCACCCGGAGTTCCTGTGCGTCAACGTGATCCCCGGCTTTTCGTTTGCGGATACCGAGGAGGCCGGGGTGAGCTTCACTGTCTGCACCACCGGGAGGTCCGGGCCCGCTGCGGTGGCGCTCTCCCGCCTGGCGGCGCTGGCGTGGAAACGCCGGGCGCAGGGTAACTGCACGGAAACCCCCGCCCTGGAGGTCGTGCGGAAGGCGCTGGCCTCCGCTGGGCCCGGGCTCACCGTCATTGCCGAGCCGGCTGACAATATCGGCGGGGGTGCGCCGGGCGATGGCACGGGATTGCTGCGGGCGTTTCTCACGTTGGGTGTTTCGAATGCCGGGCTCGCGCTGACCGATCCGGAGGCCGTGCAAACGGTACGTGCCTGGGCCGAGGCGCAAGACCAAGGGCCGCTTTTATTTCCGCTGCCGGGGCGTGTGACGCTGGCGGTGGGCGGCAAGAAAAGCAGCCTGGATCAGGGACCCGTGGAGTTGGAGGTGGAAGTGCTTTCGCTCTCCGGGGGAAGGTTCGAGCTGCTGGATAAAAACAGTCATCTGGCCTCGGCCTCGGGAGACTATTTTGAAATGGGCGAATGCGCCGTGGTGCGCAGCGGCAAGGTGACGTTGCTGCTCACCACCCGGCCCACCCCGCCGATGGACCTCGCGCAGTGGACCAGCCAGGGAATCGCGCCCGGAGACTTTTCCTACCTTGGAGTGAAGGCGGCCGTCGCACACCGGGGCGCCTACGAGCCGATCGCTGCCCGGCTGCTGTGGGCGGACACTCCGGGCCCGTGCACCAGCCGGCTGGACACCCTTCGTTTCGCACATGTCAGGCGGCCCGTGTTCCCGCTGGACGCCGACGCCCGCGGTGTGTCGGACGCGTCTTAAATTCCGCTCATGCACTCCCCCCCTCCGCCTACCGGTGTCCGCCACCGGGTCATCCTCGTGACGATGCTAATGGCCTTCGTGCTCTATCTCGACCGCATTTGCATGGCCGAGATAGTCAAGTCGCTGACATTTCTCCAGGACACTTCGCTCGACAAGCAGCAGATCGGCAGGGTGCTGGGCGCGTTCTTTTTTTCGTACGCCCTCATGCAGATCCCTGCGGGCTGGGCGAGCGACAGGTTTGGGGCGCGTCCGATGCTCACGCTCTACATCGCCCTCTGGTCGGTGTTTACGGGCCTGACTGGACTGGTCTCGAGCTTTGGCGGACTGCTTGCCGCGCGGCTGCTCTGCGGCGTCGCGGAGGCCGGGGCGTATCCGACCTCGATGGCGTTGGTGCGCAAATGGATCCCGCTGACGGCCCGTGCGCGTGCCAGCGGGATGGTGGCGCTCGGCGGCCGGCTCGGCGGAACGCTGGCGCCCTTTCTAACCATTTGGATGGTGCTGACGCTCGGGAGTTGGCGGTTCTCGCTCTGGGTCAACGCCGTGTTGGGGCTCGTTGTGGCGCTTGTTTTCTGGCGGGTCACCCGGTCTGAGCCGGTGGAGCACGCAGGGGTAAACGCAGCCGAACTGGCGCTCATCGGCGCGGAAAGCCACCGCCGGCCGCTCCTTGCAAGGGAACTGTGGCAGGCGCTTGGGGCTTGCACACGGAACGCCGGGCTGTGGTGCAACTCGCTTTGCCAGGTGCTCATCAATATTGGCTGGGGTTTTTTGGTGACCTGGCTTCCGACCTACCTGGTCGAGGTGCACGGGGTCGGTCAGCTCGAGGGCGGGCGCATGCTCACGTGTGTGTTGGCGTTTGGAATGTTGGGCCAGGTTGCGGGCGGCTACTTCTGCGACTGGTCCACGAGGCGTTTCGGCCTGCGTTGGGGGCGCGTGGTGCCCATCAGCACCTCCATGGTGCTGTGCGCCGTGGCGTATCTCATCTGCCCGTTTGTGCACTCCGCCTGGGTCCTCATCGGTTGCTGCGCCATGGTCTCCTTCTTCACCGACCTCGCAAACCCGGCCTCCTGGGCGTTCATGGGGGACATCGGCGGAAGGGCGACCGCTGTGGCGGGGGGCTGGGGCAACATGTGGGGCAACATCGGGGCCAGTGCAGGCGCGTTGCTCATTCCGGTGCTCCTCAAAATGGGGGGCGGCGACGGCAAGGTGTTTGTGTTTTTCACGCTCGCCGGCTTCTTCCTGCTCGCCGCGCTGGTCGTCCTCCCGATGGACGCGACCAAAAAGCTTGTTCCAGTAGAACTCTCAGGATGGAAAGGGGAGTGATCCACAGATGAAGCAGAAATGCGCAGATGTTTTTTTGGGTTTCTACCGATCTGCTGAATCTTTGAAATCTGTGGATGGAAAACTGAGTGATCCACAGATGACGCAGAAATACACAGATGTTTTTTTGGGTTTCTGGCGATCTGCTCAATCTTTGAAATCTGTGGATGGAAAACTGAGCGATCTACAGATGAAGCAGAAATGCGCAGATGTTTTTTTGGGTTTCTGCCGATCTGCTAAATCTTTGAAATCTGTGGATGGAAAACTGAGTGATCCACAGATGACGCAGAAATGCACAGATGTTTTTTGGGTTTCTGCCGATCTGCTAAATCTGCGCAATCTACGGATGAAAAGCTTTGTGATCCACAGAAGTTGTTTACCCAATGAAAGTAACGAGGAGCCACTTTTTGCAGATTTGAAGAAACCTTCGGGTACGTCTAAATATCTGTGGCAATCTGAGCCATCTGTGGATAACCCCTCGGCCCATCCGAAGTTCTCACCCCACTCCATGTTTATGTCAAAGCCCAGTCTGATTTTCGACGCTCATCTGGATATCTCCATGAACGCCATGGAATTCAACAGGGACCAGAGGATGTCCCTGGAGGAGATCCGCCGCTCCGAACTTCTCTCCACCGAAGACCATCCGCACCGGACCAGAAACACGGTCTGTTTTCCGGAGCTGAGGCGCGGCCGGATCGGGGTGATTGTGGCCACGCAGATTGCCCGGTATTCCCCGAAGTTTCACAAGCTTCCCGGCTGGCGCAGTCCCGAACAGGCCTGGGCCCAGACCCAAGGCCAGCTCGCCTATTACCGCGCCATGGAGGAACTGGGCGAACTAAAACAACTGCGGACGAGGAAGGAACTAGCCGCGCACGCACAAGTCTGGCGGGAGGCCGACGACGCAGCCGCGGCCCGGCTCCCCATCGGCTACCTGCTCAGCTTGGAAGGAGCGGACTCGATCCTGAGCTGGCGACATCTGGAGAAGGCGCGGGCCGACGGACTAGTTGCGCTGGGGCCGGTGCACTACGGCCCCGGCATCTACGGGCAGGGCACGGATGCCTCGGGTCCGCTCACGGCGCGGGGCAGGGAGCTTTTAGTGGAGCTGGACAGGCTGGGCATCATTCTCGACGTCACGCACTTGTGTGACGAGAGTTTCGGGGACGCCCTCGACCGCTTTCAGGGGCCGGTGTGGGCCAGCCACCACAACTGCCGGGCGCTCGCAAACTGGAACAGGCAGCTCTCCGACTCCCAGATCCGGCGTCTCGTGGAGCGGGGGGCCGTGATCGGCATGGCCTTCGACGCCATCATGATGGTGCACGGCTGGCAATACCTCCGCTCCAAGCCCTCAGACTTTCAATTGCGCATCGAGAAGATCTGCGAGCATATCGACCACATTTGCCAGCTCGCCGGAAACGCGAGGCACGTGGGCATCGGGACGGATCTGGACGGCGGCTTCGGCACGGAGCAGACACCCATGGATCTGGACAGCATCGCGGACATCGCCTCGCTGCAAGGACTGCTCGCGCAACGCGGGTACAGCCAGACGGATATCGACGGGGTGCTCTCTTTGAATTTCCTGAATTTCCTGGCGACGCAACTCCCTGAGTAAGTTCCCCCGCTCAAGTTCGCAACGCGAGCCGGCCGCTCCCTCCGGAATTGAAAAAGCGAGCCGCAGATTCGACAGCTGCCCCAGATGGGCGGAACCCAGAAAAACATCTGTTGAATCTGCGTGATCTGCGGCTCTCCCCCGCTGCGGCTCTCCCTTCGCGGCGGGAGGGCCATTGCAGAGGCTCGTTGCCGGGGTATGCTGGCGGCATGTCCTTTGAACTGGCATCAGACTACCAACCGTGCGGCGACCAGGGGCAGGCCATCGCCAAGCTGTCCCGCTCCGTGCTGGCAGGACACAAACACCAGACGCTCCTTGGGGTCACCGGTTCGGGAAAGACGTTCACCGCCGCTAACGTCATCCAAAGGGTCGACCGGCCCACCCTGGTCATCTCGCACAACAAGACCCTCGCCGCGCAGCTCTACTCCGAGTTCAAACAGTTTTTCCCGCGGAACGCCGTCGAGTATTTCGTCTCCTACTTCGACTACTACCAACCCGAGGCCTACATCCCCTCCTCGGACACCTACATCGAAAAGGACAGCTCCATCAACGACGAGATCGAGCGCCTGCGCCTCTCGGCCACCTCTTCGCTGCTGACACGGCCCGATGTGCTGGTGGTCGCCTCCGTCTCCTGCATCTACGGGCTGGCCTCGCCCATGGACTTTTTGGAGATGCTCCTCACGATCAAGTCCGGCCAGGTGCTCTCCCGGGAGGTGTTGCTCGCGAAGCTTGTGGAGATGCTTTACGAGCGCAACGACTTTGATTTCGGCCGCGGCAAGTTCCGGGTGCGTGGCGATATCGTCGAGGTGCAGGCGGGTTCCTCGGACGACGTGGCGGTGCGCCTCGAGTTCTTTGGCGACGAGGTGGAGCGACTCACCCAGTTTGACCCCCTCACAGGCCGCGCCTACGGGGAGCTGACGGTCTTTACGCTGTTTCCGGCCAAGCAGTTTGTGACGCCTGCCGAAAGGTTGCAGGCCGCGATGCGGGCCATCCGGATCGAACTGGAAGAGCGGGTCAAATGGTTCGAGGCCAACGGGAAGCTGCTGGAGGCGCAGCGCATCCGGATGCGCACCGAATACGATCTGGAGATGATGCAGGAGATGGGCTTTTGCAGCGGGATCGAAAATTATTCGCGCCACCTCACCGGCCGGCCGCCGGGCTCCCGGCCCTACACGCTGCTGGACTTTTTTCCGAAGGATTACCTGGTCGTGGTAGACGAGTCCCACGCCACGCTGCCGCAGATCGGGGGCATGTACGAGGGGGACCGCGTGCGCAAAACCACGCTTGTCGAGCACGGCTTCCGGCTGCCCAGCGCGCTGGACAACCGGCCGCTGAACTTCGAGGAGTTCATGGAAATGAACACGCAGGCGCTCTACATCAGCGCGACCCCCGGCGGTTTTGAGCTGCGCAATTCCGTCGTCGGCAACACCGGCATGCTCACCGGCGAGGGCGGCCCGGGAGGCGGCCTCAAGGAGGGCAAGGGCATGCCGCTGGTCAAGATTTCGCGCACCGACGCGCCCGCCGAGCAGTTCGACGTGACCACCCCCGGCGCGGTCCTCATCGCCGAGCAGATCATCCGCCCCACGGGGCTGTTGGACCCCCAAATCACGGTCCGCCCGCTCGCGGATCAGATCGATGAAACCATCGAGTTGTGTCGCCAGCGCACGGAACGCAGCGAGCGCATTCTGGTGACCACCCTGACCAAGCGCACGGCGGAAGATCTCGCCGAGTACTTAAAGGACGTGGGGTTGAAAGTGCGGTATCTGCACAGCGACATCGACACGATCGAGCGGGTGGAAATCCTTCGGGGACTGCGGGCCGGCGAATTCGACGTGTTGGTGGGCATCAACCTTTTACGGGAGGGCCTCGACCTGCCGGAAGTGTCGCTCGTGTGCATCCTCGACGCGGATAAGGAGGGCTTTTTGCGCTCCCAAACCTCGCTCATCCAGACCGCGGGCCGCGCCGCCCGCCACATCCACGGGGAGGTCTATTTGTTTGCAGACACGGTCACCCACAGCATGCAGCAGCTTCTCCAGATCACCGAGTACCGGCGGTCGCGCCAGCAGGCGTACAACGAGAAGCACGGGATCACGCCCCAGAGCGTGCGCCGCGCCGTGCAGGAGAGTTTGCACACGATTCTGCGCAGCAATGGCGGAAGTCCCGGCGCGCAGCCGGGCACGGAGGGCTTCAGCCTGAGCGAGACGCTCAAGGAGTTGGAAGACGAAATGAAGGTGGCGGCTGCGGGCTTGGAGTTTGAGAAGGCGGCCCTTTTGCGGGACCAGATCCGGGAGCTCAAAAGCGGGGCGGGTTTGGACGCGCTCTTGTCGGAACCCAAGCCCGCCGCGCCAAAGAAAAAGGGCGGTTGGAAGCGCAAAAAGTAAATCCCCACAACCGTAGCGCAGCAAACCATCCACAGATTTCTCAGATTTAGCAGATGAGGTGAAATCCTAGAAAAAACATCTGTGAAAATCTGTTTCATCTGTGGATCACTCCCCGCCTTCTGAGGTCGGCAAAAAATGCCTGTTGCCTCTGGATTTCAGAGCCTTTTTCCCAGCGTGCGGATCTGGGCCGGGACCGTCCAGGGACGGCGAAAGTCTGAACCCCGCGCAAAAGTCACAAAATTGAGACATTCAGCGCAAAAATAGTCGGAGCGACAAAGGTTTGAGCGGCAGCCGCTGTTCGCGGGCAGGCCTGTGAGTGCGGGACACGCGGTGCCGCCGCTGCGGAGAACGGCTTACGGGGCAGGTTTGCAGGCCTCGGAGCCGGGAATGAACGAACGAAAGAAGGCATTTCAATAATTCTCATTTATGAGAATAAGGCGCCTGGGGAGGCTGACCGACGCCCAACGGACACCTAGCCCTTTGGGCTGGTTAAGTGCTTGGAGGGAGTGGCTTGCGTGTTGGGCAATAGGGTGTGCAGATGTGTAGCCCTGTTTCCGCGCCAAGAGCGCCGGCTGTGCACACTAACTGCTTTATAAGAAAGCCTGATTCTTAGAGATCCGTGGTGCCAAACATCCGCGGAGAGAAGTCCACCCCGTGCCATCCCCCTGCACCCCCACCGGAACCGCCCGGCCTCCCTCCGAGGCTAGGTCGTTACGGCGCCGTAATTTACACGGCGCCGAACGGGGAGTCGTGCACCCATCCGCGGAGCACCTCCGCGCGCGGATGCGGTCCGCCGGGGGGAAGGTACGGCGGCGGCTGCGGTCGCTGGAGCCCGGCTTCCTCGGGCAATATTTTCCTGGTCTGGCAAATTCTGCCGTGGTTGAGGCGTTCCAAGAGCACGGGCCGCAGCAGGTGTTCCGGATTTCGCCGCTGTTGACCCGGTTTGTGGCGTTGTGGTCGGTGCTGGCATTCTTCGCGACGGATTTCCCGGTGAGGGCGGCCATCTCTGGCTGGATCGGTTCCAGCGACCTGCTCTGGACCACGCCGGCCAACTGGACATCGGGCGTGCCCGGTAGCCTCGACATCGGCAGTTTTGCCCTCAGTGCGGGCACCGCCGCGTATCTCAACTCCAGCACGTCTGCTGCGGGACTGAGCTTTTTGGGTGCGGGGACCGTGACGCTGTTGGGCGGCAGCAGCGGGCTGGCCGGGTCGGGCATCCTGACTCTGGGCGGCACCGGCCTGAGCGTGGAGGCGGGGGCAGGATCCGTCACTTTTGGGGCTGCCGGCAGGGCGTTCAACCTGGCGCTCTCGGCCGCTTCGACCTTTAACAACAACTCCTCCAGCGACCTGCTGCTCTCGGATAGCGTCACGGCAACCAGCCAGAATCTTACACTCGGAGGGGTGGGGTCCGGGCTGAGCACGATTTCGGGCACCCTAGCGTTGGGCGCGGGCACGGTCACCAAGCTGGGCCTGGGTACCTGGGTCCTTGGCGGGCCCAACACCTACACGGGTGCCACGATGCTGACCCAGGGCGCGTTGCGCCTTACCAACGTCGGTGCGCTGGGTACGACCGCGACGGCCAC
>CAMCIN010000107.1 GCA_945874745.1 Akkermansia muciniphila | reverse complement strand
GCGGTAGAGCGCGTTGTCGTCGAAGTTGAACTTCGCGTCCAGAGCGAGGAGACGATTGTCAGGTGTGACTACAAGCGGATTGACCTCCACTAGGGTGCAGTCGGTTTCGGTGTAGGTCTTGTAAAGTGCGGTGAAAAGCTTCGTCGCCTGCGTCATCAAAGAGCCCCGGAGGCCGAGGGCTGCCGCGATTTTCCGAGTCTGGTAGGATTGTAGCCCAAGGAGGGGATCCACCGGCACGCGGATGATCTTTTCGGGGGTGTGTTCGGCGACTGCCTCGATGTCCATCCCGCCCTCGGTGCTGGCGATGATCATTGGAGCGGAGATCGCGCGGTCGAAGAGCAGGGCAAAGTAGAGTTCGCGGGAGATATCCACTGCTTCCGCTACGAGCAGCTTGGTAACCAAGCGGCCTTCAGGCCCGGTCTGATTGGTGACCAGCACCTGCCCAAGCATTTGTTCTGCCAGTTGGCGCGCCTCCGCCGGGGTGTGGCAAAGATGGACTCCCCCCTTAAACCCGTTCTTAAACACCCCTTTTCCACGTCCGCCAGCGTGAATCTGGGCTTTGACTACTATCTGGGTGACTCCCAGTTGCGCCGCAATTTGTTCGGCTTCTTCAGGAGTGGAGGCGGATTTGCCTCCAGGTGAGGCTACGCCAAATTTGTGGAAGAGTTCGCGGGCTTGGTACTCGTGGATGTTCATTAAAGGTAAATTCAGCGCCCGGAATGCTGTGCCAACTTTTTGGGAAGGCCCGCATCAACGACCCATGTTTTCAGTGGGGTCATTTTTCTTTCGGAAACTAGGCGAATCGAGCACCGTTTTTACGAGCCCTTTACAACAGGAAGCAAGGGTAGGTTTGTTGCCGTCTTGTAAAAATACTTGATTTTGACGCCCTCCGGAATTGTGTGGGAGGCAATCTCGGTGCTGATCTAGCTGCTGTAGGATAGCAGTTTGTTCCGCCTTTCGGCTTGCGCCAAGGCTCTTGGGGCTTGCAATTAAAGCAGGGAAGGTCCCCCCGCAGGTGCCGAATTACAAGAGGTGAGGGGCCTGTAAAAGTTCAGAAATCCGAGCCAACAAACGTCCCGCACCTCCCCCGTCCAGCACCCTGTGGTCAAAGGAGAGGGTGAAATGCGCTTCAGTTGCTGGTTGAAAACTCTCGGATTCTGCATTCCAGCGGGGCATGACACGTCCGGCCCCCATCCCTAGGACCAGTGTTTGTTCTGGCAGAGGAATGGGCGTTGCCCATTCGAGGCCGAAGGTGCCGAAGTTTGTCACGGTGGCGATGGAGCCTCCGGTTGCCTCCGCCGGGAGGCGGCGGCGGCGGGCGAGGTCCACGAGGTCGTTGTAGCGGATGAGCAGGTCGCTGAGTGGGGTGCGTTCCGCATTGCGAAGGACGGGAACGAGCACTCCGTCCTCGGCCTCCACGGCAAACCCTAGGTCAATGGAGCGGGGATGGACGATCTTGTCTCCCACAAGCCGTCCTGCAAGGGCGCTGTTTTCTCCAAGTGCAATGGCCAAGGCGCGTAGCGCGTACAGGGCGGGTCCAGGCTTTGGCATGGAGCTTTTGCGGTGGACGAGCATCGAGTCAATCACCACCGGCGTTCCAACGGTCGCGATGGGGCGCGTCCAGGAGCGGCGCATCGCATCGGCCACAGCCACGCGCATACTTGAGGCCTGGGAAAGTTTCTGGTCGTCGAGTTGGGAAAGAAACTTTTCAAAATCTTCGATAGTGAGGCGCCCCGCGGCTCCGCTCCCCGCAATGCCCGCCAAATCGGCCGAATGAAGCCCGAGTTCCGCCATGCGCGCTTTGAGCCTCGGGGACATGAAGCTGGCGCCCAGCGCGTGCGCTGGAACTGGCAGGCCTCTGAGGGTGGGGCCAACGCCCGCGAAAGAGCTGGGGGAGGAGCGCATGGGCGGCTCGGCGCCATGATCCATTGGGGAAAAGCCGTGGGGCAGGGAGCCGTCGGTTGGCACCGGATGCTCAGAGTGTCCGTCCAAGCCGAGCCGCTTGGCCTCTTCCGCCGAGCATTCGACATAGCCAAGGATCTCACCCACGGCGTAGCTGCCGTTGACCTGCGCGAGCCATTCCACGACGCGGCCTGAACAGGGGGAGGTGACTCCCATGGTGGCCTTCTGGGTTTCTACTTCGAGCAGGTCTTTGTCCATCTCCACGCTGTCACCCGCGACAAAAAGATGGGCGATAACAGTGGCCTCGGCGATGGATTCGCCTAGTTGCGGCATGACAATGGGAATGCGGGGCATACAGGTCGAAAGGGAAAAGGGTTAGGCTCTCAGCAGTTCGCGCAGCGCCAGACTAATGGTGCGGGCGGTAGGACGGTGGGTGCCCCAAAGGTTGGGGTGAAATGGAACCGGGGTGTCCTTGCTGTTGAGACGCATGGGAGGAGCGTCCAGCAGATTGAACCCTTCTGTGGATACACGGGCAAGCACCTCGGCGGTGACTCCGCCCCAGGGCCAGGCTTCTCCCACGGCGAGAACACGGCCCGTACGCGCTACCGAAGCAAGGACGGTGTCGGTATCCAAGGGCTTAATGGAGCGCAGGTCGATCACCTCAATTTCCCAGCCTTCGGCGGCTAGCTCGTCGGCGGCGGCGAGTGCCTCGTGCACCATTGCGCTATAGGTGACTACTGTGGCGTCGCGTCCCGCCCGGCTGATCCGCGCCTTGCCCACCGGGAGCGCCTCCTTGGGAAGCGACTCCGCTTTGAGGTGGTAATACAGGTACTTGTGCTCGCAAAAAATCACCGGGTCGTCGATGGCCACCGCCTCTAAGAGCATGGAATAGGCGTCCTCGACCGTTGCCGGCGTCAAAAGGATCAAACCGGGGTAGTGTGCATAGAGTGCCTCCAGGCTTTGGGAGTGAAAGGGGCCACTCCCTGGGGTGCCGCCGCTGGGTAGCCGCACCGTAATCGGGCAGGAAACGCCCGAACGCCAGAACAGCGTGGCAGCCTGATTGACGATCTGGTTGAACCCAACGGTTGAGAAATCAGCAAACTGCATCTCCACAATAGGGCGCATTCCCTGCATCGCCGCCCCAATCGCAGATCCCATCATTGCGTCCTCACTGATTGGGGAGTCCAGCACCCTGCCAGGGAAACGGTGCGCCAGGTTTTTGGTGGCTTTAAAGGCGCCCCCGAAGTTTCCGATGTCCTGCCCGTAGATGTAGACCCTCGGGTCCTTCTCCAAGGCTTCGCTCTGGGCCTCCCGAATGGCTTCTAGATAGGTAATCACGTTCCTGAAGGTCAGTATTTAAGGGGAGGGTGTATTTCAGGGCCTTCTTGAAGATGGCGGCTTGAGAGTGCGCACCAGTCTTCGCGGGCGGGGTCGGGAGCCGCCTCGCGCAGGCTGTGGGCGACCGCTTCCTCGACTTGGGTATGAGAATCGCGGTGCCAGGCCTCAATGGTCGTGGCATCAGCCCACTTCTGGCTGCGGATGTGTTCCTCGGCCACTGAAAGGCAATCCCGGCCCAGATGGGTTTCTCTCAGCTGGGGGGGAATGTAGTGGGAGTCGTCGTGTTCCCCGTGGCCTGAAAGACGCAGGCTGGTGGCGACCACAAATTGGGGACCGCCTCCCTCTCGGGCGGTTTGCACTGCTCCGCCGATGGTTTCCAGACAGGCGGCCAAATCGGTGCCGTCCACAGAATGGCCGCGAACTCCATACCCAATGGCCTTGTCAACCAGATCTGCGCACACAAACTGCCTGCTCGTTGGGGTGGAGTAGGCAAACTGATTGTTGGTGATCACGAGCACGAGCGGGAGGTTCTCCACTGCGGCTTGGTTGATGAATTCGTGGAAGGCCCCAGTCGACGTGGCCCCGTCCCCCAAACTCACCGCGCCGACGGTGTGCTTCTTTCCCTGAAACCGGTGCGCCAGCAGCATTCCGTTGACCACCGAACCCATAGCCCCCAAGTGTGAAATCATAGGCAACAAGCCCTCCCTAGGGCGGCCTCGGTGTACGTTGCCGTCCCGTCCTCGCATCGGGCCGGAGCGGGCGCCGAGATAGGTCAGGGTAAAGTCCAGCAGGCTTTCTCCAAAAGCAAGTCTCCCAGCCTGATCCCGAATCAGCGGCGCAAAGATGTCTCCATCCCGGAGCGCGATTCCAGTGGCGACGCTGATGGCTTCCTGGCCGCGGCCCACAAAAACGCCGCCCGTAATCTTGCCGCCGCGGTATAGGCTGGCAATTTTCTCCTCCGCGACCCGGGCCAGAAGCATCCAGCGGTAGGCGCGGCGGTACGTTTCGGAAAAGTCGGAGGTTCTGCCGGCAGCGTGCGGCGCCTCGGAGAGTGGCAACATGCCCTTCATCCTAAAGAGGGCCCACGCTTAGGCGCAAGAGTTGTCGCACCCGTCCTGCGCGCAGGTGACTGTGGCAGGAAATGGGAATGGGACTGAGCAAGGGATTTGTGCAAAAAAACTCGGCAGGTCGCATTCTGTCGTGCCGGTTCTAAAAGAAGCGACCGCGGGGCAGTGAATAGCGCAGCAAAGAACGTCTCTGATCAGCACCATCAGTGGGCCTTTTGCGCTTATCCACCCATAAGCCGAACGGTCCTTCAGCAGTAATGCGCCTGAAGAGGTAAGAAGCAGGGTAGGGGACCGAGACCAGTCGCCGAAAGCAGATTGGATCCGTTATTGCTTTGCAGCGATTTTGAGATTTGGGAGAGGGACGCCAAATTGTGCCTGAACCGCAGCTCCAAAGTTCGTCGACGGAATGCCTCGGGATGCCTTGGTGTCGATCGAAACGCCGGAGATTCCGTGGGTGTCCATCTGCTTCGAGAGATCATGGAGGTCGTTGGCTCCGTACATCACTCTCGGGAGCACGTTTACCCACCCCTTGGTGATTTGTTCCCGTGTTGCAGGTGTGCTCAGGACATCTCTGCTGGAGGTCAGTGTCACGTTTGCGCCGTCCTTAAAGTAGACGTCGGCGAGGACCAGGGTCTGTGCCTCTAGCGCTACTGCTTGCGCCTGGATGAGCGAAACATTCGTCATGTTCAGTTGATTGCCGGCAGTCGCCCTGAAGTCGGTTGGTTTGACCGGATTCACGTGATCCACCAGCAGTTCCTCAATTTTCATGTCGTTTGCTGCGTTTAAGACGATGCTATAAGCCTTGAAACTGTTGACTCGTTCGGTGTTGCCCGAAACGTACTTGGAAACCTCCAGGTTCGAGGTGGAACTCGCGCGAATCGCACCTGAATCAGAATCAGTGGGATTGATGGATACGCCCTTGAATGTGACTGAATCTCCATTGAAGAGCACGGTGTCGCTTTTGATTGCTGACGAGGTTAAAAGGATAGCCCCTTTCAGCGCATTCGCGGTAAACTCGGTGGTTGGGGCGGCATCAGAGGTGTCATGGTCCGAGCCGAAAGTCGTATTTGTGATAATTACACTCCCATTCTTCGAAGCTATTACGCTTTTGATAGCAGCAGAAACAAGGAGGGAGTCTTGCCCTAAATCTACGGAAGCATCGGACGTAATTGTAACGTTGTTGAACGCGGAGGCTGTAATTGTCTGGCCCTCCTGTCCGGGGGTAGTCTTGTAAGATTTAATCTGAACTGAGCTGAGGTTGAGGGCATCCCCGCCTTGCAGTGTAATTTCGTTGGCGTAAAGAGTTACGCCAGTGAGACTGACTGTTTTGGTTTTGGATTCAATTCCTACTTTGAACGCGGTTAGGCAAAGGTCTTGCGGGCTTTCAAAACCAAGCGAGACGCCTGTCGGTTGGTTGTTCTGCTCCCGGAGTCCAGCCAGCAGGTTGTTTAAAGCAGCGGAGTTTTCCGGGCTGACGTTCGCACCCGTGTTTCTCAAAATAGAGATGTTCCCTGCGGACTCGATTGCGATCTCGGAGGATTCGCTGGCGCTCAAAATCAAGGTGTCAGCCAACCGTACTTCCGGGGCCGTGATGCGGATGATTCCGTTCGTTGCCGAAAATTTATTGATAATAGCAACAGTATCCAGGGAGAGGCCGACGAAAGACTCCCCAGTTTTCAATGGAGTCTGCGAAAGGTTGATGTCTGGAGAGAAGGATGTGCCAGCTGTAAAAATCTCGAATAGGCCGGAGTTGGATCCAATTATCGAGCCCGGTTTAATGGTGAGTGTTTTTCCTGCACTAATTAAAAGCGAAAGACTGATCTCTGCCCCCTCTAGAGTAGTGGTGACGTTGTCTAGATTGATGAAATCGATATTCCCTTCAAGTTTAATGTTTTCGAGCGCAATCAAACCGTAGCCGGTTTTTTCAAGCGGGGCAGAAGGATCGGATGCAGGCTGCGTGGGATCCACCGGGCCGCCGAAAAACATTGCTGAGGTTTTCTCGCCGACGTTCAGCGTAAGTGTGACGTTTTGCGCAATGATCGGGTAAATCGTGATAGTCGAATCTTGGCGGTTGCCTGGTAATTTGTCAGGAACACCGGCTATCGCGGTTTTGCCTTCTGGAATTTCCTGGAAAATTGCACGGCCCGTCCCGTCTATGTAGAAAACATTGAGCGCTGGTGCGCTTGGTTCAGTTCCTGCAATGGGAAGTGTGAGTTCTTTACGCTCGTTGTTGAGCACGACATCCAAGTAGCGCGGATCGACTTCATAAAAGGTTTGTGATTCTTCTGCTGCTTTTTTAGCCGCGATTGTTCTGGTCTCGGCTTGTCGGACTTGGCCGTCTACGATTGTGGCGTCTACCTTGAAGGCCGTGTCGGGCCTGTCCCCGATTAGCAATCCGGTGCTGGTAAGGCCACCGCCCTCGATTTTTGCCTGCTGTATAGCGACTGCCGCTTCGATTTTGGCAATGGAGGCCAGCGGTGCGGCAAACCCGCCTACCAGTTTGGAGCTGGCTATTTGAGCCTTCAAATCGAAGTTGAGCGCAGGTGACAGGCCGCCGCCGGGCTTTGCGAAGGTGACCTGTCCCGCGACGAGACCCACTTTGCCCCCTTTTGGATCCTTAACCTCGCCTTTGCCCTCGAGCAAACTGGTCTTGAAGCCTCCGTCAGAGTTGGCGCTCACCGCGAGCGTTGTGCCAAGAACCGAGGCCGTTGCGCCGGCACTCTTGATGCGGCCGCCGCCTCTCCCCGCAGGGGAGTGGAACAGAACGCTTCCCTGCGTCAAATTGACGTCCCGAGAGTTGGCTTCCACTGAAAAGATCGTGTTTGAACCGACTCGAGTGACTGTTTTGTCCTCAGCGACCAATTCTGCGCGGGAATCGGCTCCCGTTTTGAGGACGTTTGGGGGAATGAGTTTGTCGCCGGTTTTGGCCGGGGTTTCCTTCTTTGTGGCCGGATCAATGACGAAAACTTCCTTTATAACTTCCGTAAAGGTCAGGTTTTGGATCGGAGCCGAATGCGCAGCTACGAGTGAGAACGGCAAAAGGAGGAAGGCGGTCCTGAAGGGTGTTGTTCTCATATTCGTCAGTTCCAGTAGGGTGTAGCAGATCTCGCGCCTGACGCTTGCTTGGTTTGTGAAAACAGCAATTTGGATGCATTGAGACTCCGGCAAATTTTTGACTTAGGTGTTATAGAAGCCCTCTAGGCGCCACTCTGATGCGTTGCGGTCCGCTCCCAGCGCGGGTGCTGCTGGAGTCCCGATTCTGACTAGCGAGGCGCTGCGCCGGTTCCCTTTTTGAAGACCCACGCAAATATCCCACTCCTCCATGCACCGGGAGTCGGCGTCCCACCAGTGACCAGACAGCCGGTAGGGCCCCCGGCTCGCCATAATTTTTCCAGACACCGTCTCGCTCGCAATGTGGATCGGTTGAGAATGAATGAAGTCCACACGGGCGGGTGGGGCTGGTCGAAGCCTGTGCAGGGGCAGTCCTCTGAGCGGCGGTGGATGCACTCTGACCAATCTGGGGTGTTCCTGATAAAGGGCAGAGGCGGCCCCCATCCGGACGGGGTCAGGGAAGTGGCACGGTGGCGGTAGCGGAATGCCGACGCGGTCCTCTCCTAAAAGGGCATACAGTCGTGCAAGTGTTTCTCCAAACCGGTTTGGGTCGCGTAACACGGGCTCAAACAGGTCCAGCGCACAGGTTTTTTCAGCGGTCGCCTCCAGACGTAACCGTACTCCGACTGGGCGGTTTTCGAGGTGAAGCTGTTCCAGGTGGGTCTCCAGAATACGTAGAAGGACGTTGGCCTCAAGGGTAGGGGCGGGTACTGCAAAGGTGCGCCTATAGAAGGAGCGGTTTTCGAGGGCCAGTTCCAGCTGTAGTCCGGAGGTCAGGCGTGAACTGCATTTCATTCTACGCAACAGTGCTTCCAAAAGACGGTTGAGAACAAAAAGAAGCGGTTCAAGGGTTTCGAGCTCCTGCTCGAACGCCAGAGATTCCTCAAAAACAACCGGTTCTTGTACCCACCGCAGGGGCCGCTCGACTCCACCGCGGGCCGCCTCCCACAGGGCGCGTCCCGAGGTGCCCAGTCGTTCGAGGGCCTGCTGGCGGGGAAGTCTGAGCAAGGCGTCCGCCGTGTGAATTCCCCAATGGGAAAGGGTTCTTAGGAGAGCCGGGTCCTGGGTGAGAGCGGCGAGAGGGAGCGATGCGGCAAAGGCGGAGCAGTCTTTAACGTAGAGCAGGGGGTTGGCCTGGTGGGCGGCCAAAAGTGCCAGATCCGGCACGGGCGCAAGTCCGGCGCTTCCCCGTAAATGCAACGACTTTAGTGTTTGGAGAGCATGGAGGAGTGCGTGGTTAGGTTCCTGTCGACATCCACGGAGGTCTGCCGTGCAGAGGCCGGGGTGAGGCGACTCAACTTTGGGAGAAAGGGTCCAGGCCACCTGAAGCAGTGCTTCCTGGGTGTTTCGTTCGGAATCTGGACAGGCAGGGACAAGCTTCAGCGCAGGGCAGCGGGCAAGCGCCTGGGCCGGCGACATGCCGGCACGGGCACCCTGCCGAGATGCAGGTTTGGAAACCTCCAAAATAACGCTGCGTCCGTCTTGGGAATGAAACAGGGCCACGGGTTCTGCTCGCCACGGGGGCGGTGCAAAGCGGAGCACTGCTTGCAGGCGGAAACTGGGTAGAAGAAGCGTGGCGTACATGGTCGGCTGGGTTAAACGCCTGAGAAAAAGGACGCGCAAAAAGCGTTGCTGCAGGTGTGCGGGAGACCGGAAAGGGAGCAATCCAACGCACCGCATTGCTTTGGGCAGTCTAAGGGCTGACAGGGATTTCTGTGAGAAGGCGCGGCCCGGCGCCTCGCTTGAAGACACTTACGCTTAAATTTTCAAGGAGAGTGGAGCGGGGGGTGTCTAGGGCACCCAGATCCCAAGAGGCGGCACTGGCAACGCGCGTTTTGGCGCCTTCGACCAAAGGATGCGGGCTGAGCACTAGCAGCGCAGAAGGGCGGTGCTCCAGCAAGCGGTGAAAACGGTGCCAAGTGGAGGAGGGGATCGCTGCGAGTTGTCGTGCGGGAACCCTTTGCAGATTGAGGGCAAGCAGCTGGCAATTGCCGTCGCGCAGCAAAAGGTCGGTGGCGTGTAATGCTTGCTTAATGGCCTGGCAGCGTACCCACAGCAGGCGCTTCATACAAAAAAGAGGCCAGTCCGCCGGTTCCAGTGAGTCGGCAGCATCCACCAGCGCGCTAATGCGGTTGGGGGACTGCGTCAAAATACTCTCCAACAGCAGTGCCCCGTCTGCAGTCCCACCGCACGCTTCCGTGAGCTGGCCCAGCTGCAATCCTCCGGCAGCATCCCAGCAGGGAATTCCAGTAGGCAAAGGCGGAGGGGCGGTTTTGGTAGACACCGTGCTGCCGGCGGCGGCGGCCCCGAAGCGCTCGCTCAGCTGGGCCCGCAGGGCGGCCACTTCTTCGGCAGAGGCTCTGGGTTTGAGTGCGGCTTGCATGGCGAGAACCAGTGACAGGGCGGTGGGCTCCTGTGCTTTGTTTCTGTAACTGGGTGGCTTGCAGCAGAAGGCTGTTTTTTGAAGAATCTTCCAAGTGGGCGCGGGAGTTTTTTACGAGCCTCGGATCTAGGCGCGGAAGGCGCGCAGCAGGCCCCGGAAGACTCCCGCGATCTTCACTTCTTCGGCTGGAAACCGTCTGTCTGGATAGGCTGGATGGCTGGCGCGAAGAAGCACCTCCCCTCCGTGGGGGGAGGCCTCCGTGCCGGGGAGAAGGTGGACGCGCTTGAGCGTGGCTTCGTGGTCCGGTCCGACCAGGACGGCTGCGATTTCACCCGATTCTAGTTGCACTTCGGGTCTGAGAAGCACTCTGTCCCCCTCGAGAATCCCGTCCCCCGTCATGGAGTCGCCTTTTACCTCCAGAAGAAAGTCCCTTGGTCTGGCCCGGAGCAGCTCGGAGACGGACACGGGCTGCCCCCATTGCTGAATAGCCTCCTCCAGCGGGCCCGCGGGGATACTGCCGAGCAGAGGCAGAAACAAACCTCCCCCCAATGCGGGAGCGTTTATCTGCAAGCGCCCCTTTGCACTCAGTTGCACCAAGCGCTGACGGCCCCGCGCCCCGCCCCCGGCAAGCAAGAGAAAGCCGTTGCGTTCCATTCTTTGGAGAGTCTGCGTGAGGCTGCTTTCCGCCTTCAGCCCGAGTGCGTTTACAAGGGCGCTTACGAAGCCTGGCTCTCCTTTTTTTTCAAGTAAAACAAGGGCCTCCAGCACCCGCTTTTGGGCGGTGGAAAGGGAGTGTAAAATCGGGCGCGCCATACACCATGATATTACACGGTTAAATGCGGGGCGCAAGATTGAATCTGATGGCCGGCCGGCGCTTTTACCGTCCGGCTTCCGTCGGGGTACGGCCTAGGGCGTGTTCCCAATGGCGACCTCTTGCGGAGTCAGCGAAAAGTTACCCACAGCGAACACGGCCTAGGCGGACGTGCGCAATCCGCGTAAAAAGGACTCGAAAAAAGAAGCGCCCTTCTCGAGGTCTTCCAGCGCAATCCACTCGTCGCAGGTGTGGGCCTGCGCAATCGAGCCGGGGCCCATCGCGATCGAGGGGCTGCCGTGTTGCGCAAAAACGGCGGCGTCGCAAAACCAGGGGGCTCCTGCGGGCAAAGCGCCTTGGGCTTGGAGTTTATCTAGAAGGGGGTGATCCAGGGGAGTGAGCAGGGGATGGGCTCGGCTGACCCGGATTTCTAGCGCCGGACAGACAGCGCGGAGGCGTTCAAAGAGCTCCCGCTCAAAGGCGTCGCTCTGCCCCGGAACGGTGCGTATGTCGAGTGTGGCTTGGCAGAAGTCCGGTACGATATTGGTTTTGCTGCCGCCGCGGATGGTCCCGGCGCTCACGGTCGAATGGCCAAGCACCGGGTGCTGGAAAGTGGCCAGCCAAGGGGTTAGTTCATCCCGCACTAGGCGAAGCACGTCGGCCATGGGGTAGATTGCGTTTTGGCCGTCCTGCGGCCGCGCTGCGTGAACGGCTACCCCTTGGGTTGAGAGGGTCAGAAACATGCTGCCCTTGTGGGTGTAGACAAAGTCGAGGCCGGTGGGCTCGCCGGCGATGACCAGATCAAAGGACTCTTTCGCTGCGAGCGCATGCGCTCCGTGCTGGCCGGCCTCTTCGCCTGCGAGGCCGGCAAACCAAATTTCATGGGACAGATTGGGAAGCACGTCCCGGACGGAGTGGAGGGCGGCGAGCATCGAGGCCATAGGGCCCTTGGTGTCACTGGCGCCGCGGCCGTAGAGGCGACCTGACCGGATCTCGCCCCCAAAGGGCGGGATGGTCATTCCCACGATGGAGACCGTGTCGGTGTGCGGGGCGAAAAGCAGGCGGGGCTTCCCAGGTGCGTCGGCGGGGAAGCGGGCGACAATGTTGGGGCGATTCGGTAGCACTTCAGGGGTGGAGACCTCGGCGCCCGGAAATTCCGTTTGAATCCAGTCGGCGAGCCAGCGGGCGCAGCGCGCCTCACCTGTTTCGAGTGTGCCGGGATTGTCGTCGGGGTTGACGCTTGGGATGCGGACTAAATCCCTGCAGAGTTGTACAACAAGAGGGAGGGGATCCGGGTTTAGAGGCGAGGCCATGGGAGGTCAGATTTGGGTCTGGCGGAACCATTCCACAAAACGCGGAATGCCTTCGGAGACTTTGGTGCGGGGCTGGTAATTGAGAAGTGAGCGGGCTTTTGAAATGTCCGCGAAGGTGAGGGGAACATCGCCGGCTTGTTCCGGGAGGCGTTCGATGAGGGCTTTGCGACCGAGTGCAGATTCCAAGGTGCTGATGAGCGCGGAGAGCGGGGTGGTTTCGCTTTCCCCTAGGTTGAACACGTCGTAGTTCGGGCCGCCATAGGTGAGGCTCGCCGAGAGCCCCTGTAAGATGTCGTCGATGTAGGTGTAGTCGCGGCGGGTGGAGCCGTCGCCAAACTGTCGGATTGGGGTGCCCTCGAGAATGGATCGGGTAAATGAGTGGATGGCTAGATCCGGCCTTTGACGGGGGCCGTAAACAGTGAAAAAGCGCAGGCTGATGCAGCGCATGTCGTAGAGATAAGAGTAGTTGGAGCAGAGCTGCTCCGCCGCAAGTTTAGACGCAGCGTAGGGGGAGATGGTCTGGTTGAGACACATGTCCTCGCGGAAGGGAATGGTTTTAAGGACGCCGTAGACAGAGGAGCTGGAGGCGAAGATGAAGCGTGACACTCCCACGTTTCGGGCGGCTTCCAAAAGGTGGAATGTCCCCTTGATGTTGGTGTCCAAATAAAGCTCCGGGTTTTGGATGGAGGGGCGCACACCAGCTCTCGCTGCAAAGTGCACTACGGTGTCCGGCTTGGTCTCAGCAAACAGGGTGCGTACACGGTCGCCGTTGCGGATGTCCATGTTGCAGATCTGCGCATGATCCACGAGTCCTTTGGTGTTGGTTTTCTTGATTTCTGGGGAATAGAAGTCATTAAAATCGTCCAAAACGATCACTTCGTGGCCTGCAGCGAGGGCCTGTTCTGCGAAGTGGGAGCCGATGAATCCAGCCCCGCCTGTAACAATCAGTTTCATGCAGGCTCGAGGGTAGTCGAGGGGATTAGCTCGGCAAGGTGGAAAGGTGGTGACCATTGTAGGCAAATCCCGTTCCGAGGCGGGATTGACAACGCTTGGGCTGAATGCGAAGAAAGAGAGAGCGCTCGGAGTGTTATGTCTGAAAATCCCCCTCAAGCACCAGTTCCAGGCGGTATGCCACCTCAGGCTATCAAGGTGACTCTTCCGCCCAAGGCCATCGCGAAGCCCATTGTTCTGAAGCCCGCCGGGACTCCGGTTGGCGTGCCGACTCCGAAAGCAACAGTCCGGCTGACCGCAGCCCAAGTCGTACCGGGAGCTCAGCCAGGGATTATCTCCGCCCGACAGGAGACGGTCCGCCTGGTTGCCACCCCCGGGACCCCTGCATCTGTTCCGCCTTTCCCCTCTGCGCCGGTCGCTCCTGTTCGCCCCGCTCCTGTGGCAGCGATGCCGCCGGCTCCTGTGGCAGCGATGCCGCCGGCTCCTGTGGCAGCGATGCCGCCGGCTCCTGTGGCAGCGATGCCGCCGGCTCC
>CAMCIN010000106.1 GCA_945874745.1 Akkermansia muciniphila | reverse complement strand
TGTCTGCGTAGCGGGCGACATCGAGCCAGTGTCTGCCCCAGCGTTCGCCGTAGGACTTGCTCGCCAGCAACCGCTCGACCAAACGTTCGAACGCACCTGGGGCTGTGTCCTGCAAAAAGGCCTGAGTCTCTTCGGGGGTGGGAGGCAGGCCGGTCAGGTCGAGGGTGACGCGACGCAGCAGGGTGCGGGCGTCGGCGGCCGGATTGGGGGCGAGGCTGTTTGTGTTGAGACGCGCGCCGACAAAGGCGTCCACGGGATGCGTCGGGTTGGGCTGCCCGTTGTGGGAGGGGACGGGCGGGCGGGCCACGGGTTGGAAGGCCCAGTGTTTCGTGACGGCCTCGCTGCCGGGGGTGATCGGGCCGGCGAGGGTCCCCGAACGGGGATCGGGCGCGCCCATCTGCACCCATTTCTCCAAAAGGGCCACCTCCTGCGGGGAGAGCTGGTGCTTTGGGGGCATCTGCAACTCCTTGTCGGTGTATCGAACCGCCTTGATTAGTAGGCTTTTTTCCGGGGCTCCGGGATGGAGGGAAGTGCCGCTGTCGCCGCCCTTTTCCCAAGCCGCCTTTGAGTCGAGCCGGAGGCCCCCCTTCTGCTTCTTATCTCCGTGACACTCGATGCAGCGTTCCAGCAGTAGGGGGCGGATGCTGGTTTCAAAGAAGGCTGTTCCCTCCGGATCTGCCGGCTGTGTGCTGGCAGCCAAGCCCGAACCGCTCAAGAGGGCGGTGCATGCCAGCAGGAGCGGAATGGCGCTTTTCATGGGGGAGGGGGGGAAGCGGGTCACTCCGGGAGCCACTCGCGCCAGGTGGCCATTTCGATGTGCATCGCGCTCTCGGCCTTCGCCTCGCTGCCGCTGCGCAGGGCGGCGAGCAGGCGCCTGTGTCCCGGAACGGTCAGCTCGATGGAGGAAAGTTGCCGGGCCGCCTGCGCCCGGTGGGCCCTTGCCAGCCAGAACTCAATCTGGGAGCGGATCGTCTTCCAGCAGACTGCAAGCGGTCTGTGCTGGGCGGCTCGGATCATCCGCTCGTGGAACGCGACATCCAGATGGCTGAGCTCCGTCAGCGCCTCGGTGGCCTCCTGCTGGTCGATCAGTTCCTCGAGTTCCTGCGCCGCCGCTTCGTCGAGGCGTGTTGCCAGCAGACGTGCGGCCATCACCTCGAGGGTGCAGCGCATGGAGAAAAGCTCTTCGAAATCCGCCTCCGAAAGGACGCGGACCCGGCCGCGGCCGCGGTTGTCAAACTCGACGAGGCCCTCCTGTTCGATCTCAATCAGGGCTTCGCGCACCGGCACCCGGCTGACGGCGAGTTGTTCCGCGAGAGCGGTTTCGGGGAGGGAGGAACCGGGAGCGAGTTCTCCGGAGATGATGGCGCGCCGGATTCGGGAGGTAGCGTCTTCGGAAAGGCTGTGGCGGGGGAGTGGGGCGAGGTGCAGCTTGGGGGCGGCCACGGTTGGGTGGGTTGAAGAAAGGGGAGTGGGGGGACGGTGTCCACTGTATACAGTGGACGGTCGGCGGCAATCGTTTTTGCGCGCGGCGAAGCGTTTTAACGTCAAACGCCCTCCCGAAGGGCTTGTACAAGGGGAGGCCGCCAGTCGGTTTTCTTGGAACTTTTTTGCCGGGGCGCTCGCCCTCTTGGCGCCCGGCGGGGTCACTCGGCTCGGCGCTGGAAACGTCCACAGTGCCGGCTCAGCGTTTGTATGGCTTAGGTGTAAACCGGACAAGCGAAGCTGGGTGAGGCTTACACCTCGTTCAGCCGGTGGGCCTCTCTAAATAATGGCCGCACTTCAATGAAGTTGTCGACGAGCGAGCCGACAACGCGGGGTTTGCAGCCGAAGCGGCTCACCCGTTTACTTCAAACGGGTCGCCCGCGTACATCTCGCAGACCGAGCGGAACTTGGGATAGACGAACTTTGAAGCGGTGGTGCCGTCCTTGCATAGGGCCCGGGCGACGTGCAGTTCCAAGTTGCGGAGGATGCGCAGGCTTTCGAGAAGGAGCGCGCTTCCAAGGCCGCGGCTGCGGTACTCGGGCAGGACGCAAGGACCGCAGAAGAGGTGGTTTTCCGCGTCGGCATCCGTGCTGAAGGCCGCCGCCGCAATGATACGGGAACCGTGCTGAATGGTGAGGGCCGGGTAGTTTTGGGAGCGGAAGGCCTCGTGAATACGGTCTTGAAGCGCACTGGAGATCGGGCCGTAGCTGCCCGTCCACTGCGCGTCTGTGGTGAAAGCACGTTCCACAAGGGCGTGGATTGTAGGTTCGTCCGCCCGTGAAGCTGGGCTCACGATCAGGCCATGAGGCAATGCCACAGGCTCATCGCTGAGCAATGTCAGGTTCCAACTAAACAGCTTCCATGATTCGCGCTTCATTCAATGTTCCAATCTCTCTTAGGTTACCCCCTGAACGGCGCAAAGTAAATGAACCCCGTTCAAATCGCTTGGTGAGCGCTGGGGGAGCGCAACGTTGCGGCGCGCGCAGGGCCCTAAAGGTTAGTGGGGGGCGGTGACCTCCCAGGATTCGCCAAAGAAACCCGCGGCCTTGACCTCGGCAGACCGGCGGGAGGTGGGCTGCGAGGCGGTGTTGAGGACCGCCCAGTCCGGGAGTTTCGCCACCTGTCTGGCGTTGTTGAGGTAGTCGTATTCCCGGTAGGTGAACCCGCTGTTGAGCACAATGTAACGTTCGGGGGCCAGCGGGTTGGGGTACACGAGCGCCGGGAGATGGCTGGCTGCGGGAAAATGTTCCCCAGCAATATCCACGGAGGTTTTTGTCCATTGCAGCGGAAGCTTTGGCGCCACCCGTGCGATGATTTTATTGCTCGAGGGATCTCCCCAGAGGATCAGGTTGGCCTCGGACATCTCCTCGTCAGTGATGGAAACATCGTCCCGGACGCTGATTTCGCCGCGGAACTGGCTGCGCCAGTGTGCCACAAAATGGGCCAGCTCAGTTTCCACCCACTGGGCGGTTGAATCGTGCAGGGGCTTTCCCGTGGGGCGGACGACGATAAATTTGCTCAGGAAGGCGTCGTCTATGGGGCCCTGGAGTCCGGGGCGCTTGGCGGGAGCCGGTGCAAAGGGTTCGTCGACGGGATACCAGCGGCCGTTGAGAGAGTGAAAGTGGGCGGTCCAAGACTGGTCCGACTGGGGCGGGGGGGCGACGACTGGTTGTCCGTCAATGACTACGGGCAGTGCGGCAATCGGGTCCAAGGGGTACTCGCCGGATTCGCAGTGGAGGGTCAGCGCGGTGACGTTGCTTGTGGAGATGGTGCACTGGCTCTGGTCCTGCTCGATCTTGGCGTCGACCCGGGCCTGTTCCCAGTGGTGGCGCATCCCCTGGATGGTGACCCAGTGGGAGGTGGGGTAGCGCAGGGTGTAGGTGGCGAAATGCACCTGACGGGGAAAGGGATTCCTGCCGAGGGCGGCGATCCGGTCGATGCGTTGGGCCACCTCGAGCTTGGAGTCGGGATGGTATTTGTGGCCGGTCTTGGGCCCGATGACATGGGTCAGGGTGAAGCCTTCGTCGCGGGCGGCATCCGCCATTTTGGCTGCGGCCTGGCGCTGCTTATCGTCTTCCCCACTGTAGGCGACGGTCGGGCAGTTGGCGAGGTTGCGCACGTAGCCGGGGCAGTCGTACCAGTTCCAGAGCCGCTGTTCGTACCAGGTCGGTTCTACCGTTTCGTTCTGGAAGACTTGGAGAAATTCCGGGGTCTCGCTGAAGCCTGCACCGGGATTGGATGCGACCCAGCGGCTGGGGTAGTGGACTGTAAACTGCCAGGCGGCGGCGCCGCCCATCGAGAAGCCGCGCATGACGATCCTGTAGGGGTCGACGCGGTAGTTGCGCTGGGCGTGTTCGAGGGCCTCAAAGAGGTCGACTTCGCCGGCGAATTTGTTGGCGTTGCAGTAGCGGCCGTAGGGATGCAGGACAAAGGCACCGGCGGGGGTAAACTCGCCTGCGGATTTGCGGCGGCCTTCGATGAAGCTCAGTTCGCTGAGGGTTTCACCCCGCCCATGGCACCAGACGTCGAGCCGGTGGGAAGCGGCGCCTTCCTGCAGGTAGGCCGCGGGCACGACCAAGCCGTAGGGTTGCACCGAGCCGTCCAGTTTCGAGCGGTAGCCGCGAACCACCAGTCCGGTCTGGGTGGTCCAGGGAGCGTTTCCCTCACGGAGGGACTTGGCGCGCGCCATGCCTTCTTCCAGATGCGATTTGGCGGTTGCCGCCTCCTGGGGTTTGAAAAACTCGTTGTAGCGCAAGGCCCAGTCCACGGATTTGTGGAAAATCTCGACGTCGGGCAGAAGGGCTAGGAGCGCGGGCTTTTTTTCGAGGCTGGTGCGCAGGCCGGCAATCTCCTTTGCCAGGGCTGCGGCTCCCTCCTGAAGGGAGGTGCGGTCCGCGTCTGGAATCGCCACGCCTGGGGGCGGGATGGGGCGCACCTGGTCAGGAAGATTGTCCTTCGGGCCGTCTGCGAGAAGAGGCAGCGCGAGGAGAAAATGCAGAGCCGTAGAAGCGAGGAGGGGAGAGCGCATGGGGGCGAGGGCGGGAGGAAGAGGTTGAAAAAAAGAGGCGCCGGAGTCACTCAACGCGATCGTGAGCGGTCCGGCGCCTCAAAAATGGAGAGTCAGCCAATGGCTTCGCCTAGAAATGGCATCGCCTGGAGACTGAAGTCCGATCCTGACTTTTTAAACAGCGGCTTCGGCCTTCTTGGTGCGGCGTGCCTTCGGTTTGGAAGCAGCTTCTTTAGCGCGGATGTTGAGGCGGTTAAGGTAGGCCGCACGACGGCGACGCTTTTCGACTTTGTTGTATTGCTGGCCCATAAATTGAATGAAATTGGAGGAACCTAAGAAGTTATGGGAACTCCAGGTCCGACGCAAGGGCAAAGAGGCGTTCTCCGCCGCGCTCGGGGGTTGCCGTTTGCCGGTTTTGTGAGAGGCTGACGCGTTTAAGATGTCGCAGGAGCGTTACTTTTTACATGTCGATGGGGCGCAGCGCGGGCCGTACACGGTTCGCCAGATCGGGCATATGGTGAACAGCGGGATTGTGCACGCGGGAGCGATGTTCTGGTGCGAGGGGCTGGAGCAGTGGCAGCCCGTGACTCAGCTCATCGAGCCGAAGCAGCAAAAGCAGCGGCGCCGCATCCAGCTCGGGGCGGGGACGGTCGCAGCAGTCGCTGTGTGCCTGGGGGTGTTCTGGCTGGCCCTGCCGACGCTGCGGCAAGGGTGGAAGGAACAGAATCAGGTGGAGCGTAGCCCAGAGGCCGCGTATTGGCGGGCGCGCGGGGTGTTGCGCGAGCACGTTGGTTGGTTCACCGGGCTGCGTTTCAAGCCGTTTGATGCATCCAAGGTGAAGCTCACTGGAGAGGATGCTGCGACGGTGGAACTGGAGGCGGAAAGCTCGGGAGCCTTCAAAGGGCAACGCTTCGAGCGCTGGAAGGTGGAGCTTGTGTACAAGAAGCGGCTGCAGATGTGGGTGGCAGCGGAAGGCGACGCCCCGCAATAACTTCGGCTGCGCGGCCCGCAGTGGAACGCATTTTACTCGAAACGGTTGCGGAGCCAGGCGTAAGGGAAGTCGCTCCCCGGACAGTCTGTGGGCCACTTCGGCGGGTTGATGTCCTTGTGGGCTTTGACCGAGGCCCATTTGCCGTCGATTTTTCCAGTGCGCTGGCGCAGGTACCGGATGAGCTCGTCCAAGGACTCCAGTTGTTTGGCTGTGGGCTTCTCCTGATTGAAATCGCCGACGAGACAGATCCCTAGGGCGATGTTGTTCAGGTAGTCGCTGTGGACGTGGCCTCCGTTGATTTGTTTCTTCCAACGGTTGCCCACTTCGATTTGGCCGTCGCCCGAGGACGTGCCGTTGCCGATGACGAAGTGGTAGGCCAGCCCGTTGGACATCTTGCGGACCTTAGAGTGGTAGAAGTCAAACGCCTTGGCGTTGCCTTGGCGCGTGCCGCTGTTGTGCACCACGATGTAGCGCCAGCGGGCCTTTTGCACCGGTGCTCTGTCAATTTCCTCCCGAAGGGATTTGGTGAGGTACCTCCACTTGGAAAACCAACCGAAAAAGGAGGAGGGCTGGTAGTTTGGCTTGGCGTCGAAGCCGGACTTCTCCACCACCACGGGAGGGAGTGGAGGAGTTTGGGCCGAGGGCTTCTCCTTGACTGGCTGTACCGTCGGGGGGGGCGGTTGCACCTGTGCGGGGGAGGGTGCCGTTGGCGCCGCGGGGGAAGCCTTGGGAGCGGTTCCCGAAGAGGGCTTCTTGGGCAGGGGATACGGCTTGGGTTTCGGCTTTGGCTTTGGCTTGGTATCCTTTGGTTTGCTGTCCTTCGGCTTTGAGGGACTCGCCTGCGCTGGGGCCGGCCGTTTGGCGGGGGGCTGCACTTGCTCTTCCCGGGCCTTCAGAAAACGGCGGCGTGTTTCTTCGCTGTCACTTTGTGCTGTGCCTCGAAGGGAGGGCAGCACTGCGGCGACGGCACATAGCAAAAAAGTGACTGTGGGGCGGGCGGACACTCGTCGCACTCTAGCAAAGCTAGCCTTGCGTGCAAGGAGAGCAGTCAAGCCGGCGCAGAAACATCAGGGAGCCGAGCTTAACTAACTTTGCGCAACCAGCCCCCCCAGGGAGGAACGGCTGCCCCAGCGGGGTCAGCGCGAGATGTCGGACTGCCCTAGAATCTGAAAGCCGTGCTGATGCAGCACTGAGATGGCGCACTCGTTGTCCTCGACATGAAGCGCCAGGGCGCTCCTGCCCCGCGGGCGGATGAGCAACGCGTAGGAGCCGAAAATATTGACGTCCGCGGCAAGCAGTGCCGCGAGCAGACGGCCAAGTTCGGTCGGTCCCTCGGGCAGCTCCACCACCACCAAGTCGCACACGGAATGGGGGATTTCGTGTTCGGCGAAAATATCCTGCACTGACTCCGGGTCGCTTACCACGATCCGGACAATGGCGGTGTCCGCGGAGGCCTGAACGCTCATTGCCACCACGTGCACGTTGTGGTTGTTGAGCAGGCTCACCACCTCCATGAGTGCTCCCACTTTGTTGGGCAGAAACACGGAGAACTGCATCACGCGTGGGGTGCCGTTTTTTTCAGCAACAGAGGAATCGTCAAAGGGCATAAAAAGGATACAGGAACAGGTTTTAAGATTTATCCGCAGCTGCCGCAGATGTCACAGATTTAACAGAAGAAAGGAAGGTAAGGAAAAGGAAGGTAAGGAAACTCTCTGGAACACTTAAGAACATCTGTGTCATCTGCGTGATCTGTGGATAAAATCATGTGCAAGAATGGTTTGGCGAAAGGTTTCCAGCTATGAACCCGCCCTAGTTTCTCTTCTCGTTCACGTCTTTGAGGATGGAGTTTAAGAGCGAGGCAAGGTCCCTGACTTCCAGAGCCGAGGGGGGCGTGTCGGCGGAACCGTTGAGGAGCGCTTCCACGGCGCTGAGCTTGGGGCGGATCAGGGCGAGGGCTGGATCCGTCTCAAGCTTCTCGCCTAGCTTCTCCAGACCGTGCCCCAGAAAGAGACCGAGGGCCGGCTGGCGTAGCAGACAGGCGGCATTTTCGTTGTAATGATCGGCGAGCAACGAGGCGACAATTTCGGTGCTACGCATCCAGGCCCCCAGCGAAACCAGCCGCGCAATGCCCTCGTCCTCGTGTTTCCGAAGTGCGGCGCCCAGCTCCGCCTCTGTTGCGTTGAGTTCCTTGCGCAGGAGGGCCCACTCCTTTTTTTGGGCGGAGTCTGCGATACTCCGGCTCCGATCCAGGAGCTCGGTTTGTACCCCCAGGGTCTTGGAAAGCCGGAGAAGATCCTTGCCGATGTTTCTACACTGTTGGGCGTCCTCCGCCTGCGCGGCCAGGTACCCGTCGGCGAACACCCCGCCGAGCACCAGGGCGATCTGCGCCCTGCTGTTGAGTGCCACCGCCACCGGCGGGCGAAACTTGGAGGCCCAGTCGGGCTTTGCACACCGGGAAAGCGAGTGGAGCAGTTCTTCGGGGGAGACCGCAGCTGGAGGGGGGAGCGGAGTGGTCTCCTGCGCGGGACACAAGGCCGTCCACCCCGCCAAGGTGCCCGCCGCCCAGATGCTCTTCAGCACCCGTCCCCGAAAGGGCCGTACCGAAAGCAGCGACTGAGCCGAATCCTGGGCGTTGCAGCACATCCCGAGAGTGCTGGACTTGGGCGCGCTGAGCCGGAGGTAGGAACGCGGCTTCATCAGTTGCATTTTAATCGGTTGAGAAGGTCTGTCAGGCCTCTTTTTGGAGCAGGGAAAGGGCTGCGGTGTAAGAGGAGGAGCGTCTTTGACCCGGTTTGAGGCGTTTCGTTCAGGTCTAGTTGCCTGTTTTGACTTCAATCACATCGTGCGGGGCGCTCTCGCGCTGGCCGGCCGAGCTCACCCGGATGTAGCGCGCCTTGGTTTGCAACTCACCCAGCGTCGCCGCCCCAAGGTAGCCCATCCCGCTTTGGATGCCGCCGGCCAACTGGAGCAGCACCTGGTCCAACTTTGGCGAGAGCTCCTTGAGGGCCTCAATTCCTTCCGCTGCAACTTTTCGGGCCGCATCCTTGCCGGCGTGTCCGTAGCGGGCCGCGCTGCCCGCAGTCATGGCGGCGGCGGAACCCATCCCCCGGTACTGCTTGTAAAGTTTCCCGTTGATTTCCATCACGCTGCCGGGCGCCTCGGGGCAGCCCGCCAACAGACCTCCCAAAACAATCCCGTCCGCAAGGGTGAGGGCTTTTACCGCGTCGCCTGACTTGGCGATCCCCCCATCGGCCAGAATCGTCACCCCGCGCTTGGCCGCGGCACGGCTCGTCAGGTAGAGCGCCGTCAGTTGCGGGATCCCCACCCCTGCAACGATGCGGGTCGTGCAGATGGAGCCCGGGCCTTGGCCCACCTTGATCACATTTGCGCCACAGTCCGCCAGAAACTCGACGCCCGCTCCGCTGGTGACGTTTCCCGCAATGAGGGTAAGCCCTTTGAACTCGCCCCGCACCAGCCGTACTGCATCACCCACCCCCTTGGAATGGCCGTGCGCGGTTGAGACCGCAATCGCGTCCACGCCTCGTTCCACCAGGCCGCTGACGTGGGCAAGGATCCTCTCCCGGTCCAGCTCACCGGCCGCGTTTCGTGGTGAGGAAATGCTTGCCCCGCACAAAAGGCGGAAGTTGGAATCCCGGGCCGGGCGCAGCTGGGCGCGGTGCTCCTGCCGGATCCGCTCGACGTCTGAGAGGGTAAAGAGGCCCCGCAGTCTGTCGTCCTGGTCCACGACCAGCAGCTTGTGGGTCCCCACGTGCTCTGTAAAAAAGCGGTCCGCGCTTTCGATCGGATCGGCCCCCAGTTCGGCCACGGTGATGGTGGGCGCCTGCGCCCGCGGGGTCATGACTTCGATGACCTGCTTGGTTGCGTGGCGGGGGCGGACGACGTGCCCGGGGAGCAGCCCGAGCAGCCGGCCGTCCTTGTCGACGACGGGAAAGGTGCGAAAGGTGAACTCCTTTTGCTCCAGATAATCGAGCAACTCGCCGATGCTCTGGTCTGGCGAGGCCTTGATCGGGTCGCTGATCAGGCCGTGGACGTTGTTTTTGACGCGGCTCACTTCCGAGAGTTGCTCGCGTTCGGACATGTTGCAGTGGATGAGTCCGAGGCCTCCGCACCGGGCCAGCGCGATGGCCATTTCCGCCTCGGTGACCGTATCCATGTCGGCGGACACGATGGGAAGGCTCAGTTGGAGTTGGTCGGAGAGGCGGATGTCGAGGCGTGCATCCCGCGGCAGCACTTCCGAATAAAGCGTCGCCAGGGTGACGTCGTCGTAGGTCAGCGCCTCGTGGGAGTGGGCCGAGAAAAACGGGTTCGCCTCCTTGTAAAAGAGGGCGTCGAGGGACTGGGTTGGGGCTTCTGCCATAGGCAAGAGTGCACCCAAAAAGGCTCCAGTGCAAAGCCAGAATGCAGCGCACTCGCGCACACCCGGCTCTCCTCCGGAGGTTTTTTTCGCTGCAGAACCCCGCTTAAACCAGCAGCCCGATGGCGGCCGTGTAGCCGTGTACAAAGTTGGAGCGGCCCACCGGGCCCACCTCGCCGTTGCAGAAAAGCCCGATGGTGGGCAGTGCTCCAAAGTGGCGCTCCACCGCCTCCACGTCGTGGTTGGGCTTGCCAAAAAGACCCTCCCCCCGGCCGCGGCATACAAACGCCGTACAGGCAAACGGGCGGATGCCTTCGCGCTCCTTCATTTCCAGCTGATGCTCGAGCTCCTCTTCCGCCGCAGCCGGGTCCCTCAGCTGAAACTGGAACGTCTGTCCCACGCGGGGGTAGGCCGCCAGCTCCACCGTGCCGGATTCCGGGTCGGTGCCCAGCACGTTCCGGATCACAAAATCCCCGGTCCGAAAGTCGTCCATGTATTCGTCGGCGGCAAAGCCGGCAAAAAGGTTTCGGCCGACGCTGCGTTTTTCCTCCTTGGAGAGGCCTTCAATGGATTCGTTAAGCCGTTCATAGGCGGGTACGGAGCCAATCGAAGTCAGGATGTTTTCTTCCGCGCCGGTAATCGCATGCGGCTCCCCGATGGGGCGGCAGCCTTGGCCGATGACCAGGTGCAGCTTAAACCCGCCCTTGAGCCCAAGCGCGATCCCGGCCTCCACCAGCTCCCTGTTGTGGAAGACAAAGATGTCCTCCTCCTGTTCTCCGCCGCTGAGCAGGCCGCCCAGCGCGGGCACTCCCGGAAAGGCTGCCGACCAGTTTTTCAGCCACAGCTCGGCCCCCATTTTCACAGGATTGCCCACAAAAAGCCAGGCCTCGGAATCCGCTGCATCGCCCACGTAATTCCGCCACTGCTCGGGGGTGAAGTCGTCCGTCTGCTGCTCGTTAAACAGCACGGGCGAAAGCCTGGTGTTGGGCAGGGAGAGCAGTTGGAGGGAGAAACCCGTGGCAGCCTCGGCCTCGACCCCTGAGCCGATGAGGCCCCAAGCGCTGCCCCCCAGCAGGAGGGTCGCGTGGGAGTGCAGTTGGATGAGCTCCAGAAAATCCGCCAAATGAGGCCGGTAGTCCGAGCTGGCAAAAACCAAAACAACACTCGGATTGCATCCCAGTTCCTGAAGGCATTCGCGGGAGGCGCGAATCACTGCCTCTTCCGAGTAGGACTCCAAAACGAGGCGGGAGGCGGCTTTGTTGGGCATGAGGGCGAGCTAGAGGGTGGGTCTTTCCTTGTGCCAGGGGGTGGACTGTTCGTAGGCGTGTGCGATTTGGAGCAGGCGGGCTTCGTCAAAGCTTTTGCCCAGCAGCTGCAGGCCCACAGGAAGGCGCGCTCCATCCACCTGTGCAAAGCCGCAGGGGACGCTGATTCCGCAGTTGCCCGCCAGGTTGGCGGCAATGGTGAAGATATCGGCCAGATACATCTTGAGCGGATCGTTGGACCGTTCGCCCCGCTTGAAGGCGACTTCGGGGGAGGTCGGACAAATCAGCGCGTCGACCCCTTCGAAAGCCCGCTCAAAGTCGCGCCGGATCAGGGTGCGGACCTTCTGTGCGCGGAGGTAGTAAGCGTCGTAGTAGCCGCTCGAAAGGACGTAGGTGCCCAGAATGATGCGCCGCTTGACCTCTTCTCCGAAGCCTTCGGAACGGGAGCGTACGTACAAGTCCTGGAGGTTTTTGACATCCGCCGCACGTCTCCCATAACGAACGCCGTCAAAGCGGGCGAGGTTGGCCGAGGCCTCCGCTGTGGCGATGATGTAATAAACGGCCACCGCGTACTCGGTGTGGGGGAGGGAGACCTGCACGATTTCCGCCCCGAGCGACTCGCACTGGCGCACCGCGGCCCGCACTGCGGCGTCGACTTGCGGGTCGATGCCCTCGATGAAGTATTCCTTGGGCATGCCAAGCTTGAGCCCCTTGAGGTCGCGCCCCAGCAGGCGGGTGTAGTCTTCGGCGGGCAAATCCAGGCTGGTCGAGTCCTGGGGATCCTTGCCGGAAAGCACGTTGAGGAGGCGAGCGGAATCCTCCACCGTCTTGGTGAAGGGTCCTATCTGATCCAGCGACGAGGCGAAGGCGATGAGACCGAAGCGGGAAACCCTGCCGTAGGAGGGTTTGAGGCCAACGCAACCGCACAGGGCGGCAGGTTGCCGGATGGAGCCGCCGGTGTCGGAGCCCAGCGAGGCGAAGGCGGTGTCGGCGGCCACCACTGCAGCAGAGCCTCCACTCGAGCCGCCCGGAATGCGCTCCAGAGCCCAAGGGTTGGACGTGGTCTGGAGGGAGGAGTTTTCGGTCGAGGAGCCCATGGCAAACTCGTCCATGTTGAGGCGGCCGAACGGAATTGCCCCGGCGGCGCGCAGCTTGCGGATGACGCTGGCGTCGTAGGTCGCTGTGTAGCCCTGGAGAATCTGGGAGGCCGCCGTGCAAGGCTCGCCGCGCACGTTGATAACGTCCTTGATGGCGATGGGCACGCCCCCGAGAGGAAGAGAAACGTCTGCGGAGGCCGCCTCAGCGCGGGCCTTCTCCAGGTTCCGGGAGAGGTAGCCTCCGACCTGCGGATCGACGGAGGCAATGCGCGCTTCTAGGGAATCAAGCGCCTCGAGGGCCGTGAATTCGCCGGCGCGTAGCGCCGACTGAAGTGCGGAAAGGGAAAGGGAGTGGAGTGCTGGGCGTTCCATTGGGCGGGTTATTCGATCACCTTTGAGACGACAAAAAGGCCGTTGGCTTGGCGGGGGGCGTTAGAGAGGGCTTCCTGTGCGGAAAACCAGTCGCGCGGTTCGTCTGCACGGAAGACGTTCTGCACTTCGGAGGTGTGTGCCGTCGGTTCGATACCGGTGACGTCGACCTCTTTGAGCTTTTCCACGTAGCTGAGCACCTGAGAAAGCTGGGTCTGGAAACGGCTGGTTTCCGCCTCGGAAAGTTCAAGGCGGGCCAGTTTGGCGGTGTTGCGGACATCAAGTTCGGCGCTCATAGAGGTGGGAAAAGAAGTAAAGGGGGCAGGGAGGTGCGGGTTCAACTTCCTAATGCGGTAAAAGCGACGCGCGTCTGCGCACAAACTCAGGCGGCGCAAAAATCTGTTTAGTTTTCGTGGAAATGGCGTTTTCTTAGAAGCGTGCCCCCAGAAACTTCCCAGCCTGCTCTTTCCTCTGTAAAGGAGGCCGCACCCCACGTGCCCCGCGTCCAGTTGCGGCCGACCACCCCCGTGGTCTTGGGGAAGCGTCCTGGCGAGGCCAACCGCAATCTTTCGCTGGGTATTGTGGCGGTGCTGCTCTCCACCCCTCTGGCGGGGATCGCCTTTTCCTGGGCGCCGCGCGAGACGTTTGTGGCCGCCACGACAGGCCTGCTGCTGGCGCTGGTAGTGTTTTTGGCGTTGCAGCTGCACCTGCTGTTGCAACGCCACGGCACCTTCGTGCTCCTCTCAGTCGGGTTGCTGCTGACTTTGGCGGTCCCTGTCGGGGTGCGCCTGGGCTCGACCGGGCTTGATTGGATGTCCGATGTTTCCGAGTTGCGGGCGTCGCGCTCCGGCCAGTCTCCAGAGAACGGAGCCTCCCCGGTCTTTGTACAGGGCGGCTTCAAGTCGTCCCAGATGGCGGCGCCGGGAGCCCGACAGACAGTGTCCGCCCCTGTGCCTGTGCCAGAGCCATCGGTTCAGGTGGACGGCGTAACCCAAGCAGGTACCGCTTCCGCAGCCCCTGGGCAGGAAGCCTTCTCGCCTGAG
>CAMCIN010000105.1 GCA_945874745.1 Akkermansia muciniphila | reverse complement strand
GGACGGGGAGGGAAGGTTGAGGCTGAGGTCGAGGCTGTAGGTCGCAGGCGCACCCTGTCCCTGCGCCACGGCGCGCACCAAGCTGGCCTCAAACTGGGTGACGTCCAGAAGCAGGGTGCCATATTTGGGAGGCTGGCTGGAGGTGGTCGGCTGGTTGGCCGAGGACTCCACGTATTGCACGAAAAACTCGAGGGGCTGCAACGGCACCCCAGCGGGAGGGAGCGCGCGGATCATTCCAGCCGCCGAGAGGGTCAGCCAGGCGGGAATCCGTTGGCCCCGCACAAAGGTCCAGGCTCGCGTCGTCGAAGTTGCCCCACCCTCCTGATTTGCTTCATCCGCGGGCCTGTTCATGTCCAACATCAGGGGCGTCGGGCGGCCGGGCACCACGTTGGAAATCGGGGCAAATGCGACCGGCAGAGAGGCGACAAAAATGCTCCCCGTGAGTTTCTTGCCGGTGCCGTCTGTCACCTGCACGAGCACATCCTGCTGCTGCAAAGAAGCCTCAAGCACCGCCAAAGTGCCACTGCTGCTCAGTGTAAATCCGTCGGGGGGCTCGCCCACGAAAGCCCAGCTCAGCGTGCCCGAAAGGGCAGGCGTCGAGGGCAGAAACGCAGGCAGCATCTGGCGCAAACCCTCAGGATCGGACTGGTCACCGACCAAGCCGGCAGTAAAATCAACCAGGTTGACAGTAATGCTCAGGTACGTCTTTGTGCTCGCAGGCACCCCCTGACTCGGGTCGTAGGATTCAAAGAAAACCGTCCGAGCGGGCTCCACTGTTCCTGCGGGCGGCTGCCCGCTGAAGACAACGCCCTCGGCGTCCAGCTGGAGCCAGGAGGGGAGCCTCTGGCCAGGGGTGATTCGCCATGGACGGGAACCGTTTTGCTCATAGGCGGAGGCCCTCAGCACTTCGCTCAGGTTGAGGCTTCCCGCCGTACCACCCGCAACCAGATGCAGCGCCCCAACGGCCTTCACGCCTACCGTCTTTAACAAGACCAAGCCTGTGGCTGTCTTTCCCTGCGCATCAGTGGCTGTTACGTTCACCAACTCCCGGCTCTCCATCGTCATGCCCCCTGCCAAAGAAAGCGTGCCCGCCGCGGTCAAAGTGCTTGCTGCCAGCGTCCCGGAGGCCGCCTTCGTCCAGGTCACGGCGCCGGACAGCCCGGCGGAGGCGGGCAACAGTGAATTCAAATCCAGCGAAAGTCCGTTGGGACTGTTGGAGAAGTCGGCCAAAACCGTCGTCGTAAAACTGGCGGGCTTAAGTCCAATGCTGATGTAGGTGCGGGGCAGGTCGTACTGCGTAGAGTCGAAGGCTTCGACTATCAGTGTGCCCGTTTCCAGAACGGTGCCGGTTGGCGGCGACGCGCTCAAAACGCCGGAGGCGCTGAGACTTAACCAGGTTGGATTCTGCGTGCCAACCAAGGACCAGAGGCGGTTGCTGTCGCTGGTTCCCGGGAGGATGACTGTCTCGGCACCCAGTTCATTCAAATCCAACAAAAGGCCGCCACTCTGGCTAGGGGCCAAAGCCAGCACTGGCCCTGGTTTGACGTTCATTGCGTTGACCCACACCACGCCAGTCGCCGACTGGTCGGTGCCGTACTTCGCTAGGACAAGAAGTGCGGTCCGCACTTGGGTGGACTGCGCCACGGACAGTGTGCCCCCCTGGGACAGATTCACCCCCTGAGGGAGCATCTGGCCGGCCTGCGTCTCCCACATGGCCCCCTGCACATTTGTGCCAAGCGCCTCGTTGAGTGTTGCACTCAAACTCAGACTGATACCGCCCTCAGCAGACACATCGCCGGCAAGGTAGGCGCTGAATTTTGCAGGCTGCACCGCCACCACCCCATAGGACTTGCTCCCAGTGCCGGCGATGGCGGCCATGGAGCTGTCTGTCATTTCGACAAAATACTCTGTAGGAAGGAGGGTTATCCCCGAGGTTGGCTGGGCAGAAACCCTCCCGAAAGCGTCCATTGTCAGCCAATCTGGAATGGTTTGCCCCGCAACAAACTTCCAGGTCCGCGTCTTGAAGCTTCCAGAAAGAGGCACCCCGTTCGGGTTTTGATTCAGATCGAGCACTGCGGGGCGGGTGTTACCCGGGGTCAGCGCAAGCTTTCCGATAAAAACGGGGGAAATCGCCGAAACAAACACGCTTCCTCTGAGCTTCTTGCCATCCGCGTCGGTGGCAGAAACCAGCACCTCCTTCATGAAGGTTCCAGAAGAATTCGACGAGAGCTGCCCTGTCCCCCCCACCACGTAGCCCCCCTCCAGCTCGCCCCCTGGGGCAAGGGAGGCCCAGGTCACCGGCCCCTTCAGGCCGGCTTCTGCCGGTAAAAACTGGGCAAGCTCCACCGTCAATGTGCCTATCGCGTCCCTGCTCCGGAGCAAAGCGGCAGCAAAGTCCAACACCTCTACCCGCACGCGTTCATAGTATTTCGTCACAGTGGCTCCTGCCGCCTGCGAAGTAATGACCTCGGCATAATACTCTAGGGAACCCTTTGGCACGGCCGCGGAGGGGCTCAAGGACACCAATCCTGCCGGTGAGAGCGTCAACCAGTCGGGCACTCCTTGCCCCGCTGCGAACGCCCACACCCGAGTAGCGGCTGTGCCGGGAATCGTGCCAACGAAAGCGTTCAGGTCGGCCACCTTGGCGCCGGGCTGTCCGGGAACCACACTCAAGGAAGTGGAGCCGGCGCTGGAAACGTAGGAAATCTTGACCTGGCCCGGGAGCGAATGCCCGGCGGCATCGGTTACCCAGACCAAAGCTGTCCTGACAGACTGCGTTCCAATGCTGATCTGCGGGGAAAGCAGGCCGCCCTCGGTTAACGTGGCTCCGGAACTTCCACCACCGGTTACCACCAGGGTCCAAGTCAGCTTGCCCTCCAGGCCGCTGTCCTGCGGCAGGCGCGTGTTGAGATCCACCTGCGTGACATCCCCCGCCACTCCTGAGGCGGGCACAAACACCGTGGTGGTGAAGGAAGAGGGCACCGCTGCGTCCAACGTGGCACCCACCACGCCCAAACAGAGTGCGAGGAGCAGCCAAACTTGCCGAATCAAGACGCTCGCGAAGGGGAATCCCGCCTTTTTGAGACCGGCTGGTTGCGCATTGATTTCACGATGCTTCCCACCGGGATGCAAATCGGGCTCCGTTTTTCCAAGAAAATGAGAAGAAATCATAGTTCGAACGCCTGTGGGGTGACAGCCGCTCTCAGCCGTAGAGCAGGAAACGAGCCAGTGCCCGTCTGTACGCGGGCCCTTCCGTTTTCAAAGTCGCCAATTCAAAATTTTGCCATACGCTGGCGAGCCCGTTCAGCGCGGGGGTTTAGACGGGTTGCTCCTCCCTCCCGTGACGACAGTGAATCCTCAACTTTTTCTTCCGGTCTTTATGTGGAAACGAATGCTTTTGATGTTGTTCTGTGTTGCGCTGGCGGTCGCGGGCATCGGTTACGCGAAGTTCCGCCAAATCCAAGCGGCCATCGCCATGGGCAAGTCCTTCGCCCCCCCACCCTCTGCGGTGACAACCTTGGTGCTTTCCCCCCAACGCTGGGAGCCGGTCGTGCGGGTGATCGGCACACTCAAGGCGGTACAGGGCGTCACCGTAAGCACGGACCTCGCAGGGATTATCTCCGAGATTGGCTTTGAATCGGGCATTCCCGTGAAAAAAGGGGCCCTGTTGGTGCAGCTCAATTCGGATTCGGAGCACGCTCTGCTCTCCGCCGCGCAAGTCCGCCGCGATCTAGCGGTCCTGGAGGTCAAGCGCAAGCGCGAGCTGCTTGCCAAGAACGCGCTTTCCGCCTCCGAAACAGACGCTGCAGAGGCTGAAGTGAGGCAGTCGGACGCTGCCTGTGCCCAAGCCGAGGCGCTGCTGGCAAGAAAACGCATCACCGCCCCCTTCGACGGCGTCCTCGGCCTGCGTCAGGTCAACCTCGGACAATTCCTGAACCCGGGAAGCCCCGTGGTAAGCCTTCAGGCGCTCGATCCGATCCGGGTGCAATTTAACCTTCCCCAGCAGGAAATTGGGGCCGCCGCTCTGGGAAAAGTCGTGCGGGTTAGCGCGCAGGAGGTCGACGGAGGGCCCCGCGAGGGCAAGATTTCGGCACTGGACTCCCAGGTAGACGAATCCTCCCGGGCACTCACCGTGGAGGCGACCCTTCCCAATTCGGATCAGGCGCTGCGCCCTGGAATGTTCGTCAACGTCGAACTGCCGCTTGCGGTGGAACCGGAGGTACTGGTCGTTCCCGCCTCGGCGATCAACTACGCGCCGTATGGGAATTCCGTGTACGTCCTCCTGGAGGGTACCGATCCAGAGGGCAAACCGGTCAAGACCGTCGACCAGCGCTTTGTGAAGCTGGGACAAAACCGCGGCGACCAGATCCGGGTCCTCGAGGGGGTCAAGGCGGGGGACGAGGTGGTCACTTCCGGGGTGTTCAAACTGCGGCAGGGCGCCGCCGTGGTTCTCAACAATTCAGTCCAGCCCAGCAACAGCCCCACCCCCACCCCGCCCAACAACTGAGCCGCTTGGTCCGCTCCGACGACACACTCTCTTTTCCTCTGTGAGCTTAACCGACACTTTTATCCGGCGCCCCGTGGTGGCGACCGTGCTGAGCCTGATTCTGCTGCTGGCCGGGTTGCAGGCGTATTTCTCGCTAAACGTGCGCCAGTTTCCGCGTAGCGACATCGCCGTCATCAGCGTCAAGACACGCTACATCGGGGCGAACCCGGACCTCGTCCGCGGCTTCGTCTCGACGCCGCTGGAGCGGGCCATCGCCTCGGCTGACGGGATCGACTACCTCGAAAGCCAGAGCGCTCAGTCGCTGAGCATGATCACCGCCCATCTGAAGCTCAACTTCGACACCAATGCGGCGCTCACCCAGGTCCAGGCCAAGATCGCCCAGATCCGGAACGAACTGCCCCCCGAGGCGGAGGCACCCTCCATCGAGCTGACCACCTCCGACAGCCAGTTCGCGCTGATGTACCTCTCCTTTTACTCGGACACGCTCGAACCCAACCAGATCACCGACTACCTCACCCGCGCGGTCCAACCGCGCCTTACCTCCATCGCCGGGGTCCAGAAGGCCGATATTCTGGGCGCCCGCACCTTTGCGATGCGCATCTGGCTCAAACCCGACCGCATGGCCGCCCTGAATCTGACTCCGGCGGAAGTGCGCACCGCGCTTTCCGCCAACAACTACCTCTCCACCCTGGGCAACACCAAGGGGTCGCTCATCACCGTCAACCTCATCGCCAATACCAACCTGCGCTCCGCCGCGGAGTTTCAAGAACTGGTACTGGCCGAGCGCAACGGGGCGATCATCCGGCTCAAGGACGTGGCCGACGTCGTCTTGGGCGCCGAAAACTACGACACCGACGTCCGTTTCTCCGGCCAGAAGGCCATGTTCATGGGCATCTGGGTCATGCCCACCGCCAACAGCCTGGACGTCATTCAAGCCGTGAGAGCCGAAATCCCGGCGCTCGAAAAACAACTCCCTTCCGGGATCAAGGTCCACATCTCCTACGACGCCACCAACTACATCCGGGACGCCCTGCGCGAGGTGGTCACCACCCTGCTCGAAACGCTTCTCATCGTGGTGGTCGTCATCTTCCTGTTTCTCGGGAGCTGGCGCTCGATCATCGTTCCCGTGGTCGCGATTCCCCTTTCGCTGGCGGGCGCCCTCTTTCTCATCCAGTCGTTCGGCTTCACGCTGAACCTGTTGACGCTCCTGGCCATCGTGCTTTCCGTCGGGCTCGTGGTCGACGACGCCATTGTCGTGGTGGAAAATGTAGACCGCCACCTGCAGGAGGGGCTTTCCCCGTTTGATTCCGCGTTGAAGGCAGGACGTGAGTTGGTGGGGCCCCTAATCTCGATGACCATCACGCTGGCTGCTGTTTACGCGCCTATCGGGTTGCAGGGGGGGCTGACGGGCACGCTCTTCCGGGAGTTTGCCTTCACCCTGGCCGGGGCGGTCATCGTCTCGGGCTTTGTCGCCCTGACCCTTTCCCCGATGATGTCCTCCAAACTGCTGCGGGCGCAGGACTCCCACACGGGGTTTGGGGGCTGGGTCAACCGCCGCTTTGACTCCCTGCGCGCCCTTTACAAGAAGCGGTTGGCCTCAAGCCTCAGGTGGCGCCCCGTCACCCTCACCCTGGCGGTGCTCATCATGCTTCTGGGAGTGCCCTTCTACATGCTTTCCATGAAGGAACTCGCCCCCAAGGAGGATCAGGGCGTGATCTTGGGCGTGATCCAGGCCTCCCCCAACTCGACCATCGACCAGACCACCCTTTACACCACCATGGTCAAGGACGTCCTCTTCTCGCTGCCCGAGACGGCCACCACCTTCCAGATTACCGAGGCTTTCGGCGGGTTCTCGGGACTGGTCACCAAGCCCTGGAGCCAGCGCTCCCGCACCACCGAGCAGATGGTGGGCGAGGTATTTGGCAAGTCTGCCGGCATTCCGGGGGTGCGGGTGATTGCTTTCACCCCCTCCCCTCTCCCCGGCGGAGGCAATTACCCGGTGGAGTTTGTGATTGTCTCCACGGCCGAACCCCGGGAGTTGCTGGAATTTGCAAACCGCCTGGTGGGCAAGGCCTTTGCGAGCGGTCTGTTTGTGTTTGCCGACACCGATCTGAAGTTTGACTTTCCGCAGACCGAGATTGTCTTCGACCGCGACAAGGTGGCCTCCATGGGGCTCAACCTTGCGCAGGTTGGCTCCGATCTGAGCACGCTGCTCGGGGGCGGGTACATCAACCGGTTCTCAATGGAGGGACGCTCCTACAAGGTCATCCCCCAGATCGAGCGCTCCAGCCGCCTCAACCCGGACCAACTCCTGGATCTGTACGTGTCGGGCCCCGGGGGCAAGCTGGTGCAGCTTTCGACCTTTGCCACGCTCAAAAGCACCACCGAGCCCCGCACCTTGAACCGCTTCCAGCAGCTCAACGCCGCCCGGATCCAGGGGGTGATCCCGCCCAACGTCACACTGGACCAGGCGCTCAAGGCGCTTGAAGCCGAGGCCGCCGCCATTCTGCCCAAGGGCTACTCAATCGACTACGCAGGCGAGGGCCGCCAGCTCCGCATCGAAGGCAACAAACTGCTCTTTACCCTGCTCGTTTCCGGCGTGCTGATCTTTCTGGTGCTCGCCGCACAGTTTGAAAGCTTCCGCGATCCGCTGGTCATCCTCGCCGGCTCCGTGCCGCTGGCCCTCTCCGGGGCGCTCCTCTTCTCGTTTCTGGGCTTTACCACCCTGAACATCTACAGCCAGGTCGGCCTCATCACCCTCGTGGGTCTGGTCTCCAAAAACGGAATCCTCATTGTCGAATTTGCCAATTCCCTCAGGGAGGGCGGCATGGAGAAACTCGACGCCGTCATCGAAGCGGCCACCACCCGGCTGCGCCCGATCCTCATGACCTCCGTCGCCACCGTCGCCGGCCACTTTCCCCTCATCCTCGCCAAGGGCGCCGGAGCGGGTGCCCGCAACAGCATCGGCATTGTGCTGGTCACCGGCATGATCATCGGGACCTTGCTGACTCTTTTTGTGGTGCCTGCGGTCTACATGGCTCTCGCGAGAAAAGACCGCCAGCGCGGGTAGGCTGCGAGCCGCCCCCCCGGGGGCCTTGAGGAAAACCCGGCTCTTGAGGCTTTCAAGCCCAACAGCGAAAGCAGCATTTCCTTTCGCACGAACAGTTTTCCCTGCCTTCCGCAGATGCGGGCCCGATGCGTCCAAAGAAAAGGGCGTCCCCCACCCACCGGAAAACCGGCAAGGAAGAGACGCCCTTGGACTACGATGAACCTGAAACTACTGGGCCAGCTCTTCGCCCACGGCAAAGCGGACAAACCGGCGCACTTCCAACTGCTCCCCGAGCGCCTTGCTCTTTTCAGCAACAAGCTGGGCGATTGTCAGGTCCGGGTTCTTGATGAAGGCTTGGTCAACGAGGCACGCGTTGGAGTAAAACTTGCTCATCTTGCCCTCCACGATCTGCTCCACAATGTTGGCCGGTTTCCCGGGGGGCACCTGGCCGCGATAAACTTCGCGCTCGCGCTCGGCCAGAGCCTGAGGCACCGAGGCCCTTGAGACGCAGACAGGGCTCGCAGCTGCGATCTGCAGCGTGATGTCGCGTACCAGTTGCTTGAACTCTTCGGTCTGGGTTGTGGAATCTTTTTCCGCCCCGACCTCGACGAGTACCCCCACCTTTCCACCCGTGTGGATGTAGGTTGCCACGCCTCCATTGCCCTGCACCTCAAGGCGGGCATGGCGGCGTACCTGAATGTTTTCGCCCAGCTTCTGGACGGCTTCGACCCGGTCTGCTTCCACGTCAGCCGCATCATTCTCGGCAAACTTGTGCGCAACCGAGTCCGCCATGGCGCGGAAGGCGTCGTTTTTGGCAACGAAGTCCGTCTCGCAGTTGATCTCTGCCAATACGCCCACCTTGCCGTTGTGCACGATTGCCTGGGCGATCACGCCTTCCTTGGCTTCACGGTCTGCCTTCTTGGCGGCACTGGCTGCGCCTTTCTTACGCAGTAAATCAATCGCGGCCTCTAGGTCGCCCTGCGTCTCGGCAAGCGCCCGCTTGCAATCCATCAGGCCGGCGTTTGTTTTTTCGCGCAGGTTCTTCACCATCTGGGCATCAATCACGACTTCGCTCATACTCTTAAAATGTGGCTGGGGTTTGTTGTTTGACCGTCTTTTACGGTCCTTACTGAAAATGGGACGCTCCGGAAAGCGGATGGGGTGCGACACGCACAAAAGGCGATACCGCCCCAAGAAAGCGGGACGTCCGATCGACGGACGTCCCGAATGCACTAAATCATTGGAGGCAAAAAGAACTCCTGAAGCCTCGGCTACTCGCTGACGGCTGAAAGATCCTGAGCCTGAGCCGCAGCTTCAGCAGCAGGCGCCGCTTCGGCGGTTGCCTCAGACGTGGCGGGAGCGGCAGGCACGGGGTGTCCACCCGAACCAGTCACAATCGCATCCACAAGCTTCTGCAAAACAACGCGAATGGCGCGGATCGCATCGTCATTTCCGGCAATCGGGTAGGTCACCAGATCGGGATCGGCATTCGTGTCGACGATAGCAACCGTAGGAATCTTCAGCCGCTTGGCTTCCTGAATCGCAATCCCTTCGCGCACTGTATCAATTACGATCATCGCGTCCGGAAGCTTCTCCATCGTGCGGATCCCTTCCAAGTTGCGCTTGAGCTTTTCGCCTTCGCGACGCAAAGCGGAAATTTCCTGGTTGCCCATCTTGGAGTACTCGGGCTGCTTCTCCAGTTGCTCGATGTAAATCATCCGGGCGACGCTCTTCCGCACCGTAGCGCGGTTGGTCAGCGTCCCGCCAAGCCAGCGCTGGTTGACATAGTACTGACCACAAGCCTGAGCGGCTTCGATCACCGCTTCCTGAGCCTGCTTCTTACAGCCGACAAAGAGGATCTTTCCCCCTCTGGCTGCGATAGAACCCAGAAATTTAGTTGCGGCGTCCAACTGATGAACAGTGGTGCCGAGGTTGATGATGTGAAGCGCGTTGCGCTTTTCAAAGATGAAGGGCTTCATCTTTGGGTTCCAGCGCTTGCTCTGGTGTCCAAAGTGGACACCGGCTTCGAGCAATTCCGTCATGAGTTCTGTGGACATAGCAATGTGCAGCTTTAGAAAAAGGGGTGGAAACTTGCTGGATTGATCCCCCCTCTGGCAAGCACTGGTTTTAGTTTTTGCACATTTTCTTTGTTTAACAGCCAAAAAGGCCGCCGGAGTTTGTCCGGCGACCCTTCGCTAAGATCGTCCCTTTGGGGGGCAGACCGCTTCGCCCAGCTACTTCTTTTGCTGCCCGGTAGCCTCCTTGGCTCCGATGGTCACCTTCTTTGCCTCCCAATCGGTCTCATGCTTGATCGCACTGCCCTGCACTTTTGCCCCCACGGTGAGCGCACTCAACGCCACCGGCTTGCCGTCCAGCAGGATCTCGGTTTTGTCCGTGACCCGGAAAAGCCTCTCCTTTGCCTTCCCGTTTAAAGCAAAGGAACGCCCGCTCGCGTCTACAGAGCTGACCGTCCCCACAAAAGGAAGCGCCTTGGCCATGTCGCCAAACTTTTCCGCCGTTTTGTCCTTCTCGGCGCCCTTCGGGTCGGCTGCGTGCAAATGACCCGCCCCCTGCATCAAAACCACCAGCATTCCAAGTCCGTACAATCCAATTCGCGTCATATTTATTTCTCCAAATGCGCGGGCACCCCCAAGCCTTGGCTTAAGTTGCGCCCGCAGTTTTCAAGAAGCACGCTCTCCCCGAAGCCCCACACCCGGGGGCGCCCAAGAAAAAACATCCTCTCCTCCTCCCCATCGCTCCCTCACGGCGCGTCGGTTGCCCCTAGGCGCCCAAATGGTGTCGGGCAAGCAGGGCGCTTACCGCCGCGCCGCATTCGGCGCCCACCACCTCGGAGGGACGGCTGGCATCAATGAGCCGGATGAAGGGCCGGCGCAGTGACAAGAAAATCCGCCGCACAGCCTGCAACTCCTCGAGCTTTTCAAACTCATCAGCCGCGCCGCCCCGCATTTTGACCCGCTCCAGCGAAACCAACGGATCGCAGTCCAACAACAGCACAAGGTCAGGGACCGGCGCGAAGGCTTCGTTCAGGGAGAGAACCGCTTCCGGATCTGCACCTCTGGCCCCTTGATAGGCCGCCGTGGAAAAGTAATAGCGGTCCAGCAAAAGCAGGGCACCGCGCGCCAGTGCCGGTTGCAGGAGCTCCTCAACGTGCTGGCGCCGGTCGCGCACAAAAAGCTCCAGCTCCTCCTCAGGCGACAACCTTCCAAGAGTGGCCGACTCCCGCAACCGCCTCCCCCATGGGCCATCCGTTGGCTCCCGACTGGAAACCAGCTCCCTTCCGCTCCCCTCGCTGGCCGCCCGGACCGCCCTGAGCGCCGAACTTTTCCCCACACCGTCAATGCCCTCGAGCACCACCAGCAGCCCGCGCCCCGTTGCAGTTTGTGTTTTTTCCATTGAGAACCTCCGTACTAAACCCGACCGGGCCCCACACGCCACAGCTTTCCAGCGCCCTGCGGACTGCCCTACCCGCAGTTGTTTAGGCGCGCCTAGCGCTCTCCTGCAACCTGAAACCCCTCCCCCTCCAAAAGCGCACGGAGACGGGCCGGTTGGTCCCCTTGGATCTCAATTGCCCTTTCCCGGAAGGTGCCTCCGCACCCAAGCTGCGCCCTCAATCGCCTCCCCAGCGCCTCGATGGCGTCCTCAGAATGCTGTGAACCGAAGCCATCCACCAAAAGCACGGTTTTCCCCCCACGATGCGCGCTGAGACGGCGCAAAATCACCCGTCCCGGCTTGGGCTTGGGCCCGGTGGCAGCCTCCTCTAAAACGCCTTTATCCGGTTGCCGGGGCCCCTCCGGGAGGCCCTCAAGTTGCAGCCCAGCGAAGGCGCTGTTCAGCCCAGTCTGGGGGCAGTTGAGGGGAATCCGTTTTTTGGGAGAGGCCATGGCGGGTGGGAAGGCAAAGTTAAAAGGAGCAGTGCAGCCTTGAGTGCGGGCGGCGGCCTCGTCGGACGCCGTTCCTCCAGAGTGCCCACAAAACTAGCACTCAACAATCTGTCTGCAGCTTTGACAGAATGATCAGCGTTAACCAATGACAAGAAACCAGCGAGAACAGCTGTGGTATCACTTTCCGCTGCGGATCACTGAGCGTTCCACGGGAAATCAAAAAAAGGGACCCTCTGAAAACACCGATGGAACCTAAAAACTCAGCCGAAAACGAGCAATCCCAGCGTTCCTCTTTGCGTCCGCGCCTTTTTTGGCCTTTTTAGTGTGTTGCCACCCTGATGAAAGTATCCGACCTAAGAGGCATCCTCCAGTACGTCCCCCGTTTCCGCGAAAAGATTTTTGTGGTCGCCCTAGATGGCGAAGTGGCGGCCTCCCCCAACTTAGGGAACCTCCTGCTGGATCTGGCTGTTTTGCGCTCCCTGAGTATCCGGGTGATTTTGGTGCACGGTTGCGGCGCCCAGTTGGTGAATCTGGCCCAAGAACGGGGCGTATCCATTTCCAGCTGCGACGGCACGGGTATCACGGATGAAACGACCCTGAAGCTAGGGATCGAAGCCAGCCATGCCGTCTTACAGGAGCTCATGCAGGGCCTCGCCTCCGTGGACCTCAAGGCGGCCTACGCCAATGTGATCGTCGCCCATCCCGCCGGCATCCTCAACGGCGTGGACACCCTCCACACCGGCAGGGTCGAGCGCGTGGAGACGGCCATGCTCCAGTTCTTTCTCGCCGAAGGCATCACCCCCGTGATTCCCCCGATCGGGTTCGACGGTGAAGGCCACACCTTTCGGGTCAACTCCGATTCGGTGGCGCTCGAAGTCGCCGAAGCCATGCGTGCGCTCAAGATTATTTACCTTTCGCAGCGGGGCACGCTCCGGTTGGGCGAAAGCATCGTCCGCCAGCTCTCGGTGGGAGAGACCGAGGAGACGCTTCGCAAGCGGCGCAACCAGCTGGATCCCTCGATGGTCTCGAAGCTCGAGCACGCCGCGCGGGCCTGCCGCGGAGGCGTCCCACGCGTGCATCTGCTGGACGGGACGCAAAACGAGGCCCTGCTAAGCGAGATCTTCAGCCACGAAGGTATCGGCACGATGGTCTACTCCAATGAGTACCAGCAGATGCGGCGCGCGCTGAAAAAGGATCTCCGCGCCGTGATGGCCCTCATCCGGGAGTCGGTGGCCAACGCAGAACTGGTGAAACGGTCACGGGCTGAAATCCTAGCTTCGCTCGACGACTACTGGCTTTTGGAAATCGACCGCAACCTGGCGGGCTGTGTGGCGGTTCACTTTTATCCGGAGCAGGAGATGGCGGAACTGGCCTGCCTCTACGTTGCAAAGAGTCACGAGGGACAGGGCCACGGCCGCAAACTCATGGCCTTTGCGGAGCAACTGGCTGCTAAAAAGGGCGCCAAACACCTCATCGCCCTTTCCACCCAGGCCTACAATTTCTTCCACCAGAAGGGCGGCTTTAACGAAGTTGGCCCCGAAGCCCTCCCACCGGAGCGGCGCCGCAGATGGGAGGCCAGCGGGCGCAACTCCAAGGTCATGCAGAAAGAAACGTCGCTGACCCCCTCGAAGTTGGGTCCCAAACCCGGCCCCGCTTAGCGCACACTCCCCCGAGTTGGCGCCGAAGGCAGGGACGCTCCCTCAAGAAGTGAACGCACAGCCGGCGCACTAGATTTCAAAGCACTCCTCCACCCCTTTTTCCCCGCCCCATGTCCGCTCTCTGGATTGATGCCATCGTCGTCGCCGTTTATTTTGCACTGATTCTCGGCATCGGCCTGCGGGCCGGCAGGGGCGAGCGCACGATGGAGTCCTTTGCCATCGGGGACCGCAACATCCCCTGGTGGGCGGTGCTCGCGTCCATTTTGGCGGCGGAAATCAGCGCTGCCACGTTCTTGGGGGCCCCGGGAGAGGGGTATGAGATGCGCAACTTTACCTACGCGCAGTTGGCCCTGGGCACGATCATCGCACGCATCTTCATCGCGGGCGTGTTCATCAAGCCGTTCTACGATTTTCGCGTCGTCTCGATCTACCAGTACCTGTCGCTGCGGTTTGGGACCCGGACCCGCAACGCCTCCTCCGCCCTGTTTCTGGTGACGCGGGCGCTCGCCAGCGGCACCCGCCTGTACGTGGCCGCCATCGTTTTGGTGATGGCCTACGAGCTGTGGAGTGGAACGACGCTCGCCCCGATGGAACAGGTCGCCATCTAC
>CAMCIN010000104.1 GCA_945874745.1 Akkermansia muciniphila | reverse complement strand
CCCTTGGGGTGCGTTCAAAGCTCGTGGACATCGAGTCCGGCAGCATCCACTGGGCCAGCGACATCATGCTCGATTCCGGGAACGCCAACGTTGCGGCCTCAGCTCGCGCCTATCAAAAGATCCTCGGCCGCGACAACTTCCCCGTCCGGAGTGATGGTGGAACGGTGCTCATGAGCCCCCGGCTGTTCGCCCAGTTCGCAGCCTTCTCTAACTACGCCAGTTTGAAGCGTTGATCCCTTTCAAGAGACGCGATTTTAACGGTTTTACTAAAGAAATCCGCCATTCAGCCGACTAAGAGGTATGAGCATTCAATCTGTACGTCCCGTAGGTGTTGGTATCCCGGCCCCAGCGCCAGCCCCCGTAGCACCCCCGCAAGCAGCCGCGAACCGCTCAGCTGCACAGGTCCGCAAGGCACGCAGTTCCGAGGACCAGAACGTCTTCAATCCTCCCGGGGTAATTTCGCGGTTGATGCGCTCAATGCGCTCCGATGAATACATCCGTATGGATGCTGTCTCCCGGGGGAGCGAACTTGCTAACAGCAAGGGCTATCCCGCCGACACGATGATGGAAGCAGTGGCCTCCCGGTTGCTTAACGGCTCCTAGGTCAGAACAGAAAAGTAGGTTTCTCATGCAGGATTCCCAGTCGGTTCAGATATACAAAGAGGCTTCCGTCAACACGGCGAGCCCTGGGGTGTTGATTCTGATGCTGTACGATGGGGTCCTGCAGGGGATAAATCGGGCCGAGTACGGTTTCACGCTTCCAAACATGGTGCGGAGGAACGAGGAAGTGCACAACGGCTTGATGCGCGCCCACGAGATCCTCAGAGAACTCCAGCAGTCGCTGGATCTTGAGGTCGAGACCGAATTTGGCGAGCGGATGTACGCGCTCTATGGCTTTATGTTGGACCATATTTTCGAAGCCAATGTGAAGAAGGACCCGGAAGGTTTGGCGCCCGTTAAAGAGATGCTTCAGGATATCCGTGAAGCTTGGGATCAAATGTTGCGGTCTACGCCAACCGAGGCCGGCGGATAGTCAGGGATTGGGCGGATTTTTCCTGCCAGCCTCCCTCAGGGTTTCCTTCAAAACTGTTGGGCCCTCATATGTCTCTTCCCGCCCGACCCCGCCAATCCGGGTTGAACGTTTTTTGGGCACTGCTTGCCGCGATCGAGCGGACCACGCAGTTGGAGGCGCAGGCTTTGGACTCCAGGGACTTTCGTTCGCTGGATGTGTTGCACGAGGCCAAGAGGGCGGATTTTGCCCGGTTACTGGCGCTGGGGCAGCGCATCGGAATCGACCGCAGCAACGCGGTTCTTGCGGAGCGTCTGCGGGCTTTGGAGATGGCGGAGCGGCGTAATGAGGAGACCGCGCGGCAGGGGGCCGAGCAAATCCGCGCCGAAATGGCGGGGCTTTCGACTGGTCAGAGACGTTTGCGGTCTCTTAAATATGCGTATGCAGATGAGGAGGATCACAGACCGCCCATCGCAGAAGGATAACGCCCCGCCCCCACGATGAATACGGAACTCCCCCACATTCAATACATTCTGCTTGTTGATGACGATTCGGATGTGCTCTCCGCGCTCAGCGGTACGCTGCAGCGCCCCGACTATAGTCTGGTCTGTTGCACCAACGCTGAGGAGGCGCTTGGCCACTTGGAGCGGCAGGCGTTTGCAGCCGTCATTTCCGACCAGCACATGCCGGGGATGAACGGCTTGCAGTTGCTCGAAAAGGTCCGGACGCTTCAGCCGGACACTTCCCGCCTCCTGATCACGGGCATGCTGCAGGTGGACACCTTGATCGGTGCGATCAACACCGGGGAGATTTTCCGCTTTATTGCGAAACCCTGGAGTCGCGGGGAAGTTATTGCCACGGTTGAGAATGCAGTGCAACGGTATGCGTTGCTTTTGGAGAACAGGCGGCTCCAGGTCGCCACCCAAGAGCTCAACGTGCAGCTGGCTTCTGCCAACGAGCGGCTTCAACACAACCTGGAAGTCGTCACGGAGCAGAAGGAGTCAATCGACCGTGCGCACGATGCGCTTCGGCAAAACTTTGAACACTCCCTAGGGCTTTGCTTCCGTTTGATCAGCACCTTCTATCCCCTCCTCGGCAAACAGGCGCAGGCGGTGGTGGAAATTTGCCGGGCCATGGCGGCAACTGAATACTTTACGGAGACCGAGCGTCACGTGCTGATGACGAGCGCGTGGATTTACGATATCGGGCTGGTCGCGTTGGACCGCGCCTTGTTGCACAAGCTCTTCACCCGTCCTGAAGCGTGCACGCCTGAGGAGCACGCCTTGTTGCGTTACCATCCGGTGATCGGCCAGACCTTGGCGGCCTTCGTTGACCAGTTGCAGGAGGTCGGCACCACCATCAGGGCGCACCACGAACGCTTTGACGGCTCCGGATACCCCGATGGCCATGCCGGCGAAAGCATCCCCTGGACTGCACGCTGCCTGGCGGTGGCCGTGGCGTTTGTGCAGTCGGGAATGCCCAAGGAGCAGGCTTCAGAGTACTTGCAGGAGGAATCCGGCAAGGGCTTCGATCCGGAGGCGGTCCGGCTCTTTTTCCGCACCTCCCGGCTGTCGGATCTGCCGCGGAATGTGACGGAGGTGCTGCTCTCAGATCTGAAGCCCGGAATGCAGTTGGCCCGCGGAATCGTGACGCCCTCGGGGATGCTTTTGATACCTGAAGGGCAGCTGCTCTCTGAGGTCTCGGTTCTTAAGCTTGCCAACCATAGCCGGCTGAATCTGGTGACCGAGCGATTGATGATCTATACCTAATCGCGCTGCCAATGTGGCATGTTCCCTGCTTTTCGTAGGGCCATGATTCCCATTGTCGCATCTGGCGCAGCCTCTTTGGCTGGCGTTCTTATCAGCAAGGCCGCAGGACACGCTTCGTCCGCCGCGGGGAACGTGACTGTCGATCCGAAGGAGTTTGAGCGCACACTGCACAAGGCCGGGGGGGCAAGAGAGCGCCAAGCCGCCGACCACCAGGCCACAAATTTGCGCCAGCGGCTCATGCAGCGACCCGAACTGGAGGCTGCGATTTACAACCAACCTGCGGGTTCCGTTTCAGGCGTGGAAATCCGGGCGGACGGCTCCCTCTCGCTGCGCACTGCCCACGGGCCGGTTGCGGTTCAGTTGGGTAGCGCCTCGCGCGAACTGGCCCAGTCGCTTTACGCGGTTTCAGCAGTGCAAGGGGTGGGTGGGGCTGCTACCCCGGGCGCTGCCACGCAGTCCCCGCTGCTCCTGTCTTTTCAAGGGGCTCAGGGGGGCGCGCTTCGTTAATTCGCGGTAGAGCCGGCGGGGTGGCATGACCATTGCTCCCTTGGCACCTAAGAATCCTGCACATGATCGAAAAACTCTTCTCCAGCCCAAGCTACGATGCCTCCAAGGTACTCATGGATGTGGCAGTACTGAGACAGGAAATCTTTGCCTCCAACCTGGCAAATCTCGAGACGCCTGGGTACAAGCGCCTCCAGGTCAGCGGTGACTTTACGAAAGTGTTCAACGAGGCAATGAAGTCGGGTAGCGCCGGGAAGGTGCAGATGCCCGCCGTCTCGCAGGATCTGTCCACCCCCGCACAGCGGAAGGACGGAAACAACGTGGTGTTGCAGGACGAACTGCTTGCCATGGGCAAAAATGGCTCCGAATACGAGGCGCTGGTGGATTTTGTCGGGGGTTCGATGCGCACACTCAAGGTGGCCATCACTGGGAGAAGCCAGTAGCCCGCTGTACGGAGTGCCCGCCCGCCTTTGACCTTTAACTGATCACTTAACCAGTACTATGAACTTTCTCACGGGAATCAATGCCACCTCGGGTGCCTTGTCTGCGGAACAGACACGGATGGACATTGTAGCGCAGAACATTGCCAACGCCTATACCACCAAAGACATTGATGGTGGACCGTACAAGCGCCGGATGGTGACCTTTGAATCCACCTTGAGCGGTGTGAACAAGGCAGAGCGGGGTGTGCGGGTGGGCAAGATCTCGGCGGACCAAAAGCCGGGCGAGGTGTTGTACCAACCGGGCCATCCCCATGCCGGGCCCGATGGTTTGGTGCAAATGCCCAACGTGCAGATGCCGGTGGAAATGGTGGATCTCATGAGCGCCTCGCGCGCTTACGAGGCAAATTTGAGCGTCGCACGGAACTCCCGTTCGCTCGCGCTAAAGGCTTTGACGATCGGCAAATAAGGTTTATTCATGCGTATTGGATCTCTTCCCGGTATTTCTCCCAGCGAGATGAACCCACTCCAGAAGCTCGACGAAATGGCCGGCTCACTTGCGCCCGGTATGGCCGCTGGTATCAAGGGCCCGGGCCTGGGCGCGGCCTCCCCTTCCATGGGCGTGGGCGGTGCCATGCGCGCGGAGTTTTCTTCCTTTCTGAACAAGGCGGTGACCGAGGTGGAAGGCAAAATGCGTGCTGCCGAAGTCGAGAAGCAGAAGGTTTTGACGGGGGAAACCAACAACCTGCATCAGGCGACCATCGCCGCCTCCGAGGCAGGTTTGGCATTTTCGTTGATGGTGGAAGTCCGGAACAAACTGGTGGAGTCCTACCAGGAGATGATCCGGATGCAGGTGTGATGCGGCTGTGACCAGGGACTGACGAATGAATTCGCTTCTTCAACAATTGCGGCAACTGTGGTCTCAGCTGGGTATCAACCAGCGGGTGACTTTATCTGTGACCGGGGTGGCCGTGCTTGCGGGCATGATCGGGCTCGTGGCCTGGTCCCAGCGGCCCCAGATGCAACTCCTCTACGGGCGGCTCAGTCCGAAGGACGTCACCTCGGTGATGGCCTCTATTCAGGAACTGGGTGTCAAAAGCGAGATGGGCGGCTCGGGCACCGCGATCTACGTGCCTTCCGATCAGGTCCACAAGGTGCGCATGAGCCTTGCTTCCAAGGGGATTCCTTCCGGCGAAGGCGTCGGGTTCGAAATCTTCGACCGTGGCAACTTCGGGGTTTCCGACTTCATCCAGAGGACCAATTACAATCGGGCCATCCAGGGCGAACTCGGCCGCACCATCTCCCAACTCCAAGGGGTCCGTACCGCCCGCGTGCTGGTGGTCATTCCGGAAAACAAGCTGCTCTTTACGGACGTTCGTACCAAGCCTACCGCCTCCGTTTTTATCGAAGGCTCTCTCTCGACTGAGCAGGTAAACTCCGTGCGGTTTCTGGTAGCCAACTCAGTGGAGGGGCTCAAGGCGGAGGACGTTTCCATCGTGGACAACCGCGGGCAGAACCTGACGGAAAGCCTCAGGGACGATCCCGTGCTGGGCGCGGCCACTGGCCAGATGCGTCTGCGCAAGAACGTGGAGGACTACTTCGCCTCAAAGGTGGAGACCATGCTCTCCCGCGTGCTTGGGCCTGGCAAATCCGTGGTGCGTGTGTCGGCCGAGTTGGAGTCGGAGGCGTTGACCCGCAGCGAAGAAAAGTTTGATCCGGACGGTCAGGTGGTGCGTAACGAGACCACGACGGACGACACCCTCTCCACCAATGAAACCGAACCGGGGGCAGCTCCCGTGGGGGCGACCGCGAACCTCAATGCCGCCGATGGTCCCGGAAAAAATAACACCAAGACCAGCGACCAGCAGAAGAAGAACAAGACCACGACGTTTGAAATCAACAAAGTGGTGCTCAGCTCCGTGAAGGCCCCCGGGAGCGTGTCCCGGTTGACCGCTGCGGTAGTGGTCGCCCCGGATCCCCTGAACGCACAGGAAAAGGATCCCAAAAAGGCCGAGAAAAAGACCGAGGACCGGAAGGCAATGTTGCGGGGAATGGTCGCCAACGCCCTCGGCGTGAAGGGGACAGAGGAGGAGCTCAAGCGCGTCGTTTCCATCGAGGAAATGCCCTTTTCGGAATTGCCCAACATGGAGCAGGGGGTGATGGACATGATCTCCAGAAATACCGACCTGCTGCGTGATGCGGGGGCGGTGCTGGTAGCCGTGCTTCTCTTTGGCGCTTTCGTACGGATGCTGCGCAAGACCAAGCCGGACGAGATCCCGATGGAAATGCTCTCCGCCCAGACGGAACCGGAGCCCGTGGGAAGCCTGCCAGGCGGACAGCAGAACTCCTTCGCGTCCTCACAGCCAGTCACCGTGGATCTCATCAATGAAATGATTCGGCGTAAGCCTGAGAACATCGGCGCTGCCCTTCGCAACTGGATCGAAACAGACAAGGCCAACGAGGCCGGCTAAGCGGAGCGCACCGCCCAAAGCCCTTCCCCTGAGCGAGTCGCACCCAACCACCCTTCGGGACCCAATGACTGCAGCCTACTCCACCCTCAACCGCACCCAGAAGTTGGCGGCCTTCCTGATCCTTCTTGGACCGGAATCCGCAGGCGAATTGCTCCGGCACTTTAACTCGGACCAACTGGAGGCGGTCGCCCGCGAAATGGTGGCGATTCCCTATGTGGATCCGAACCTCCGGGACTCCATTCTCGAGGAGTTTTCTTCTGTGGTGTTTCAGGGAATCCAAGCGGCAATCGGCGGCGTCGACGTAACCCACTCCTCGCTGGAGGCAGCAAAGGGCGATTACCTCGCGGTCAAGCTGATGAACCGCGTCGCGCCGCCCAGCATGGCGGATTTTGACACGGGTGTGTCCGAAATGGACGGCCGCCAGATCTACAACCTGCTGCGGGCGGAGCAGTTGCAGACCATCGCCTTTATCTTGTCCTTCATGGATTCCAAAAAGGCCGCGGACGTGGTGCGGTTGATGCCCGCCGAACAGCGCGAAGAGGTCATCGAACGGCTGGGTACCATGGAGCCCACCTCCAGAGACTGGATTAAGAAGGTCTCCCTCAACCTGCAGCGTCACTTTGACCGCCGCAGCCAGCAGGGCATCCACAAGTCCGGCGGGGTAGACGCCTGCGCTGATATTCTGAACTCCCTCGACAAGGAGTCCAAGAAGGCACTGCTTTCAGCACTGGACGTGCGGAACGCCGAACTCGGCAACGCCATCCGCAAGAAGGTCTTCGGCTTCGAAGATCTGGCCCGCCTCCTGCCCGGGGACCTGCAAAAGGTGCTCAAGGAGGTCGAGATCAGCGATCTGGCGAAAGCCTTCAAGGGGGCAAAGCCGGAGACCGTCGCCTCCTTCTACAAGATCATGTCCAAGCGCCAGGCCGCCGGGGTGATGGAAGAAGTCGACATGCTTCCCCCTCAGCGGGCCAAGGACATCGACAAGGCGCAGGAGCTGGTCGTTGCTGCGGCACGCAAGCTCGACGAGGCGGGGGACATTTCCATCGACGGCGGAGAGTAAGCCATGACCCAGGTCGCAGCCCGTTCCTCCATCAGGTTTTCCGAGCCGCTGAGATTCATCGGCCTGCCCGGCCAGGCCAACACGCTCACCTACACGGCAGGCGAGGTGGACGAAGCGATCCACGGCGCCTACGAACGCGGCCTCGAGGAGGCTAGGGCGGCCTCCGCGGCCGAACTCACCAAGCTGCGCGCTGACGCGAAGGCCGTCATCGACGGCGCGTTCTCCAAAATCACTGAGCGCCACGAGTATGCGCTCACCCAGATTCGTGCGCTCCTCCCGAAGTTGGTGAGCGAAGCGACGGCGCGCGTGATCGCCGGTGTGGAGGTCGACGGCGCGCTGGTCCGGTCGGTGGTGAACGATCTTTTGGGGGACGTGACCCCGGGGCCGGATGCGGTGGAAGTCCAACTCTGCCCGGCAGATCTGGCGAGGGTGGCAGGGTTTGACCAGGAGCTGCGGCATAAATTTCCCAATATCCACCTCACCGAAAACAGGGAGTTGCAGCCCAAGGATTGTGTGGTCAAAACACGCTTCGGCGTTCTCGACGGCCGGGTCGCCTCCAAGCTCAAGTCGGTGGAAGGCATATTAAGTTGAGCCGCTTTTTTCCTTTGCGTGCCCCTTCTTTCTCCCGCCTGTTCTTTTCTATTGCCACATGAGTGCTGAATTCTGGTCCGGGGATCGGTTGGCAGAGCGGTTGCGCGGCGGACGGCTCACCCAGCGCATCGGGCACATCGTGCAGGTGACCGGTCTGGTGATGGAGTCGGACGGTCCGAATCTGTCCCTCGGCGAGGTGTGTCAGGTAAACTGTGCACCAGGGGAGGAACCCATTTATGCCGAGGTGGTTGGCTTTCGAGGGCATAGGCTGCTGTTGATGCCGCTCGGGGAGATGAGCAACATCCGGGTCGGCTCGGAGGTCACCGCGGCAAACTATGCCACCGGGGTGCCGGTCGGGCCCGCGTTGAAGGGGCGTATCCTCGACGGGATGGCGCGGCCCATCGACGGGAAAGGCCCTCTGCCCACCATGCCGCTCGCACCGTTGCACAACGAACCGCCGCACCCCCTCAGGCGTAGGCGCATCCTCGAGCCCCTTTCCACGGGGGTCCGTGCCTTGGACGTTTTTACGCCTGTGGGACGCGGGCAGCGGATGGGAATTTTTTCCGGGAGCGGTGTGGGGAAGTCGACCCTGATGGGCATGATGGCCCGGGGGGCTGAGAGCGACGTGAACGTGATTGCGCTGGTGGGCGAGCGCGGCCGCGAGCTCCGGGAGTTTGTCGAAAAGGACCTTGGAGAGGAGGGGCTAAAGCGCTCGGTGATTGTGGTTTCCACCTCAGACCAGCCCGCCTTGGTGCGCTTGCGGGCCGCCTTCACCGCCACCGCGATCGCCGAACACTTCCGGGACGAGGGCAAGCAGGTGCTTTTCATGATGGATTCGGTGACGCGTTTTGCCATGGCGCAACGCGAGGTCGGGCTTGCAATCGGCGAACCGCCCAGCAGCCGGGGCTACACGCCCTCTGTGTTTGCACTGCTGCCCCGCTTGATGGAGCGCACGGGTGCGGGAGAACTCGGGGCGATCACCGCGTTTTACACGGTGCTGGTCGAGGGGGACGACATGAACGAGCCCATCGCGGATGCGGCCCGAGGGATTTTGGACGGGCATATCGTTCTGACTAGGGCGCTTGCGACGGCCAATCACTTCCCGGCCATCGACGTGCTGGAGAGCGTCAGCCGGCTTACCCGCGATCTTTGTTCAGAATCTCAATATAACTTGTCCGCGCGGGCGCGGGATCTGCTGGCGGTATATAGACGCAACGAAGATCTGATCACCATCGGAGCTTACGCGCGCGGATCCAATCCCAAGGTAGACACGGCCATTGAGCGGTATGAACCGCTGATGGCGTTTTTGAAGCAAACCATGGGAACCAAGAGTTCGCGCGCTGAGGCCTGGGAAAAGATCGCGATCGCCGCCCAATGAAACCCTTTAAGTTCAGCCTCGAATCCGTTCTGACGCTGCGTTCTCAAGAAGAGGACGTAGCAAAGAACTCGTATGCCGAGGCCGTGGGCTTTTACAACCGGACCGTCCTCTCCCTCGAGGAGGGCCTTGGCGGCCTGGAGCAGCTGCAGGCAACCCTTTCTCAAAAGCGCCAGGGAGTTTCCGACAAGGAAGACCAGCTCCTCTATTTGCAGACGATCCGCCAGCAGCGCAGCTACTGCGACACGCTCACCCAGCGTTTGGCGCGCGCGGACCAGTTGAAGGAGGTCCGCTTCAATCTTTGGATGGAGGCCCGCACCAAGACGCAGATGCTGGAGCGACTCAAGGAGCGGCACAAGGAGCGCCACACTGCAGAGCAGGCGCGCCAGGAAGAGAAGGCCGTCGAAGACATGGTCTCCGCGCGCTGGATCGGGCTCCAGCGCCAGCTCAATTACGCCGTCTAATTTTTGTTTTTTTACTGATTGTTTATGCTGGCTGCACCCTGGTTTTTGGCCGTCGTCGGATTTGTGATCAACATGGTTTGTACCGTGGTGATGATCAACGCCGCGGTGTCGAAGTTGCCCAAGCCTGATTTCACTCCGGTGGCAGACCCCGTGGTGGTCGCGGCCGTTGAAGCGAAGGCAGCAGAGGCAGCCGCCCCGCCGCCGCAACTCTGGAGCTTCAAGACCAACGCTGTGGACGAACTCATTGCTGAGCTCAAGAAGGAGCGCGACGCCGTCATCGAGGAACAGAAGGACCTGGCTGCAATGTCCTCTCAGGTGACGGCCGAGCGGCAGGAGGTGGAAAAGGTGAAGAACGAGATTCTCCGCCTCCGCAAGGACCTAGAGGCTCGGATTGTCGAGGTGGGCGAATCTGAAAAGGAGAATCTCAAGAACTTGGGGCAGACCTACACCGCAATGTTGCCCGCTGGCGCAGCGGTCATTCTGCGCGAACTCGACGAGGATTCCGCGGTCAAGATTTTGGCGCAGATGAAGCCAAAGAGTGCCGCACTTGTCCTGGGCGAGATGGCCCGGATCGTCGACAAAACCTCCGACGAGCCTCCCGCCCGGAGAGCCGCCCGTATTTCGGACAAACTTCGCTTGATGAAGGCACTCAAGACCACCGCAGCCCAATGATCGTTTCGAATTTCACACCCAGCTCCCCCAGCGCGCTCCAGAGTGTTGACCTCCTCGCTCGCGCCCCAAAGGCCGAGCAGAACGATGGCGCAACCTCCAGTTTTTCCGATCTCCTGGGCGCCTCGGACCGTGCTGACGCACCAGTGGTGGTGGCCAGGGAGCCCCGGCCAGCGCCCCGTGCCGCAGCCCCTGATGTTGGGAGCAAGAGTGCCACCGCGCCCGCTCTGGGCGGCGGCCAGCCCCAGCCTGCGCCCAGCGCCCTTTCTTCGGAAGCCCCCGCGGCCCCGGCCACCCCAGTTGGACTGGATGACGCGCCGCCTTTGCTCCGTGACCCGCGCTTGGACGACCCGGCCGAACTCGCGCTAGAGGCCGCCGCTATCGCTATGGCGGCTGGGCTGTTGCAGACTACACCACAGTTAGCGCCGACGCTTGTCGTGGCAGACGAACCGCAGCTGGAGGGGGGCTCAGAAAAGGCTTCCTCCCAAACCTTGGCTGACGCGGAACAACCAGGAGTCTTGGCGGCTCCGCCAGTTGCCCTTGCCTCGTCGATACCGGTCGTGGGCAGCAATACGCTCACCCCGTCTCCAGCGGGCACGGCGCCTGTTTCTCCGGAGCCCAAAACGCTGCCGGCGCGCATTGCAATTTCAAGGGTCCAGACCTCGGAACAACCTCAACCTGCGAGGGTATCCCTCAGCGAGGATGCACCGGCCGCGGCCAGCGTCGTGCCGACGGTTGTGCCCATTGTTACGGTGACCGCGAAGCCTGCCCAAGCTGTGGCGCTTGCCGCCTCTGGGGCGGGATTGGCGATCTCGCAGCAGCTTGAGGCCTTGCCGGCGTTGCAGAAGGGTGCCGTTCAGTTGGACTCCGCACTTGTCTCTTCCAATGAAGGGGCTCAAACCTCCGGACAGATTGCGGTGGAGCTTTCCGAGTCGGCTTTGAGTCAGACGGTCGCTTCGGCGCCCCTGGCACCGCAGGCGCTCCCCGACGCAGAGCTGCTGGCATCACAACTGCCGGCCAATCCGGCGGCGGCATTTTTTGCCGCCCAGGCCTCCCAGCAGCAGCCGCCGGCCAAAGCCGAACCGCTGGTAGCGGACTCTGGGGCAGACGAGCTTGGGAGCGAGGCTACCCAAGGGGAATTGCAGGCCGGCCTAGACGCGAACTTTGAAGATTTGGGGCTCGCACGGAAGGAGACTCAAGGGGCGGCCGTGGAGGGGCGTTCTAAGCAGGTGGAGGCGCCCGTTTCCAGCGCAAGAGCAGCATCGGCTCCAGAGGCGGAGTCGCTCGCTGAGGCTGGACCAGAGGTTGGCACGTTTGGTGCTAGAGAAGGGCTTGTGCAGAGAGAAATTTCATCCGCATTAGCGCGCTCAAGGGATTTGTCGACCCCGGTTACATTCGAGGGTGAGGCATCTTCCTCTTTGGCCTCGCCCGCGCTGGACGCGGCCAATGTGGCTCCCTCTCAGAGTGGGATGGTTGCACGGCCTGCCCACGAGACGGCTTCCCGCCCGACAGTACTCCCTCCGGTTCAAGCGAAGGCGAGCGAGCTTTTTAATGTGGTCCAGTCCGCCTTGGAGCGCGCCCGCTCTGAGAACCCCTCCCACCTTGCGGTGGAGATCACTTTGGAGGACGGCTCCTCTTTTGGTTTGGAGGTCCGCATGAGCGCTTCCGGTCTGCAGGCTTCTTTCCGGTCTGAATCACAGCCGCTGTTGAAGGCTCTCGAGAACAGCTGGGCCGGGTTCCTTGCCAAGGAATCTGCGGAGGCGAAAGTGGTGTCGGCGGCCTTTGAAGGCCGCTCCGGGTTCGGGGAGTTTTCTGAAAACAGTTCGAATGCTGGTGAACGGCGGCAGCAGTTTGAAGACAACGCTTCCTCAGCATTTTTAAGCAGCCAGGACGGCCGTGGCGCTCTGGCGGAGCAGCCTCAGGCCGAGGCAGCGCGCAGGGAATTGGGAGCAACCGGCGGGATGGCACTCTACGCCTAAACTTAGCGTCCACACGAAAAACCGAGCATCATGGCTACCGTAACATCCAGCACCAGCAAACTTGCTCCCGAGATCCAGAAGGCTCTCGAGGGCTTCAAGGTACGCGAAAACAAGTCGATGCTGACTCAGCAGGACTTTCTGAAGCTGCTGACTGTGCAGTTGCAAAACCAGGATCCGCTCAAGCCGATGGAGGACGCTCAATTCATGGGGCAGATGGCCCAGTTTGCCTCGCTCGAGCAGACCAAGGAGCTCACCACCACGGTCGGTAAGCTTTCCTCCTCGCTGGGCTTCTCTTCAGCGCAGCAGTTCCTCGGCAAGAACGTGACGGTTTTGGCTGACGGAGTGGATGTGAGCGGCACCGTCTCCGGGGTCGTCATGGAGGACGGCCTCCCGAAGATTCTGATGAACAACAAGACGTACCCGACCGACCAAATTATTTCGGTGACGCTCCCCAACTGACCTTTCCGCTTTAAAAAACCAGACAAGCCCAATCTCTAACCTCAAAACACTATGTCTCTCGCTTCCAGTCTCAATGTTGGTGTCAGCGCCCTCCGTTCGTATTCGGAGGGTATTCAGGTGGTGTCCAACAACATCGCGAACGTGAACACCGTGGGGTACAAGGTTTCCCGCGCCCAGTATTCGGACACTTTCTCAAACATTCTCAAGCCGCTTGTTCCCAATGAGAACAACACGGCTGTGAAGATCGCCCCAACGCAGGTCGGCGGCGGCGTGCAGGTCCAGGCGATCGCCCCGGTTTTCTCCCAGGGGACCATCCAAACCACGAGTTCCAACAGCGACCTCGCGATCGCGGGGAACGGCTTCTTCCGCGTGAAGAACCCCCAAACGGGTCAGGCGTTCGTTACCCGAGCGGGCAATTTCCGCGTGGATGCGGACGGCTTCATGGTGACCCAACAAGGCTTCCGGGTGCAGGGCTCCGTCGGCGCGAAGACCAAGGTTGTGTATGATTCCGTGAACGGCAGCTACGATGTGAAGGGACAGCAGGACAACGTGAAGATTACGATTCCGTCGGGGCTGCGCACGCAGGACGTCTCCGTAAACTTGTACGCGAATAGCGCTGTGATTGGTTCTAACGCGGGCGTTTCGGATGGATCTTTGAGCGCAACCGAGCTCGCTCTATTGAAGGTCGGGATGCCGATTTCTGGCGGGAGCCTGCCCTTGGGGACCGTCATTAAGTCCATTTCCAATGGGGTTGTGACGCTGAGCAACAAGGCCACCACGAGTTCGGGCGCGAATCCGACAACACTCAGCGCAAGCCTGCTGACGGTTGATTCGGAGTCGTTAAATTTGACCTTTCCTCCGGACTTTGCCCGACCAGCACTCGTTGCGGGCCAGGTTCTTTCCGGTCCCGGAATTGAGCCGGGGACTACGATACAGAGTGCAACAGGAAATCTGAAGTTCACCATTCCTGCATCTGTTTCTTCGGTGACC
>CAMCIN010000103.1 GCA_945874745.1 Akkermansia muciniphila | reverse complement strand
GGACCACGACAACCTGGACGCCAAGTTCGCAAACAAACTCCCCGCGGGAGTAGAAAGCTTCACTGTGGTACGCACCTGTGCGCTGAGTTTCACCGCCACGCCCCCGGACGGTTCCACGGTGGCGGGCTGGGGCTCGATGATCTTCGGCGGCAACTACACCGAGAGTCTTTCCGGACTCAACAAGTTTCCGCTTCAGACTGGCGGCACTTTCAGGATGCGCCGGCTTTCCGAGATCTCGGACATCAATACGACCACCCCCTGATAACCTTTTGTTTTGCAACGACTTTTCTAATCTATGAAAACCCACCCCTTCTCGCTGCTGCTTGCCACCGGGCTGCTCCTTGCGCCCGCCCTCGCGATGGGCCAGTCCTCCTCTGTTCCCACCCTGGTCAGCTACCAGGGCCGGGTCACCGACAACACGGGCACTTTGATTGGGAACACGGCGCCAGTGAACCGGACCGTGGAGTTCAGGCTCTACACCCTCGGCTCTGGTGGGACTCCCATTTGGGCGGAATCCCAGGTGGTGACCATCTCCGCTGGTGAGTTCAGCGTGCTGATTGGAAACGGCACGGGCATCTCTGGCCTGACAGGGCCGAGTGCACCGGCGGCAACGCCTTTTCGAACCTTCGCAGCGGCGTTAAACAGCTCGGGCTCCGCCGCGCTTTATCTCGGAGTAACGGTCGACGACGGGAACGCTTCCACCAACGACGTGGAGATTTCGCCCAGGCAGCAGTTGGTGGCGGGACCCTTCGCTTTGCGGGCCGGTGTGGCGGAAACCGTCGCTAGTGCGGCCATCACCTCCGGCATGATCGGGGACCTGCAGATTGCCAGCGGAGCGCTCCAAACCAGCGCTGTAACCACGACCAAGGTTGCCGATGCCGCGATCACCTCCACAAAGATCGCCGACGGAGCGATTTTGGCTGTGGACCTGGCCTCCGCCGCCGTGACTGCGGACAAGATCGACGCCTCCACGGTGGGGCTTTGGAGCGTGAGCGGGGCGAACGTTTTTCGCGCGGGAGGAAATGTGGGGATCCAGACAAACACGCCGGGGTTTCCCCTGAGTTTTTCGGATGCGTCCGGAGACAAGGTCTCGTTTTACGGCCAATCCGGCGCCCACTACGGCGTGGGGCTTGGCTCTTCTTTGCTGCAGATCCATACGGGCAGAAGCAATGAAGATGTGGCCTTTGGCTACGGAACTTCTGCCAGTTTTTCAGAAACAATGCGCATCAAGGGCAACGGGAACGTGGGTATCGGCACAAGCACGCCCGGTTTCGCTCTCAACTTTGCAAACGCGCTGGGTGACAAAATCTCGCTCTTCGGTAACTCGGGCGCACACTACGGCTTCGGAATTCAGGGAGCTTTGTTGCAGATCCATTCCAGCAGCAGCGATTCGGATGTGGCGTTCGGGTACGGTACCTCCGCGGCATTTATCGAAACCATGCGGATCAAGGGTAACGGCCGACTCGGCATCGGTACCAACGCGCCTGCCAGCGTTTTGTCCATCGTCGAAGCGGTCGGGACGTCGGTCGGCCCCAACGCGGGGTCCATCACCCTCGACCATAGAAACAACGGGGGGGCAAGCAGCATCGTCTTCCGCAGTTGTGTGAATGCCACGAGTGATTTTGGCTACATCCAGTATCAAGATGCGAGTGGCTTGGGCGGGGGCGGAGAGTCGGCTCGGCTCTACATCGGGACCTCAAATGACGGGGACGATCATTTGATTTTGAACCCTTCCGGGTTTGTCGGGATCAAAAACAATGATCCGGCTGCGCCGCTCCACGTTTCCGGGGCGCAGGCCAACTATTTTATTCTGGAAGCCTACATCGACGGCAACGGGGCGGCGAACACGTACCAGGGGCGATCGGACCTGGGCCATTCCATCATTTCCGACGGCCGGATCCGGGCAGGTGCGTTGGATGTTGCGTCTGATTCGCGGATCAAGGCCCAGCAGCGGCCCTCTGAGGGTGCTTCGGATTTGGCTGTGCTGCGGCAAATCCAGATCACCGACTACCGCCACATCGATGTGCCCGGCAATGGCGTGCGTCCTCAGAAAAAGGTGATCGCTCAGCAGGTTGAACAGGTTTACCCGCAGGCGGTGGGTCAGGGCAGGGGAGTGGTGCCGGACATTTACAAGCTTGCCTCGCTCAAAGGCGGTTGGGTGCAACTGGCAACGGATCTCAAGCAGGGCGAGCGGGTGCGTCTGATCACCGAAAAGGGCGACGACGTGTACGCTGTCCTCGAGGTGGGAGTCGGCAGTTTTCGCGTCGCGCTCGAGGGGGACACGGACAAGCTTTTTGTCTACGGGCGGGAAGTGGCTGATTTCCGCTTCGTCGACTATGACGCCCTCTCGATGTTGAACGTTTCCGCGACCCAGGTGCTCGACCGGAAGTTGGAGCTGGAACACAAGGAGAACGTGGCGCTCAAGGAAAAGGTGGCAGGTCTTGAAGCCCGACTCGCAGCGCTGGAGAAGTTGCTCAAGGCTTCCAAGTAGGGGCAACCCACAAGCCAACCATCTATGGAACGCTCTGATCGCGAGTCCAATGTGCTTCGTTTTCGAAGCGCGCTGCTTTCTCTGTGTGTGTTGCTCGGGATGCTTTCCCAGGCGGAGGCACAGTATGAAATGAAGAGTGGCGTTTACAACCGGCTGAGTGGCCGGGTGCCGTTCCCCAATACGCAGGGGATTGCGCCTCTCGGGTTTGCCGCGGTGCCGCTTGGGTCTCCGACGATCACCCCGCAGTTCGCCAACTTTGCGGAATCCGCCTCCGGGACGGGAGTGCTCTCGGGCACGGTTGCGGTGGTCTATCCGTCTAGCGTCTATTCCGCAAGCGGGCTCACCGGCGGGGTGCGGCTCACCCGTTCGAGCGTCGGAATGGGTTTCGCTTCCGGGGTTCCGCGCTATGCGTTGGGGGACCAGATCGTTCCTCCCTCCTCGATTTTGAGCGCCTCGGGCTCCCTCCGGAGCGTGACAGCGGCCGGCTTTTGGAGGGCCAAGCCGCTCGCTCCCGATGAGCAACTGGTCAATCCAAGCGGCGTGCCCCCCGCGGATTACCGCGATGGAAGCGCTCCTCTTCTGCCTGCTTTGGCGACCGGGGTCCTGCCCGCCTATTACTACAGTCCCCACGCCAGGGCGGTGTTCGCCAACACGGCCGGCACTGTTTCGGTCACCTGGGTTTCCAGCGTCCCGGATCCCGCGACGAATGCCTACGTTTTCTACAAGGAAACCTTCGCCGTATCGAGTGACACGAAGTCGCCGGTGCGCAACATGTACTGGACCGAGCGGAGCTACAGCGGTCCGCAGGTGGTCATTCCCACGGGCCAGATCTCCAGGGCAAACCCCGTCTTCAGCAACTCTTTTCCGGAGACGGTCGCCTCCGAGATTCTCCTCGCGGGCGACTCGACCCGGAGCACCAGCACCAGCCAGCAGAATGCCGCGCTGCAGGACCAGACCCAGATCGTGCGTACCCTCTGGTTTGACAAGTTCAACGGGGTCGGACGGCTCCATGCCTACAACATCACGGGCCGGATTCTGCTCGAATACCTCGGTCTGGAGCGCGGCGACGGCACGTTCGAGTTTTTGGGATTGGACGTCATCAACGTGGACCGGTCCTTGCGCTCGGTCACCCAGAACGTGGAGCTCGGCAAGGAAATCCGCCCGTTCGACGGTTCCCAGGCGGACACAAACACCAGCCTGATCGCAGCTCCGGTGGGGACCGACAGCAGTGCGGACCAGACCGGGTATTTCGGCAGCACCCCGCGGCCGGATGGTTCGCTGAACTACTACGCGGAGCGTACCAACGACATTCCCGAGCGGGTGCAGCTTTTCTGGCTGGAACCGCTGCCCATCGCCGGCGCCACAACCCTGTCGTCGACTGTGTCCAATGCACTCATCAACTGGCCCAAGTATCTCAACCAGTACACTCTCAGCTGGCCCTCTCTTTCCTCCTCCTACGTCCAGTACACGGTGGATCCCGCAGGCAGTTCGGTCGCCTCGGGCACCGGCCTCCAGTTTCAGGGGGGCAACCTGCCCCAGTTGGTCTACCAGGACTCCACCGAAGGGGACCTCGGCCTCGACACGCTCACCCAGCGCCTCCTTGTAAACTTCTCGGGAGAGACCGACCTGCTCAACCGTTCGCTTTTGAAGTTCACCGGCACAAACGGCGCGGTCTGGTATGTGCCGATGATGACCCAGGGCATGGGGCGCGCAGGCTACATCGAGGGGGACGGAGCACCGGCGGTCACCGGCACCGTCTATGTGGGCGAGCGTCTCACCCCTCCTTCTGCGGAGTATTCCACCGCCGCCTACGTTGCCTCGGGGAGCTGCTATGCCGCTCAGGCCTACATCAACCCCTTTATCAGCGGGGTGGCCGCTGCGGAACGCGGGGCGGTGATCCCGGTCAACGCCCTTCCCTCCGGCCAGTCGGACCTTACGGTTTGGTGGTTCAAGCGCATCCCGGCGAAGTCCGCGGAGTTCAGCGATTTCTACACGCCCGCGAAAATCGGCAGGTATACGGTGGCTTACCGGGACAGCACGACGGCGGGCGAAACCTTCGAGCAAACGCCCGTGCAGGGCTGGTCGGACAGCAGGGTTTCTGCCTTGGTGCCTCCCACGGCTACCGGATTGGCGGCGACAAATGTGCTCGGTCCGTTTAGCGCCTACTTCGTGGGCGGGGCGGCGAATTCCGTCCAGAGCGGTCCGGCCACAAGTAAGACCTTCTTTCCCGGAGGCCAGGGCGCCAGCGGGATTTCGATTTCCTTTAAGCTGTACCGGCTTGATGCCTGGGGGGCCAAAACCTTCCGGGTTTTCACCCAGACGGCGGGTGCCACCACCCCCAACGTGGTGCTGTCCCAGGTGTTCTCAAGCGCCGCCGCCGTGACGACGGTCAGCTCGGGAACCGTCTCCGCTGCGGGCGTCTCGTACGCGTGGAGCATCACGCCTTTGGCGGGATCCTATGCTGATTTCGCGTCCACCGGCACGGCTTCGGTGAACGACCAGATTTTCCAGGTGACGATCTCGGCGACCCCCACCACCGTGGCTGGAGCCGACTCTCTTTCGGCTCTGACGCTTGGCTTCGGCTCAAACCTGGATTCCTCCGCAGGCAGCTTTGCCATCGACGAGGTGAGTCTATCGCTTGCCGTCCCCAAGATCATCCTTGCTTCCAACCAAGGCTCGGGCCCGCTCCCGTCCTACGTGGCCAACGGTTTCATCTACAACCAGCCCGACCCGAACACCGTGGGCTACAACCCCAACGAGGAACACGCCCTGCTCCTGGATGGACGCGCCTACGCGCTGCGCGACGATTTGAACGTGCTTACCGGGAACTTCACAACCTCCGAGCCCCGTTACACCTCCCAGCGGCGGGTTCTGATTCAGTACACGGACCCGGTGGATCTGCGGCCTGCCATGGCGGTCTACGCGGTGGAGCGGGAGAATCTTTTTTATAAGTTCGATTACAGCGTTACCGCGGGAACCGTTCTCAACGGGCTTTCGCCCATGCCTCTGCCGCTGCTCCCGCTCCCGCTTGCTGCCGCGGGTCTCTCCCAGAATACCGAGGTGAACCTTGGGGCAGCCTTTGCAGACAGCGTTCCGGCCAGCGGTTCGCCCGCGGTGTATTCCGGATTCACCTACAAAGACCGCAAGGGCTACGACTGGATTTACCGGGGCCCCCACTCCTCGGAGAAAACTCCCGCGTTGGGGATGCAGTTCTACTACACCATGCGGCCGGACTTTGTTTTTCCTGGGCTGACGGTGCAGCCGACGGAGGGAACCGTGCTTCCCTATTTGCGGCCGCTCAATGCTGCGGGTGGATTTGTGGGTGATCCGGTGACGGGCACCTCCCTGGCCGTGGTCTACCGGCCTGTGTGGCCGGTCTTTCCGCCGACCTTGAGCGTGGGCGAGACCTTGACGCTCGCCAAGACAGGCCTGCCCGGAGTGCGCGGCCAGACGAGCGCGCAGGTGCTTTACCAACAGTCTGTGGCGCTTGGGGGCGCGGGAGCGGTGAGTGCCACGCTCTTTGATCCAACTCGCGCCAAGACTGTTCTTTTGAATGCCGCAGGCGTCGGGCTCTCCGCCCTTCCTGGCTCGCTCAAGACAACCACGGAACAGGGCAAAACGTATTTTCAGCTGGCTCAGCCACACATTCAAAAGCGGCTCTATTTCAGTCCCCTCCTCGGGGACAAGGGGGGGCTGGTTTTGGTCGGGGAGTTTCACGACGAGGCCGCCGGCGAGGACTACCTGGATCTGAACACGCTGAGTGCTGAGGATGTGGCGGCACTCAAGGGGCTTGTGGCCACGACCGACGCGGATTACTCCCGATGGGGCAGCGCCATCGACACGCTTTCTACAAAGGTGCAGACGTTTGTGCAGAACCCAGCGAAGCCGGGCACCTACGTTGCGGACGCCAATCAGGATGTGGTCGCAAATGGAGTCACGCTGGCACAGGTTTCCAGTTCCAACACGGCCGTGGACAGCTACGCTCTCACGGGCCAAGGGAAGGGGAGCGGCTACGTGACGCTACTCTTCGGGGATGGCGCGGCCTTCACTCCCGCGGGTGAACCCGTCTCGATGCAGGTCGTCAGGGTCGTCAACAGTCTGTACAAGGGCGACCTGAAGGCGATTTTTGCAGCCAATCCGCTTGATGAGCAGTCCACGCTCCGGCACAGCGGAGATTTTGCCGCACACCCCGAATACTTCGACTTCCAGTGGCGCTACTACACCGAACCGCTTGCTCCGGCTGTGTACTCCTTTGGAGTCCAGCGGGTGTTGGGGGGGACAACGAGCAGCCAGTGGAATATCATCGACCTCCCTGCGTCGACCCCTTCCCCCGCCGCGCCGCTGGTCTATTCGGGGACGGCGTACACCCTGCCGCGTTCTATCGCTGTGAACGGCGCCAGCTACCTAAGCGACTCCGGGCTCCCCGGGAAAGTGCTCCTGTGCGCAGGCTCTCTGACCTTCAGCAACTCCGTGCCCGCCCAGATTTTGTTCAGCGCCACGGTTTCGGATGCGGACGGGTTTGTGGTGTACGTAAATAACACGCCTGCACTCGCCTACAACCTTCCTGTCGGCACAGGCGCCCCGGCGGACCTGCTCCCCACTACAGCCCGCATCGGTTTGGTGAGCGGCGACGACGGGTTGGCCCGGCAGTTTGAGATCGAGCCAAAATATTTCCAAGTCGGAGCCAACCGCCTGGAGGTGGCGCTGTATTCCGCCGCGCCGGCGCCCGGGGTGGCTGGCAGTGTGGACTTCCGCGTTCACACTCCTTCGAAGACGGATCTGGTGACGGCCTCGGGCACAAAGTGGCAGGAACCTACGGGTACGCTCACCAACACGGTGGTTCTGGGCGGGGCCGCAGGCTCACCTTTGGGCAACCCGCTGCTGGTCTTCAGCGACGCCTTTTTTACGATGCGCTACAAGGCGTGCGCGGGTGCGGGCCTGGTGACCGGGAGCGGGGACTCCGACTGGAGTGAGTGGGCGGAGCCGGTGTTTGTGGCGAGTTGGGTCAAGCGGGTTCTCGACGGGATCAATCCCTTCAACCAGCGCGAGACCGACTTGTACAACAACCCGATCAGCACGGACGTTAGTGTTTTGGGCCAGGCGGGAAAGCGCTGGGAGGGGGATGTGGCACTGACACTCTCAAGCATCAACGATTTTGGGCTCATCGAGATTTACGAGACGGTGCTCAACCGGGTGAAGGCCCAGAGCATCGACGCAGGGGTGACCACGACCTCCGTGAACAACACGTTGCTTCTGGCCGCCGGCTACTTGAACGACCTCTACCTGATGGTGGGGAACGAGGCGGCTGATGACGCCACCAATCCAACCTTGGAAATCGACGGAACAAATGGCGGCCAGTCGGTGACTTCGGCACGGTTTTCCTTCGAAGGCCAGGTTGCCACCATCCTGGATGAAACCCTGGCGCTCTGGCGGGGCAGGGACGACTTTGCCACCACTACCAAGGCAGCGCCTGCCTACAACCGGCTCTATTGGAACTACATCAATGGAATCACCTCCGGAGAGCCGATCTACGCGGTCAATTACAACGTCAAGGAGGAGGCGGGTGCCGCCGCCAACGGGGTGATCGACGCAACCGACGCACAGAAGATGTTTCCCCAGGGCCACGGCGACGCCTACGGGCACTATCTGACCGCGCTCAAGGTCTACTACAAATTGATGACAAACGACACCTTCACCTGGGTGCCCAGTGCGGAGACGGTTTCGATCCTGGGCCAGTCGGTGGCGGTGGACTACAAGGACGAGCGCAAGTTTGCCACTGCGGCTGCCGCTGTGGCCAAGGCTGGGTACACTTCTCTGGCGCTGACCGCCCGGCAGAACTTTCAGGACGGCGAGACCGACGGCTGGACGACGTTCAGTGAGGCCAAGGAGAATGAGGACACCGGCCGGACCCGCTACTGGGGCACCGACGAGTGGGCTGCGCGCACCTACCAGGGAGCGTATTTCAACTGGATCAACGGCAACGCCATGCTGCCTGTACGCGACACGGTGCACGAGGGGGTCTCGAGAATCGACCGGAGCACGGTGTCCGAGTTGGGCGAGTTGGTCACCACGGCCAACAACCTCTTTGTCCTGTCCGGTGGACTCCAGGCCTTCGTCACCCCCCTTGGTCTCGCTGTGGATTCGATGACCTTTGATATCTCGCCCAGCGAGCTTTCCGCGGGCAAGACCCACTTTGAGCAGCTCTACGACCGGGCTGTCCGGGCGGGGGTGAACGCAAGTCAGACGTTTGCACGGGCCGGACAGATGAACTCGCTGCTCCGCCAGCAGGCCAACAGCGTGGACGACTACAGCGAGGTGATCGCGCAGCAGGAGGCCACCTACCAGTACCAGTTGGTGACGCTTTTTGGCACGCCCTACGTCGGGGACATCGGTCCCGGGGCCTTGTACGCGCAGGGCTACACCGGGCCGGACCTGTACCACTCCATCTTCATCGACAAGCCTTCCGAGCTGATCGACACGACCAATTCGGTGAGTGTCACCTTCCGCGAACCGGTCAACGTCGCGCCGTTTAGCGACTGGGATCTGGACGACGTGTACCGGCGGGTCAACGGCAACCAGCAGTACGTTTCCAAGACGTTTGTGGTCAACAAATTCACGCTCGGCCAGTTTTCCACCGTGGCGATGGGCAAGCGCCAGCAGGTGGGCAAGATCCAGTCCGCGCTGCTGGACTGCTACCAGGCGCAGGTGAACCTGAGAGAGTCGGTCAACCTCTTCACCAACTTCAAGAAGCGCTTTGACCGGGACTACCAGCTGTATTCGGAGATGATCAGCGGTTTCAACGCCGCCACAAGCCAGGCGAACAACGCCAGCGACAAGGCGGCCGAAATCGCCAACGCCTCGTTCAACCTCACCCTTTCGGCGGCCGCGTTTGGCCTCACTGAAACCTACGTCTCAGATCTGGCTACCGCCTTTGCCGAGGCTGCCCCCACCAGCGTGGGTTTCTCCAATGACGTGACCTCGGTGGTGCGCGCCTTTTCGCTGTTCGGTGGGGCCACGGCCTCCTACGCACGCGCGCTGCTCGGGCTTGCCGTTGAGACAAAGGCCGCCCTGATGGACTCCAAGGCGGCCGATCTCGAGGGAAAGGCCCAGGCCTACCTGGACGACTTCAACAACGAGACGGCCAACAAACAGCACGTCGCGGAGTTCGAGCGCCTCTACGCACAGATGCTCAGCACGGCCTTCGACATGAACCGCCGGATGACCGAGTTGCAGGCGGCCACCGAGCGCGTCTCCCAGATCTATGGCGACGCCAACCGGATTCTTTCGGAGCGCGAGAGTTTCCGGATCCGCGCCGCGGCCGTGGTACAGGGGTACCGGACGCGCGACGTTGTGTACCGGGACCTGCGCAACGAGCAGTTGGCACAGTACAACGCGCTGTTTGACCTGGCGCAGACCTACACCTACTGCGCGGCGAAGGCCTACGACTACGAGACCGGGCTGCTCGGCAGCCTTTCGGGGCAGAACTTTGTGCGCTCGATCATCTCCAACTGGAGCATTGGCGAGTTCGTCGGGCAGAACCCTGTGAGCGCAAAGCTGGGCGATCCCGGACTCGCAGGGGTGCTCGCCGCGTTGCGGGATGACTGGGCCGTGGTGAAGGGCCGGCTTGGCTTCAACAATCCGGACCGCAACGGGACACTCTTCTCCCTGCGCCAGGAGCTTTTCCGGATCCGGCTCGACCAGCCCACCGCGGACGACAACGAGCTCTGGAAGCAGGTGCTCCAGCAGAGGGTGATGAGCAACGTGTTAAACGACAGCGATGTGCTCAAATACTGCAGCAATCTTTCCAAGGACACGGGCGGACCTGTGCCCGGGTTTGTCATTCCGTTTTCCACCGTGATCCAACGGGGGCTGAACTTTTTTGGGTGGCCGCTTGCCGCAGGGGACCACAGCTTTTCGAAATCCACCTTTGCCACGAAGATTCTTTCCGCAGGGGTGATGTTCCAGGGCTACATCGGTATGGATCCGGTCGGCGGCGGGACTCCTTCGAGTTCGAGCGCCAATGCGCTGAGCGCCAATCCTGAGATTTACCTGATTCCGGCCGGGATTGATTCGATGCGGACTCCCGCTTTGGGGGGCACAAACAGCGTTCGGTCCTGGGCGGTCAAGGACCAGGCCCTGCCGCTGCCGCTCAACATCGGCGCCAGCAACTACTCTGCGCTGCAGCTCTTCACGCCGCAGGGAACGCTCAACGAGCAGCTCTGGATTCCGCGGAAGCACCAGGCCTTCCGACCGGTGGACAGCGCCTCCTACTTCTATGGCACGATGCCGGCGGAGTTCACCAATTCGAGGCTGATCGGGCGCAGCGTTTGGAACAGTGGCTGGAAAATCGTGATCCCCGCCGAGTCGCTCCTTTCCGACGAGCAGACTGGAATCAACCACTTCATCAACACGGTTTCCGACATCAAGCTGTTCCTCAGGACCTATTCCAACAGCGGCAACTGATCCTTTTGCGATGGAAAACCCACCGAAGCGACCTTCCTCGGCTCCGCCCCCTTCCAAGAAAACCTCGGGCAGGGCCGTGGTGGTTTGGGGGCTGTTGTTGGTTTGCGGACTGCTGGCCCGTGGCTGGCTCCTGCGCCGGCCCGCCCCGAGCCAGCCCGCTGCGGTGGAGTCCGTGGCCGCTCCGCTTCCGGAGCCACCAGCGGAGACGCTTGCGCGCAACCTCAACGCACAGGAGGTCTTCCGCCGTGCCCTGTGGCGCCGCCCCCAGGAGGACGACGTGATTCAAAACGCCGAAAGGCGCGAGTGGTCCGACCCCGAGGGCGTGACGCGCTGGGAATGGTTTTTGGTGGTGACGCCCGGCCCTGCGCTCGAGGCATGGCTCCAGACAAACCCCTTCTCTCTACAAAAGGTGGAGCGTCCGAGGGAAGGTGGCCCGGTCTCTTCCGGTGATGCGCCCGATTGGTTTCCCAAGGAGTTTCCGGGAAAGGAGATTTTCCAGAGCAATGTGGGCAACTTTCTCTTGGTGCGCGACGCGGCAGGCGGGCGTATCTTTTTGGCGGATTCAGGCGGCGGTCTGGCTCGCTCCGTGGCGCCGTAGGGGTGGCGACGTTGTGCGCGGGGACCTGGTGGGTTACAAGGGTCTGAACATGAAGTATACCCCACTTTCTATCGGACTGGCATGCATTGGGATGGGAGTCTCCGTCGTGCGCAGCCAGGAGCGCCTTGTGGCTAATCCCTACACGCAGGCGGTTGTCCGGGAGGTGTTGGCCAAGGGGTATCCGACCGCAGACCGGAAGCAGGTGCTGGAGCTGACGCGTTTCACGATTGCTCCCAAGGCGAAGCTGCCCGTCCACAGCCACCCCGGAATGCAGATTGAAAGGCTGCTGGCCGGGGTGCTGACTTACACTGTTGTGAGCGGGGAGGCTCAGGTGACGCGGGGGGACGGCTCGGAGCTGCTGCTGGAAGCGGGGAAGACTACGGAGCTCAGGCCAGGCGATTCCTTGGTGGAGACGACGGGGATGGTGCACTTTGGCGAGAACCGGGGGGAGGAGGCCGTGGTGTTGCTTTCCTCTTCCTTGTTTGAAGCCAGCAAGCCCAAGGCGATTTTTTAGGAACAGGGTGGGGTGGGGCACTCTGAGGGGGATTTGATCTTCCGAGTCGCACCTGCCAGATTGCCAGCTGGTGCTCACCCCCCTCCATGAAAAATGTCCTTCCAGTTTCCTTGTTGCTCCTTAGTGCCGTTGTTTCGCTTGCGCAGGACTCACTGCCCCCGCTCCGGCAGGGAAGGGTTCCCAACAATCTGGTGGAGTTCTGGGGGGAATACGATCCCAGACGGGAACCGGTCGCGGCCGAGGTGACGCGTGAGTGGGAGCAGGAGGGAATCGTCTGCCGGGTGTTGCGGTACCAAGTCGGGGTGTTTAAGGGCGTCCCAGCCAAGGTCGCCGCTTTCTACGCCTTTCCCAAGGGGGCGGCCAAACTTCCGGGGCTGCTCCATCTCCACGGCGGCGGCCAGTCGGCGAGCCTTGATGCTGTGCTCACCGACGCCAAAAAAGGATACGCGAGCATGTCGCTCAACTGGGGCGGCAACGCCATGCGACTGGGCAAGGACGGCGTTTACGAGGGGCCCAACACCGACTGGGGCAAGGTGGACGCCACGCATCCGCCCCAGCGCAACAAGGTCAACCACTTCGCGGGCGGCATCGCGCCCGACGAGTTTACGCTGGATCCGGTGGAGTCTCCGCGCAACAGCAGTTGGCTGCTCGTCGTCATTGCGGCCCGGCGGGCGCTCACCTTTCTGGAGCAGCAACCCGAGGTAGATCCGGAGCGGCTCGGGGTCTACGGCCATTCCATGGGCGGGCGCCTGACCACTCAGGTCACCGGGATCGACAAGCGGGTGAAGGCGGCTGTGCCCTCGTGTGGCGGGTCGGGGGACGTGCTAGAGGGCCAGATGGATCTTCCCGGCGGCCGCAGGCAAAACAGAACGGCCCTGGAGCTCGGGTCGGTTTCCGAGAATCCGTACATTGAACAGATTTCAGTGCCGACCCTCTGGCTTTCGCCGACAAACGACTTCCACGCGCACATCGACAACATGGCCTTCACCTGGCGCAACGTTCCCGAGGGGTTGCTCCGGCTGAGCATCTCGCCGCATTTCAACCACAGGCACTCGAGCGAACACGCCATCACGCAGCACCTCTGGTTCGAGGCGCATCTCAAAGGAGCGCTCCAGCTTCCGGCCACCCCGCAGCTTGCGCTGAATCTCAAAACGCAGGACGGCGTCCCCGAGCTCGTTGTGCGGCCGGATCGGAGCCGCCCCGTGAAGGCGGTGCACCTCTATTACTCCACCGATCCACATGCGCTCACCCGCTTCTGGCGCGATGCCCATGCTGTGCAAAGCGGCGACCGGTGGACGGCCTCCGCTCCTGTGCTCGATACGGGGGAGCCGCTGTTCGCCTTCGCCAACGTGCAGTACGACACGCCCGAACAGTATCGCGACCTGCCGCAGGCGCCGGGCGGCAGTAATACGGATGTTTTTACGCTCAGTTCCAGAGAGGTCTACGCCACCGCGGCGCAGTTGCAGGCGGCGGGGGTGAAGGCCACCGGCCGCGTGGAGCGCATGATTGATGATGGAGCCCGCGGCTGGCATGACTGGTACCGCCTCAACTGGGGGAATCCAAGCCTTTGGAACGCGGTCACCCGCAAGGTCAAGGACGCCAAGTGGCGCGGACCTGACGGCGCTAAGCTGGTCTTCGAGGTCAATCCGCTCCGGGATGCTTCGCTGGTGGTGTCTGTCACCAGCAACGACTGGGGCGCGTTTTCGTCCGCCCCAAAGGCGCAGTATCATGTGGTCCGGGAGTTAAAGGGCTCGCCCGA
>CAMCIN010000102.1 GCA_945874745.1 Akkermansia muciniphila | reverse complement strand
ATCAAAACAGATAAACAAATGCCCCAACGAGGATCCGCTCACCCACCTTGTTCTCTCTCTCGCCGCACGCTGCTCCAAAGCTGCGGGATGGGCTTTGGCTTGCTCGGCCTCTCGGCGCTCGAGTCGCTGAGCCCGGATGCTGTGGGCTCGTCCTCCGGAGGGGGCGGCGTTGCCACGCGCCTTCCCCATTTCCAAGGCCGTGCCAAGCGTGTCATCCATCTTTTCGCAAACGGCGGCCCTTCGCACGTGGATACGTTCGACCCCAAGCCGCTGCTCACCCAGTTGCACGGGCAGCCGCTCAATGGCGGACATCTTAAAACCGAAAGACCTACCGGTGCAGCCTTCCGCTCCCCTTTCCAGTTTGCCAAACACGGGAAATGCGGCACCGAGGTGAGCGAATTGTTTCCCAACGTCGCCAAGTGCGTAGACGACATGGTGGTGATCCGCTCGATGCACGCCAACGTGCCAAACCACGAGCCCTCCATGATGCTCATGAATTGCGGGGAGGCGCGCCTGCCAAGGCCCAGCCTGGGGTCGTGGGTCAACTACGGCCTGGGTACGGAAAACGAAAATCTGCCGGGCTTTGTTTCTCTCTGCCCCGGAGGCTATCCCACGGGGGGCGCCCCAAACTGGCAGTCCGCTTTTTTGCCGGGTGCACTCCAGGGCACCTACATCGACAGCAAACACACTGACGTCGAAAAGCTGATTGAAAACATCCGCAACCGGAGTTGGACGCCCTCGGAACAGCGGGCCCAGCTTGACTTACTCTCTTTGCTTAACAGCAGACACTTAAAAGACCGTCCAGAGGACGCGCAGCTGGAAGCGCGCGTGCAGTCTTTCGAACTGGCCTACCGGATGCAGATGGAGGCCACCGACGCTTTCGACCTCTCGAAAGAGCCCAAGCACGTCCGCGACCTTTACGGGGACACCGTCTACGGCCGACAGTGTCTGATCGCCCGGAGACTGGCGGAGCGCGGCGTCCGGTTCGTCCAACTGTGGCATGCCCCGGGCCAACCGTGGGACAGCCACGACGATTTGGAAATCAATCACCGTCGCCTTGCCCGCGAGAGCGACCAGGGCACTGCCGCACTCCTGATTGATCTCAAGCAGCGGGGGCTTCTGGACGACACACTCGTGGTGTGGGCCGGCGAGTTTGGCCGCACCCCCACCGTCGAGCTTCCGAGTCCGGCTGCGAACGCCGGCAAGATCAACGGCCGTGACCACAACCACTGGGGATTCTCCGTCTGGCTGGCCGGCGGTGGGACGCGGGGAGGAACCATCCACGGAAGCACGGACGAATTTGGATTCAAGGCGGCAGAGAACCCCGTGCATGTGCACGACTTGCACGCAACGATCCTCCACGCGTTGGGCATGGATCATGAAAAACTCACTTTCCGGCATTCGGGGCGAGATTTCCGGCTCACCGATGTGCATGGAAAGGTCGTCAGGGAGGTGCTCGCATGAAGCCGCCAGCCCAAGTCAGCCGTCCGCTTGTGTGCTTTTTTCTGCGCCCGCTGATTCTTTTGGCGTGCGCTTTCTGTGGCCCCCTCCCGACCGGGGCTGCCGCGGTCGGCACGCAGGGGGCGGACCCCGGACAGGTCGAGTTTTTTGAAAAGTCAGTGCGCCCCCTCCTCGAGGAGCACTGCCTCGAATGCCACAGCGCTGCCAAAGGCAAGACCAAGGGGGGATTGGCCTTGGACAATGCCGCCGCAACCCTTAAGGGCGGGGAAACCGGGCCCGCCATCGTGGTCGGCAGCGCTGAAAAAAGTCTGCTTTTCAAGGCGGTCTCCTACACGGACAAGGAGCTGCAAATGCCGCCGGATAACAAGCGGCTTTCGGCGGCGCAGGTGGCTGTTCTGGAACACTGGATCAAGTCGGGTGCATACGACCCTCGCGAAGGTAAGGCTGTGGGGCCTGACAAGGATGCGGCCCAGCGGCACTGGGCGTTTCAGGCGGTGCAGCGACCGCCGGTGCCGCCGGTGAAACAGCCTGCCTGGGTGCGCTTGCCCGTTGACGCCTTTGTCTTGGCTGCTTTGGAGGCCAAGGGCTTGTCCCCCTCCCCCGAAGCTGACCGCGCGACCCTCTTGAAGCGGGTCTCCTACGATCTGCAGGGGCTGCCTCCGACTGTTGCCGAGCTGGAGGCCTTTCTGCACGACGTCTCTCCGGAAGCTTACGAGCGGGCCGTGGACCGACTGCTCGCCTCTGCGCGCTTCGGCGAGCGCTGGGGCCGCCACTGGCTCGATGTGGCCAGGTATGCGGACACCAAGGGCCTCCCAGCCCCGATCAACGCGGACCGGCGTTTTCACTTTGCCTACACCTACCGCGACTACGTCATTGCCTCCTTCAATGCAGACAAGCCCTTCAACGAGTTTTTGATGGAGCAACTCGCGGCGGACCTGCTCCCGGAGAAGGGAAGTCCCCGGAGCCTTGCCGCACTGGGCTTTCTGACCGTGGGCCGCTGTTTTCAGAACAGTCTGCACGACATCATTGACGATCGCATTGATGTGGTCACCCGGGGAATGCTCGGGCTCACCGTTGCCTGCGCCCGGTGCCACGACCACAAGTACGATCCCATCCCAACGGCGGATTATTACTCGTTGCACGGGGTTTTTCTCAGCACCGAAGAGCCAAAGGAAAGGCCAGTCATCGGCGAGGTCTCCCCCACTCCCAAGCATGCGGGTTACTTGGAAAAAAGAGCTGTCCTCGTGGGAAAGCTGGAGGGCTGCCTCGACGAAGAGCTCAGGAAGGCCAATGCGGATCTCGTCAAAAAAGCGGCCGACTACCTGCTGGCTTCCGCAGAGCTCCCCAAGGACGCCGACGCTAAGTCGGTAGAGAACCTGGCTGGCGAGCGGAAGCTGCTCGGCCTGCTTTTAACACGCTGGGCCAAGCTGTACCAAAACGCGGCCAAGGACGCCTTGTTCGCTCCCTGGCATGCGCTCGCATCACTGCCCAAGCAGGAGTTTGAAGCGCAGGCGGCGGCGCTGCTCGAGCGCTGGAAGTCCGGGGTGCCGGCGGGCTGGGATGCGGAAATGCTGGGGCACCTTTACAAGACTCCGCCCAAGACACTCAAGGACGTGGCGGCGTGTTATGGACGGCTTTGCGCCGAGACGGCGGAGGCTTTGGAAAAGCAGGCAGGCGTGGACGCCACTTTGGAAAACCCGCTCCAGCAGGGGCTGCGCACCCGTCTTTTGGTGGATGCCTCCCCGTTGCGCCTCACCCGCGCGGAAGTGGAAAAGACCCATGCACGAAAGATTTTTGAGGCGCGCTCCAAGGTAAAAGACGAGCTGGACCTGCTCGATGCCACCGACGAGTCGGCCCCGCCACGCGCGATGGCGCTCTTTGACAAGCCGCAGCCGGTCCAACCGGTCATCTTTGTGCGGGGCAACTCTGGGAACCGTGGCCCTGCGGTGCCCCGCCAGTTTCTGACGGTCCTCTCCGGCCCGGATCGCAAGCCCTTTGCGACGGGAAGCGGCCGGTTGGATATGGCCCGCGCGATCGCTAGCCCCACCAATCCCCTGACCGCCCGGGTGGCGGTCAACCGGATCTGGCTGCACCTCTTTGGCCGGGGCCTGGTGGAGACCCCGAACGATTTTGGCGTGCGCACCCCCGCCCCGGCGATCCCCGGAGTTCTGGATTATCTGGCGGATCGGTTTGTGGAAAAGGGTTGGTCGACCAAGTCGCTGGTCCGAGAGTTGGTGCTTTCCGCCGCCTACCGCCAGTCCAGCGCGTCGCGTCCGGATGCCGCTTCCGAGGACCCGAACAACGACTTGCTGCATGCAATGCGGCGGCGCAGGCTCGATTTCGAAGCGCTGCGGGACACTCTGCTGCTGGCCTCGGGTAAACTGGAGGAGACCGTGGGAGGCCGCGCTGTGGAGCTGACCAAGGCGCCCTTCACGGGGCGGCGGAGTGTGTACGGCTACATCGACCGCCAGGATCTGCCCTCCGTGTTCCGGTTCTTTGACTTTGCAAACCCGGATATCAGCACCGGCCAACGCTTTGAGACCTCGGTGCCGCAACAGGCTCTGTTTCTGCTCAACAGCGACTTCTTGAAAGGACTCGCTGAAGCGCTGGCTCGGAGTACCCCCATTCAAAGTGTCGCCGCAGGCCCAGGTCGGGTGGCTGCCCTTTTCCGCCAGGTTCTTTTGCGGGAGCCTACGGCAGAAGAAGCTGAGGCGGCGCTTGGGCTGTTGGCTCGGTTTTCCGGGGAGTCGGAGAAGCCGTGGGTTTCCTTGAGCCAGGTTCTGCTGCTCACGAACGAGATGGCGTTTATTGACTAGGGCGTGTGTTCACTGCGGATAGCCTTTCGCTGACTGTGTCCGTTCCCTCCGGATTTTCCGTGGCGCCCCGCAATCCCACCGGCGAGAGTCCGAGTGTGTCACGCATTGCGCACTGACCCTTTTTCCGAACATTGGCTAGCGCCTCGTCGAGCGCCGTCACCGCTTGGCGAGTAGGAATCGCATAGGGACTATAGTCCATTTGGTAGAGAACGACACCCACTCGAAAACCATGCCTCACCAACACCGACGCACAAGCCCCACCTTTGCTTGCCTCCCATTAGTGTGTATGCAGACAGGCTGCCGTAAAAAACAGTTTTCCCTTTAGCCCGCCCAGCGACACTGGCGTCCCGCGCGCGCGAACTGCGTAAATCATTTGAAAAGCGAATCCATGCCAACAGGCGCTAGGCAGCACAACTCATCCTCTGCCGGCGACTCGCTCTATAGGCAGGTGGCAGACAAGATCGAGTCGCTGATTTTGTCGGGCGCTCTACAGGCGGGGGACCGCGTTCCGTCGGTGCGGCGGGCGAGCGGGCAACATGGCGTAAGTGTGGCTACGGTGGTGCAAGCGTATGTGACGCTGGAAGATCGCGGGCTGATCGAGGCACGGCCGAAGTCAGGCTTTTTCGTCCGGGCGCGGGGGCGAGGTCGGGTAGCGGAGCCCATGGCTTCACGCCCCTCGCGCGCGGCGACGATGGTGGAGGTTGGGAGCCTGCAGGCACGGGTCTTCGACGCTGCGCGACTGCCGGAGGCGGTGCCGTTTGGCGCCGCGTATCCGGGTGAGGAAAATCTACCGGTGGTGAAGCTGAACCGGATTATGGCTGCAGTGGCACGAAGCGCGGGTCCGCGAGGCGTGAGTTACGACATGCCGCCGGGATGCGAGGCGCTGCGGCGGCAACTGGCGAAGCTTTCGCTCGACTGGGGCACGCAGCTTTCGCCGGATGCCTTCATCACGACATGTGGTGGAACGGAAGCGCTGGCGCTTTGCCTGCGCGCGGTGACAAAGCCGGGCGATGTCGTGGCGGTCGAGTCGCCAAGCTATTTCGGCGTGCTGCAGCAGATCGAGGAGCTTGGCCTGAAAGCCATCGAGATCCCGATGCACCCGCGCGACGGGATGAATCTCGACGCCCTGGAAAGCGCGCTCAAAGTCCGACGCGTAGCGGCGTGTCTGGCGGTGCCGAACTTCAACAACCCCCTCGGCTCGTTGATGCCGGACGAACACAAGCGGCGACTGATAGAGATCCTGGCGCGGCGCGACGTTCCGTTGATTGAGGACGATATCAATGGCGCACTGGTCCACAGCGGGCTGCACCCGAGGGTGGCACAATCGTTCGATCGCCACGGGCGAGTGATGCTATGTGGCGCTTTTTCCAAGACGATCGCGCCGGGCTATCGCGTAGGCTGGGTCGCTCCTGGAAGATATTACGCAAAGGTGAAGGCGCTGAAGCTCACGAGCACGCTGGCGACGGCATCGCTACCGCAGATCGCGATCGCCGAGTTTGTGGCAAATGGCGGCTACGATCGGCATCTCCGCGCACTACGGCGAAATTTCTCAGAGCAGATGAGGCGGATGAGCGAGGCGATTTCGGCAGCGTTTCCCGTGGAGATCAAGGTAACGCGGCCGGCAGGCGGCTTCGTGCTCTGGGTCGAACTGCCGAAGCATGTTTCCGCGTTGGAGCTGCATGAGCGCGCTCTAGCGGAGAGGATCAGCATAGCGCCAGGGCCGATGTTTTCGGCGTCGCAGGGCTTTGAGAACTTCATCCGGATTAACTGCGGCCACCGGTGGTCGCCGCGACTGGAATCTGCGATCGGTACGCTCGGAAAACTGGTGGAGACGCTGCGCTGACGCTGGAACTGTGCAGGCTGGGATTCGTGCGCTCTGTATCTGGTGGCACGCAGCCTGTGGGGTAGCGTGAGGCCGTATGCAAAAAAATGCGCTCCTCGGCCTTCAGCTCATCTCGGCTGCACTCTTCATCCTGCTCCTTTTCGTCGGAGTTTGGATATTGAAGAACCACCAGCGGCTCTTTGGCGTTGACCCGGACATTCCCAGCGAGAGCTCTGGCGCTCGCAATTACAACAAGCTACAAATCATTGCATTGTGGCTGCACGCGTTGCTGCTCACGGGTTCGTTTGCGCTGCTGCTGCACTGAACCAATCATGGAAGCATGCGAATTTTCTCCCCTCGATGAGGGACTGCTGGCGAAGGTCGGTCGGCTGAGGATCGAGGCGTGGGAAACGAAGACGGCACGGGCGGCGGAACAATCGGATTGGGTGGATGAATTTGACCGGGTGGCGTTGCATTGGGTGGTGTGTCGAGACGGTCTGCCGGTAGCTGCGGCACGGCTCAGCTTACATCACGAGTTGGCTGAAGTGCCGGATTCGGAATGCTACGCGGGGATTTTTTCTTGGCCGCTCGAGACTCCGATTGCATCGCTCAATCGGCTTGTGGTTCACCCCTCAGCACGGGGGAGCGGGTTAGGCCGGCGGCTTGATTTGATACGCCTCGAAGCAGCAGAGCGACTCGGCGCGAGAGTGGTGATCCTATCCACATCATCCGGACACCGGCGGATTGCAGCGCTGGTCAGCCTGGGCTTTGTTTTTTTGGGGTACGGCCGAAAATTTAAGAGGCCTCCTTTGTGCTATATGCCCGCACCGGCAATTTTCTTCTGCCAATTGCCACGCGTCGGCCCGATTGGGCAGCCCTTCGTGCGGCGTTCGTAATTATTGAACGAGCGCGAGCATTTTTGGAGCGCCCTGCTATGACCTCTCCTCCACTCCGCAAAAAATGGGAAGCGACGTGGCTTTCGCGAGCCCCGCGGTAGTACCACGTGGACTGCGGAGTGGAGCCAAAAGCGATTTCAAGTTTTTACATTCCACTTTGGGTGTACCTTTGAAGTGCCGGTTTTGTCTGCGTATCTGAAACCAAGCATGAACCCACTGCGAACCATCATCCTAGTCCTGGCCCTGCTGGTGCACGCATTGCCTGCTCAGGCGCTGTGGCCGTTGTTCATGGGAAGGAGCGCGGTGTGTGAGATGGCTTGCTGTGCGGCGCTTTCCGACGAGGAGCTGGACGCGTGTGAATGCAGCGCCGGAGGCGAGTCGCCAGCCTTGGAAGTGCCTGCTTTGCCACCGAAGACGCCGGAATCGGCGCAGATGGCCGCTGCACTCGCAACAGGCGGCAACGTCCTTTGGCGGAGACCTGAAAAGAGGATCGATGAGGCGCCCCCGGCCAGCATGACCCGCTGGGGGCCTCATCTTCCAAAGGTACGGCTCGCGGTGCTGTTTTGCTCGTTTCTGATTTGAGGCGCTGTCCTTCACGGACGCAGTGTGCCTGCATGTCGCGGCCCCACAGGGGGCGTCGCGTGCCGGGGCGTGGTTACTCGAACCTTCAGCCGCTCAATTTCATGAAACGCCTTTTTCTTCTAGCCCTCTTTGGGCCCTCGCTCGCCGTGCTTGCCTGCAACGACTGCAAAACCTCGCACATTCCCACCGGTGTGCGCGTGGTCGAGTATGACCTGCACATCCGCGAGCAAACCGTGAACCCTGCGGGCGAGGCGGTGCGCGGATTCACCATCAATGATTCCATCCCTGGTCCCACGCTGCGTTTTCGCGAGGGCGAATGGGCGCATATTCGGGTGCACAATCACCTCGCTGTGGAGACCTCCACGCATTGGCATGGCCTGTTGCTGGCAAACGAGCAGGATGGCGTACCGCATGTGACCACGCCGCCGATCCTGCCCGGCAAGTCGCACACGTTTGAGTTCAAACTGCGGCAAAGCGGCACCTACTGGTATCACTCGCACACGCATCTTCAGGAGCAGAATGGCGTGTATGGCAGCATCGTCGTGACGCCGCGCGGTGGTGAGCCAGTAAAGGCGGACCGCGAACAGGTGCTGGTGCTCTCCGACTGGACTAACTTTAATCCCCACGAGGTCATGCGCATGCTGATGCGCGGCACGGATTACTTCGGCCTGATGCGGCGCAACTCGCAGACCATCCTCGGCGCGTGGCGGCACGGCAACCTTAAGGACTACTTCCGGCGCGAGTGGGATCGCATGATGCCGATGGACATCTCCGACGTGGGTTATCACGCCTTTCTGGTCAACGGCCAACGGCAGATCCATCTTGAGGGCCGGCCGGGCGAGCGGTTGAGGCTGCGGATCATCAATGCCAGCGCTGCGACCTACTTTTATCTGCACTCGTCCGCCGGGCCGATGCGCATTGTGGCGGCCGATGGCCCGCCAGTGCAGCCTGTGAAGGTGAACCGCTTCCTTCAGGCCATTGCGGAGACGTATGATCTTGTCATCACGGTGCCGGATTCCGGGCAATACGAGCTGCGATTCACCGCACAGGACGGCAGCGGCCATGCCTCGGCCTTTTTCGGCAAAGGCACTCTAAAGCCGGCCTCAGACCCGCCGCTACCAAATCTGTATCAGATGGATGAGGTGCTGAACCTCGCGCTGGAGGAACAGGAGGACGATCCACGCGCCTCGCTGAACCTGCCGAGGCCTGGATCGCCCTACCGTCTGCTGAAGGCGACTCACGGCACGACTTTGCCCGCGCAGCTGCCTCGCAGGAAGATCACGATGCATCTCACGGGTGACATGAATCGCTACATCTGGAGCTTTGATGGCAAAACCATCGCGCAGGAGCCTTATGTGCTGATCAAGAAGGGTGAGATCATCGAGCTGGAGCTGGTCAATGACTCGATGATGCATCACCCGATTCACCTGCATGGTCACTTTTTCCGCCTGCTGGTGGGCAACGGCCGCCTTTCTCCGCTGAAACACACCGTTGATGTGCCGCCGATGAGCCAGCGCATTATCGAGTTCGAGGCGAACGAGGAGAAGGACTGGATGTTCCACTGCCACATCCTGTACCACATGATGAGCGGCATGGCGCGGGTGTTCCGGTATGAGGACAAGCCTGGCGCTCCGGGTCATGCGAGCAATGCTTCACCGTCTGAGGCTCCCGCCTTGGCGGAAAACCAAAGCCTGTGGCACGCAGCCGGTCTCGGTGAGCATTTGCATGACCTATCCTACCTCTGGGGTGCGGCATCGTTCCAGTCGCACATGAGCGAGGGACTGCTCACGTGGATGAATCCAAAGAACGACCTCATGATGGCGTGGGAGGTCGGCCGGCAACGCGTGGACGAGCCTCAGTACGAGATCGACCTGCTCTACCAGCGCTACGGCACCATGAACTTTCAGGCCTTCGCAGGCTATCGGCTCACCAACGATGACGACGCAAAAAATCGTGGCCTCATCGGCTTCAACTACCGCCTGCCGCTGATGGTGTGGGCGAATGTCAGCCTCGACACCGAGGGCGATGCGCGGCTCACGGTCGCGAAGCGCTTCCAGCTCACCCCCCGCTTCGGCATGTGGGGAGAGGTTTTTTACGATACCGGTACGCAGTGGGAATGGACCGCTGGCGCGGATTACACACTGACACGATTCACCTCGCTCACCCTTTCCTGCCACAGCGACTACGGCCTCGGCGCCGGCCTGCTGGTCCGCTTTTGATGGCCCATGGCTTTCAAAGGCCGCCCCCAACCCTCCCCCGAACCCTCGCCACATCATGAAAACACTGCTCACCATCGTCCTCATCGGCTTCGCCGCCACCGGCTTTGCCGCTGACAAACCTTACCCGCTCGATACCTGTATCGTCAGCGGCAACAAGCTCGGCAGCATGGGCAAGGTCGTCGTCAAATCTCACGAAGGCCAGGAGATCAAATTCTGCTGCAAGCCCTGCGTGAAGAAGTTCGACGCAAATCCGGCCAAATACCTTCCCAGGCTGAAGAGGTAACCGCGTTTGCTCCAAATGAAACCCTGATGCGCTGCCCACAGCCCCAGACAGAGTCCCCCTGCACCTCCCATTCGTTCAAGAAAACGCCCTCGTTCCGAAAAAGATCTTACGCCTGTGCCCACTGCTGAAGGTTGCCACCGCCGGCCCGATCCACCGGCAACAAACGGCTCAAGCCTCCGGGCTTTTCCGCGACCGTTTCAGGGAACGCGAAGTCATCCACAGATCACGGAGATTCACAGACCATGGCTCCTGATTTTCCTCATCCACTCAACCTGTCACGGCTTCAGCTTTTCATCTGAATAAGGGTTCTGTGGACTTTTCTCAGGAAGCCCCGCGGGTCTCCTTTCTCCGACTGAGGAGCATCGAACCGAGAACACGCACCGAGGGGAGCGCGCAAGTTTAGTTGCAGGTCAGCGGGTCCATTTTTAAGAAGAGAATGCGGCTTGAGCTCCCCTGAGGTAGGGCATGTGCGCCTCTAGAAGTGTGCGACACAGGAGGGGCCGGGGTTTTTCTCAGTGTAGATGAAGTTTTTCTTTAAAAAGGCATTGCACTACCGGGAGGGCTGTGAGACTTTGAAGTTGTTCTGGGGGGAACAGCAGCCCTCCGAGTGCCAGACGGCCTCGGGGGGCTGCAATTTTTTTGCCCTGATGTCCCGCGGCGTTGGCCTGCGGTCACTCTTTCCGGACTCTCTGGAAGGGACGCTCTTTTTCCTAGGGCGCCGTCCAACGCTCAGGGAAGACTCTGCTATGCGCAGAGGATCCCCTGTCCCCTTTGGTTCCTGTCTCATTCATATATCAAAAAGCTAAGGAACAACTTACATTCCGACCTTCGGTTCCTCGCTGTTTTCGGTGGGTGCCTTTTCAGTCGCTCCGAAGAGAGGGGGGAGGAATCCACAGATGGCTCAGATTCTCGCAGATGTTTTTAGGGTTTCCACTCCGCTGCTCGTGCTGAGAAATCTGCGGCTCGTAAACCAAAGCTACCAAAGCTACCAAAGCTGCCGCTGCTGCCGAAGTTTCACATAGCGCGAGGGGCGCTCGCGCTCCCAGAGGGAGCGGAGATAGTTAGCCGGGCGGCAGCGAGGCTTTGCGAGCGCCCCCGGTCCCTTCCAACGAGAGCGCCGGCCCCGGCGGGGCCGGAGAACCACGGCACGCCCACAGCGGAGCGGTCTTGCGCCCCGGGGCGGGCCGCTGTTTTTGGCCCAGTTTTTCAGAAAAAGGGAGCCGAACATTGGACTGCTTTGGGGGGCTAGTTGTCTAAACAAGAGGCCCACTGGCCATGTTGAGGAGGCCCGACTGAGTCCTCCAAGTCGAAAGCCGTTCATGGCTCCTACCGGTTCCCGAATTGTCACTTCTCGCTTCCCAAAAGCTCTCACCCACTGAAAGTGGTGAGGAGCCCGACTTTCTCCTGCGAGGTCCTCCCTGACGGAAGACTCTTTTTCCCGATCCTCCTGGCCCGTTTTTAAGCTCCAAATCGACGGCCTGTATCGTGGAGTTGCTCCGTCTCGCTGGGGAAAGACCTTGCCGCCAGGTACGCGAGCGGAGAGTCGCGCAGGGAGGACATCGTACCCTACAAGAACAGTTTCGCCACGAGCGCGGACGGAGCCGGGATGCTGAGGCGGTGCCGCCTCAGACTGGCGAGGTCCACGGCAGCTACGTAATTCGTACGCGCAAATTTTAAGCGTCTTGGCTAAACATATGCCCCGTGAAGACCCACCCCCTGAACGCCGCGTTGTTGCTCTGCTGCCTCCCTGTCCCCCTTCTGTGCGCCCAGACTCCTCCGGTTGCGCCGATTGAGACTCCAACCCCTGCGGCAAACGCCCTCCCGCCGATCGCCGCAGCGGCCAATAATCACGTGCGCCTTGCCAAGGCTTCGCTGGACCGGGAGTTCCTGATCTCAGCCTCCGTGATCCCACAGCTCGTCGCCCCCACGAGCACTGCGCTGGCGGGAAAGATTGTCCGCTTTGAATTGTTCCACGACGGGGTGGACCTCTATGAGTCCACGGAGGGAATGGTCGTCACCAAGGAGCTCCCTTCCAGACGGTTGCTCACCACCTTTCCCATCGTCGCACAGGACGAGAAGACCGTCACCATCGACTTCAACGCAGGCATGCGTCGGGTGTTCAACGACCTCTGGTACGCCACAAGCCAGCCCGGCGCGCACACCGGCATCTCCCAGGCCCGCTCGCTGGAGATCCCCCAGGGCCGTGTCTTCGAAGTGCGCTCCGATGAGGGAATGCTCACCGTCCGCCAGAGCGCCCAAGTCCGGGATCGGCAGACCGATCCCAACAAGGAGGACCGTTATGAGATCCGCTATTTCATCGCCCCCTACGAAACGAGCGACTTTCAATCCAAGGAACACGCCCCCGGGGTGGCCCGTTACGTGCGCTTTTTCGAGGTGCATCCCCACATCGAGCCAACGACGGGCCGCACAGCGAACCGCATCGCCCTTTTTGATATCCGGAAACCCGTGGTTATCCATTACTCGGCCAACACCCCGGCGGAATACGAGAGTGCCGTCCGTGACGGGATCCTCTACTGGAACAGAGCCTTCGGCCGCGAGGTGCTGAAGGCGCAGAAGGCTCCCGAAGGGCTCACCGCTCCGGATGCACGGCTCAACCTCATCCAATGGGTTCCCTGGGACACGGCGGGCTTTGCCTACGCGGACGTCATCCTGGATCCCCGCACCGGTGCTTCGCAGCACGGCCAGACCTACCTCACCAGCACCTTTGCCATCAACGGCCGGGGCCGCGCCCGTGCCCTTTTGCGGAGCTTGCGCACGGTCAAGGCCGAACCCAAGCCGACGGCCCCCAAACCCGCACTCGGCGCCGAGTCCCCCGATCCCTCCGCCGCCCCCGCCCCCGGACACGCCCCCCTCTTTGCCAACGCCCGCGCCTGCGAGACAGATCCCGCTGAGTTTGCGGAAAGCTTTTCAGCAGGCCTGGAGGTGGCCCTGGCAGATCCACGCCTCGATGACGCGGCCGCAAAACGCCTCGCAGGCGACTACCTGCGCGAAGTGGTGGCCCACGAGGTTGGACACATGCTGGGTCTGCGGCACAACTTCGCCGGCAGCCTCAGCAACACCCTCTCCCACAGGGAGATTTCCGACTGGTTCAAGTCCTACCTTGCCGACGACCAAACCAAGCTGCTCAACGACCGGATCCCCTCCTCCTCGGTGATGGATTACATGGACTTGCGGGCGTCCGTCTACGCCGGCTGGAAGATTCGCAAGACCACCGAAGTGCTGCCCTACGACCTGGCCGCAATCCGGTGGGGGTACGCCAACTCCAACGAGGTGGCGGACAAGCGCATGCTCTTCGCCACCGACCAGGACGTGGAGAAGTTCGGGGACGTCGAGCGCTTTGACTCGGGGGGTGAACCCGTTGTGTCCGCATACGCCTCCCTTGGAGAGGAACTCAAAACCCTCCCCAACAGCCTGATCGAACAGTTTATTGCGGCAAAGGCGCCACGGGATCCTCGGGACAAGCGCCCCCTAGACCAGCTCAACCTCGATCCCGACCGCTCCCTGACACGTCTCTCGGACGCCTACGGCAAACTGCTTTCCTGGTTCAGGGCCGGCCGCCGTTCCCTGCGGGTTGAGCAAAACTTCCCGTTCGTCGGCCCTCTCAACCAAAAGGAAGTGCTTGGCAAGCACCTGGCAGCGCTCAATGCGCAGATCGACAAGCTTGGGGGAGTCGACCGGGCGCTCTTTGCCTACCTACCCATCGAGCTGAAACTCGAGCTGAAAGGCGAACCTGCCGGAGTTGAAGCGGTTGAAAAGATCGACGCCAAG
>CAMCIN010000101.1 GCA_945874745.1 Akkermansia muciniphila | reverse complement strand
CTCACGCCCGCGGTCATCCAGCGGAACATTCTTGAAAACCCAGCCTGGTACACGGCCTATACCCCCTATCAGGCTGAAATCGCCCAGGGCCGCCTGGAGGCGCTCGCCAATTTCCAGACCCTGATTATCGACCTTACCGGGCTTGATATCGCCAACGCCTCGCTTTTGGACGAAGCCACCGCCGCGGCAGAGGCTGTCGGGATGGCGCTGGCGGTGTCCAAGCATTCCGGCCCCCTGTCGGTCTTTGCGGACGCGGCCTGCCATCCACAGACTCTGGCCGTTCTGCGCACACGGGCGGAGGCCCTTGGCGTCTCCGTGCTCACCGGGTCGGCCCGGGACGCGGACTTTGCCCCGGGCGTGTTCGCGGTGCTTGTGCAGACGCCCGACACGCTGGGCACGGTCCACGATTTCAAGGAGATGACTCAACGGGCCCACGCGGCAGGCGCGCTGGTGATCGCCGCGGCAGATCCGCTTTCCCTCGTGTTGATCCAACCTCCCGGCGAGTGGGGCGCCGACATCGCTGTAGGTTCCACCCAGCGCCTCGGCGTGCCCATGGGATTCGGCGGGCCGCATGCAGCGTTTCTGGCCACCCGGCAGGCGCTCAAGCGCGTGATGCCCGGACGTTTGGTCGGGCTTTCCCACGATGCCCTGCAAAACCCCGCCTACCGCCTGGCGCTCCAAACCCGAGAGCAACATATCCGCCGGGACAAGGCGACGAGCAACATTTGCACCGCCCAGGTGCTTCTGGCTGTGATGGCTTCGATGTACGCCGTTTACCACGGTCCGGAGGGCCTGCGCGCCATCGCGCGGCGGGTGCACCAGTTGACCCGGATGCTCGAGCGCGGGCTGCGCGCAATCGGCCTCACTCCGCTATCAGGGGCCTTTTTTGACACGCTCACGGTGGCACTGCCGGCCGAGCAAAGGGACCTCTGGATTTCGCGCGCGCTCCAGGCGGGCATGAACCTGCGCCGACTGGAGACGGGCGTGGGCATCGCCTTGGACGAGACCGCGGAGTGGGCGGATGTGGCCCGGTTGCTAGTCTCTGCCGGTGCTTCGGAGGACATGGATTTCGACGTGCTCGCGGAGGAGACCCTCCAGGCGCCCGGTTCAGTTGAAAACCGGACCTCCGCGTTTCTGACGCATCCGGTCTTTCACCAATACAACACCGAAACGGAGATGCTCCGTTACATCCGCAGGCTGGAGGCCAAAGACATCTCGCTGGTCCACTCGATGATTCCGCTGGGCTCCTGCACGATGAAGCTCAACGCGACCAGCGAAATGCTGCCCGTAAGCTGGCCCGAATTTTCCCAGATGCATCCCTTTTGCCCGCCGGAGCAGGCGGTTGGTTACCGCAGGATGATCGCCCAGCTGCAGGAGTGGCTGGCAGAGATCACCGGTTTTGCAGCGGTCTCTATGGAGCCCAACGCGGGTTCGCAGGGGGAGTACGCCGGGCTGCTGGTCATCCGTGCGTACCACCGCTCCCGCAAGGAAACGGGGCGTCTGGTGTGCCTGATTCCCACCAGTGCCCACGGCACCAATCCGGCCAGCGCCGTGATGGCCGGCATGGAGGTCGTCCCCGTGGTTTGCAAGCCAGACGGCGACATAGACATGGACGATCTGCGCGCAAAGGCCGAGCTGCACTCGGAGCGGCTTGCTGCGCTGATGGTGACCTATCCCAGCACGCACGGTGTCTTTGAGGAGGGCATCCGCGAAATCTGCGAGCTGATCCACCGGCACGGCGGGCAGGTCTACATGGACGGGGCCAACATGAACGCGCAGGTCGCGTTGTGCCGTCCGGGCGACTTCGGCGCGGACGTCTGCCACCTCAACCTCCACAAGACCTTCTGCATTCCGCACGGCGGCGGCGGTCCTGGGGTGGGGCCCATCGGCGTGGCCGCGCATCTGGTCCCCTTCCTGCCCAACCGGCAGCAGACGGGCACGGTCCCAGGGGTGGAGGCGGTTTCCGCCGCGCCGTTTGGCAGCGCTGGAATCCTGGCGATTCCTTGGATGTACCTGCGGATGATGGGGCCGGAGGGGCTGCTGGAGGCGACGCGCCTGGCGATCCTCAACGCCAACTACATGGCGGCCCGCTTGGAGCCGTTTTTTCCGGTGCTCTTTAAGGGGCGCCAGGGATGGGTGGCCCACGAGTGCATTCTGGATTTGCGTGGCTTCAAAGCCACCACGGCCGAGGATGTGGCAAAGCGGCTCATGGATTTCGGATTTCACGCACCCACGCTCAGCTGGCCGGTCGCAGGCACGCTCATGGTGGAACCCACCGAAAGCGAGTCCAAGGCCGAACTGGACCGTTTCTGCGAGGCGCTGATTGCCATTCACGCCGAGATGACTGCCGTTGAAACCGGCCTGGCCCATCCGACCAACAACCCCCTCAAAAACGCCCCCCACACCGCGGAGGTCGTTTGCGCCGACCAATGGGACCGGCCCTACTCGCGTGAGCAGGCCGCCTTTCCCGCCCACTGGGTCCGGGCCCGGAAGTTTTGGCCGGCAGTGGGCCGGATCGACAACGTCTGGGGCGACCGCAACCTTTTCTGCGCCTGCGCTCCGGTGGCGGGTTCCTAGGACGTGTCCACTGCGGGCAACTTTTTGCCGACTCCTCGTACAACGCGGAGTGATCCGCAGGTGACAAAGAAAGTCGCAAATGTTTTTATGGTTTTATATAAACAGATGAACCTGAGACATCAGCGGATGGTTTTCTGAATAGCAGGTCGATTCGTTTTATTTAGGAGGGCGGCCGGAGTCTAGCCACCAGAGCGCGGTTCAATCCAGACCTTGCGCCGGGTGAAGTCTATGGTGATCCGGTTTTTCTTGAACGGTGCCCAGCCGAGCAGGGCTTCTGTGGACCCGGGACTGGTGTCGAACTCCAAGGGCTCGATTCGGACCTGTCCCAACTGTGCCCCGTACAGCAGGCCCACCTGTTCGATCTCAACGCCGCCAACCCCCATGGCCCTGCGCTTGCGCAGGTGCTGGGATTTGAGCGCCGCCGCCGGCAGTCCCTTGACCACAGCCCCAGGCAAGCGCAAGCCCGAGCCGCAGCCCGAGTCAAAAAAGGCGCGGACCTCCTTGCCGGCGATGTTGAGGAGCAGCCACATCCTGCCGTCCGAGATTGTAAAAGGAACGGCAACAGCCCAGGGTGCAGGCTGGTAGGCGCGTTTAAAGCCAAGCAGGACCTGCTCCGCGGGGGCGTCGATCGTCACGAAGGAGAACTGTTCCAAAAGGGGCAGACCCAGCAGATTCAGAGGCGTCTCGCTCACCGTCATTCCCGCAAAGGTTGTTCGGTACGAATGCAGAAACACGCCCGCCACGCCTTGGGCAAGCACCGGTTTTCCACCCAAATCCACCGAGTCGTACCGCGCCATCAGCACGTCCACATTGCCGCCGATTCCCGTTCCCTTCGCGTGTGCGCCCTGCACCGTTGGGATGTCCAGTTCACCCGCGGACGAGGCGTCCAGCAGCAGCGGGAATGCGTTTCCTGTATCGAGGATGAGCGGAACGGTCTGGCCGTTCACCGCGCCCTCGACACAGGGAATCCCGAGCTCCGTACTCATAGGCAGCCGCAGCAGGATGCCCGGGGGTAATTTCCAGCGGTAGCGGAGCCGTAGCTGTCCGTTTGGAAAGTTTTCCGGATCTGCAGGTACCGTATGGCTTTGCAATCTGGCCACGGTCGCGTTTGGGGCGCGGCCTACATTCTGGGCGCAAGCAGACAGCACTACCGGCAGAAGAAGGAGAGCGAGGCGCCAAGTCATGAAGGGTGGAGTCTACCGAACCGAGTTCCTGCGTACACGCTTCCAAAGCAGGAAGCCCTGCAAAAGCAGGCCCGCCGCTGCGACGCCCATGGCCGCAAAGGCGGGCGCACTCCAGCGGAGAGGAGTCGGTGCGACCGCTAGCGGGATGGAAGAAGTGCGGTCTGAGGAAAGGAGCATGCGCCAGCCAGCTGCGGGTTCCGGAGAACCGGGGGCGACGTTCCAGAAAAGCAGGGTGTGTTTCGAGTCGGCCGGAACCTCGAAGCGCAGTGGCGAAGCGCTGGGCCGCCAGGTCCAGGAGGCCGTGTACCATTCAGGCGCAGGCTCTCCAGGCCCGTGTGCCAAGGGGAGCGGCGCGGGGTGGGGGAAGGCGGCGTGCAGCGAAATGGCCGGTTTGCCGAGTTCCGATAGCGTCCAGCCGCGGCCGTCGGGAAGCAAGACCCTGAGGGTGGCTCCGAGGGCGTCCGCGACGTGCGCAGAGTCCTTGAGCCAGGGGTTTCCCGCCACGTCCGCGGTGACCTCCAGCGTCACTTCCGGGGTCCGCCCCAGCACCAGCCGGGCTAGGAGCAGGTCCCCTGAATGCGCAACGGCCGGGAGCGGCAGCCCGCAAAGAGCCACCGCCACCGGCCGCCACCAGCGCCTACTGCGCGCCGGAGAGGTGTTTGCCCAGAGGGCCTGCGTCATTTACGGTTCCAGCGGAGCACGCGGCCGAACTGGTTCCATTCTGTTTCAAGGATGTTGCCCTTGGCATCGAAGGTGATGCCGTGGGGCGAGGTCACGACGTCTTCCCGCCAGTCTGCGGGGGGCACCCGGGGCGTATTGGACTGGCCTGCTGTCGTGTTGTTGCCAAGGGTGGCCACCTGCTTGCCTTCCTTGTCCCAAACCGAAACGCACCCGCCGATTTCCGCGATACACACCAGTTCCCCGTGGAAGGAGGCGGAACTCGGCCCGCGCAGGCCGGTGGCAATGACACCCAGCGGCTCACCCGCGAGGGTGGCGTGCATGAGCCGCTTGTTTCCGCGGTCGCAGAGAAACACCCGGGCCGGTTCGAAGCGCGTGTCAATGTGCACCTTGTGGCAGTTTGCCAGCTTGAACGGCTCGCCCGGTCCCCCGAACTGCTTCTTGAATTTGCCGTTGGAGTCGAACACGAAGATCCACGAGGTGCCGTAGCCGTCCACCACGTAGATGTCGCCGTTGGGCGCCGCGTCGGTGGAGGTGAGCTTCAGCCCGCCGCGTGTTTCGCTGGAGCCCTCTGCGTAAGCCGGTTTTCCGTCCTTCTGCGCCATGTCTGCAAAGGCGATCCTGCGCGCCTTGCCCCCCACGGTCAGCGTGACGCCCTCGGCGTCCTTCTCCGGGTTGATCCCCTCGACCTTCGCCCCTTCTTTGAGCGTCGCCGTCCCTTTCCGGGCAATCTCGGACTTGGCAACCTTTCGCACGTCCCCAGTGGGCAGGGTGATGGCGAGGGAGTCGCCCGCATCGGTGGGTTTACTGCCGCGCACAACCAGCCCGTCCTTGAGCGTTACGCTGACCGGGTCGGCGATCTCCGCAGGAAAGGATTCGCGTGGGATTTCGAGCACGACCTTTCCGTCCAAAGTGGCCTTGATCACCTTCTGCTGGCCGAGCACCGAGGCATAAATGAACTCGCCCGCGGCCGACTTGCGGATGGAAAATCCGTGCAGGGTGCCTGGCACGTCCAGATGGGTGAGGAACTTGCCTTCGGGCGAGTAAACCTGCAGGCCGCCTTCCTTCTGGCCTTCGACGCTGACGTAAATCTTGCCCGCAGAATCCACTTGGATTTCGCCGTGCCCGTTTCCGATGGTTTCCATACCGGCCGGGGGAGTCAGGAATTTGGGGGCGAACTGGTAGGAGACTTCTGCATGGGCCAGGGCGGAGCCTGCCAAAATCAGGGCGAGAGCGGAACGGAGGGGGATAGTCATGGGGTTGAGGGAACGAAGGGTGTGGGTTGGGGTCTTTGCGATAACCCAGAACGAGGCTGGGTTGTAGGGGAAAGTTGAGAATTACAGCCCAGTCAGTCTGGTTTCCAAGCAAAACGCAAAACGCGGGCCGGCTGGAAGGGCCGGCCCGCGTAAAATGCGAACCACGGGGAGTCGACTGTCCGAGCGTTTTGGAGCGCTTCAGGCCGGGCAAACGGGGCGCCTACGCCTTCGTGGCCTCACCGGCTTCACCCGTATCCTTTTCCGCATCGTCAGTGCCTTCGTCCTCGTCCTCATCGTCCTCATCGTCCTCGTCGACGTCCTCGGGCAGGTACTCGGATTTGGCGAACTTCCGGCGACGCTTGTTGGCCGGCAGCGGGGCGAGGGTCATGGTGACGGCACGGCCCATGAGCTTGGGCGGCTGTTCCACGTTTGCCATGGTCGAAAGATCTACAGAGATCTTGTTCATCAAGATCATACCCAGCTCCTTGTGGGCGTTTTCACGACCGCGAAATTGCAGCTGAACCCTGACTTTGTTGCTTTTATCGAGGAACTCTTCGGCGTGACGCAGCTTGGTCTCGTAGTCGTGCTCGCTGATGTTCACACGAAACTTGATTTCCTTCAGCTTGCTGGAGGCGCTCTTCTTGTCCTTGTCGTGCTTGGAAATCTCGTACTTGAACTTCCCGAAGTCGACGATGCGGCAAACGGGTGGGTTTGCCGTGGGCGCAACCTCCACTAGGTCGAGACCCGCTTGCTGCGCGAACCTCAAGGCGTCCTGAATCTTCAGAACTCCAAGCTGCTGGCCGGATGCTGCCACGATCACACGCACTTCACGCGCGCGGATCCGTTGATTCACTCGATACTGCTGGATTTGTATAGTCGGGTACAGGTGTGGAACCGTCCTTGCAGAGCGGGCTGACGGATCCGGGTTGAGGGGGTTCGCAGTGCGGTCGGCGGATTACTCCGCCCCCGGCTCTGGTGCTGGCCCGCTGCGATTTCCGGGCCCGCCTGAAAACCCGCCGCAGAACAACGGGTTTTCACCCCTTGCCCCTACGCCGCCAGCCCCTCGGGAGCAAGGCAAAACAGTGTGAGATTCACAGAGCCCGCCCCTTTGGTGCCCCCCAAGCCGGTGCCACGGACCCGCCGGCAAACCGGCACCCGACCCACGGGAGGCTTCCGCACGGGGCGCTTGCGGACTTGGTAAAAGTGGAAAAGCTCCTGCCTCCCCCTCGGCTCAGCTCCACTGGACCGCCACACTTTTTTTGTTCCGAAACTTGTCCACGTACTGGAGCTGGCGGTGGGTGGCTCCGTGTTCGTGCACGAGTTTTGTACATTTCACATCAAAGCAGCAGTACTCGGCAATCTCTAGCAGACGCCCCTCACGCCACCACCGGATCGCGTCGAGCCCGTCCCCCGTCTTGCCCACCCCTAGGGTTGCGGTGGCGACAGAGTCGAGGCTCAACCGGTGGCCCAGCACCTTCTCGATCTCCACCAGCATATCCAACGTGCGCGCCGTGTGCGCCAGATCGAGCACTGTGTAGCGTGAAAGCACCTCGTAGTCGAAGTTGATCACATTGAATCCGACCACCAAATCCGCTTTCAACAGCTGCTCCACCAGCGTGTCCACGTCCTTTTCCTCGTAAATCCGGTACTCGCCCAGCGCCGTGGAATACGTCACGGCGATTGAGACGCGCATCTCGCGCTTCTTGTCCCAGCCACCCGCATCGTTGGCGGTCCGCTGGGTTTCCAAGTCAAAATAGACAATATCGCGCGCCATGTTTTGAGAAGGTTAGCGGGAGAAGGCCGGTGTGTTGCCCGGTTTCCACTTGATGCCGCAACCGATGCTGGGCCGCTGGGTTTCCTGAGCGGGCCTTCCCTCCAGAACAGCATCGAGTGCGGCGCGCAAATCGGCCCCGTTGAGGGTGCCTTGCCCCGGGCGTTCCGGCCCCCGCCCCGGGCGGGAGGAGTCGATCTGGCCCCGATAGAAGAGCCGGTGGGCTGCGTCGAACAGGAAAAAGTCCGGCGTGCAGGCCGCCGAATAGGCGCGCGCCACCGACTGGTCCTCGTCAAAAAGAATGGGGAAGTTCAAGCCAGCCTCTTGGGCGAAGCGCGCCGTCGGCTCGGGCGCGTCCTGCGGATAGGCCGCTATGTCGTTGGCCGTGATGCCCACGATCGCCAGGGGCCGTCCTGCGTAGTCTTTGCACAGACGGGCCAGCTCGGGGGCCACATGCACCACATAGGGACAGTGCGCGCACAAGAAGATCACCAGCACCGCCTTGCCGCCCGCCAGTTCCGAGAGCTGGCGCAGCTGGCCTGTGGAAACGTCGGGCAGGGAGAAAGCGGGCGCGGCGGTGCCCAGCGCGAGCATCGTGGATTCAGTGGCGGCCATAGCCCCCTATATGGACCCGGTTTGCCCCCCAAAATCCAACCGTTTCGGCCTGGCGCAGGTTTTGGGTGAAAAAAACTGTGCAGAGTGGGGCCGACTCATGGCAGGGATGGGAGGATGCAGACCACCCTGTTGAAGATTTCATGCCCCGACCGCGTCGGGTTGCTGGCGCAGATTACCAACTTTATTGCAGCACAGGGGGGCAACCTCAAGCAGGTCCACCAGTTTACGGACGTCCATGCCGGGTGGTTTTTTGCGAGGCTTGAGATCGAGACCCTCACGCTCCGCTGCGGAGTGGAGGATTTGCGCGCCACCTTCGGGCCGCTTGGTGCGGAGCTGGGTGCCGAGTGGTCCGTGCGCGCGGCCGGGGCGCGGCCGCGGGTGGTGCTCATGGTCAGCAAGCTGGGGCACTGTCTTTCGGATCTGCTGTGGCGCTGGCGCTCCGGCGAGTTGGAGTGCGAAATCCCGTGCGTCATCTCCAACCACGAGACGCTGCGTCCCCTGGTGGAGCGGGAGGGGATCCCCTTTCACCACATTCCCGTTTCTCCCGAAAACAAAGCGGAGGCGTTTCTGCAAATGGAATCTCTCTGGACGCAGGCGCAGGCGGATCTGGTGGTGTTGGCCCGCTACATGCAGATCCTGCCCGTGGAGGTGTGCGCCCGCTGGCCCGCCCGCCTCATGAACATCCACCACAGTTTCCTGCCCTCCTTCGTCGGGGCCAACCCCTACCAACGGGCCTACCAGCGCGGCGTAAAGCTCATCGGGGCCACCTGCCACTACGCCACGGCCGACCTGGACCAAGGCCCCATTATTGAGCAGGAGGTGGTGCGGGTGGAGCACTTCCACTCCGAACACGACCTCCTCCGGCTCGGCCGCGACTGTGAACGCATGGCCCTCGCGCGCGGCCTGCGGTATCACCTCACCGACCGGGTGCTCGTGCGCGAAAACCGCACCATCGTCTTCCGCGACTGACCCAGCGCTCCGAATCAGCCAAAGTTTAGCACAGCAAGAAGGGCGCGCTCGCTCTCGGAGGGAGCCAAGATAATGAGCCGGGCGGCAGCGAGGCTTTGCGCGCGCCCCCGGTTTCACACATAGAAAGCGCCGGCCCCGGCGGGGCCGGGGAACCATGGCGCACAGGTTGGTCTTGCGCCCCGCCGGGGCGGGCGCCCTTTCGGGATGGACCGGTGGCGGCGTTCGCGGGGCTCGCTTGCCGACCGGCTAGCTATCGGCGGGCCCTCCGGGCCCCGGCTGGCATGACCCACTTTTGAGAGAGAGGTATCCGAACAAATCGCTGATTCAAGGCGCTCGGCGATGCAGGGCCCGGCTGGCTCATGGGAGGCAAAACGCGACGTAGGCGTCCCCCGCGCCGGACTTGCCGCCCACCCGTCCGCCTCCGGTCGCGGTCACCACGACGAACTGTTTGCCGGCCACTGCGTAAATCGCTGGTGCGGAGGTTCCTGCGAAAGGCAGTTTTGCCTCCCAAAGCTGCCGGCCGTTGTCCGCGTCGAAGGCACGGATCTTTTCGTCCTGAGTTCCCGCCACAAACACCAGGCCACCCGCGGTGACCGTGGCGCCCCCCAGATTCTGCGAACCGGTGAGGGGCACGCCCCGGGCGGTCAGTTCCTCCAACTCGCCCAAGGGCACGCGCCACAACGCCCGGCCCGTGTTCAAGTCGTAGCAGTTGAGAAGGCCCCACGGTGGCTCGACGCCGGGGTATCCCTCGTGGTCGACGAGAAATTGGAACCCGCCAAATCCGTAACTCGGCACGGCGCCCTTCTCGCCCGATGCGCTCTTGGGTTGGTTGCGGCGGAAAAGATAGTCGAGCAGTTCGCCCCGCTCCTGCGCGTTCAACGCCAGGTTCGGCGGCATCAACCCTTTGCCGGTGTTGAGCAGGGCAACCACGTCTCCATCCTTGAGCCGCGCCTTCAACCCCGCCAGCGGCGGAGCCACGCCCAGCCCCTCGCGCTTTTGCCCGTGGCAGGCTGCGCAGTGCGCCATGTAATGCAGCTCCCCGGCCGAGGGGGGCAGCTTTGGGTCGCGTTCCTTTTCGTCGTTGGCTACCACCGCGATTTTTGACACCCACCGGTTCGAGGTGACGTACAGCCGACCCGAAGGCACGTCCACCGCGCCGCCCGACCATTCCGCCCCGCCGCGGGTGCCGATGAACAGGGTTGGCTTGCCTTCCTCAAACGGCTGGAAAAAACCGTAGTTGGAGTGTTCCACCACCTTTTTAACAAACTCGTGCGCCTCGGGTGTCCGCTTGGTGATCATGTCCGGGTGGAACTCCATGCGTGAAATCGGCTCGGGCAATTCGGGGTCGGGCTGGTAAGCCGAGGTGACTTCCCCGGGTAAATGCGAAACCGGGGCACGGCGCAGGCGGAGGGGGAACACCGGTTTGCCTGTTCCGCGTTCGAGCAGGAGCAGATGGCCCGCTTTGGAAAGGCTCGTGACCGCGTCCATCTTGCGGCCGTTGCGTTCTATGGTGACGAGATTGGGCGGGCCGCAAACGTCCAGATCCCAGAGGTCGTGGCGCACGTCCTGTGAGTGCCAGCGGTACGCACCGCTGAGGGCGTCGAGGGCGAGCACGCAGTTGGAGTAGAGGTTGTCGCCCGGTCTTCCCATGCCCACCATGTCGGGCCTTGGCGCTCCGACTGCGACAAAGACCATGCCGCGTTTTTCATCGAGGGAAATGCCACCCCAGCAGTCAGCCGAGCCGGAGTCGGGTCCCCATGCTTCACCGGTGGCGGGATCCTTGGCTACCGTGGAAAATTCCCAGAGAAGTTTGCCGTCGCGCACATCGTAACCGAACACGCCTCCGCGAAAACCGCCTACAACGTAAACGTTTTGGTACACCACACCGCTGATGGTGGCGCCCTTTGGAAGCGGCGTGCGGCCCTCCGTTCCAAACTCCTCAAGTGGCCGGCCGGTGGCGGGGTCCACCGCGTAGATCCAGTCGCCGGATCCGAACAGCAGCCGACTGGGGTGGGTGGCGTCTCCCGGCCAGTAGACAAGACCCCGGCGCGCGACAGCATCCTCGAGCCGCATCCGCGCGGGTTTCGGGACTTGGAAACGCCACTTTTCGACGCCCGTGCGTGCGTCCACCGCGACGAGCGCCAGACCCGGCGTCGGGGCGTAAAGAACGCCATCGACGATGACCGGGGTGCACTGGATGTTGGCCGCGCCGTCGCCGGCGCGGAACGTCCAGGCGGCTCGCAGGCTGGCGACGTTGCCACGGTTGATCTGGCGGAGACTCGAATACCGGCGGGAACCGTTGTCCCCCTGCGAACGCGCCCAGCCCGAGAAGGACGTCCAGTCGACGGGCGCAACCGGTGAGATTTCGCCGTCGGCGACGGCCGGAACCGTCTTGAATTCGGGCAGGGCGGCGCGGGCGGCGGCGTCTTCCACACCTGCCCCGAAGGCGGAACCGGCGCAGTGAAAGAGGGCCGCGGCGAGGGAGGTGACGGTCAACGGGTTGCGAATCGCGCGGGGCATGAGAACGACAGGTAGCCGTATCAAGCGGGGAGTGCCATCCGGAAGCCACTCAAACAGGAATGCGATCGGGATGCTTCACCGCGCCCCCCAGACAATCTGGTGTCAGCTGGGGGTGCCGTGTTCAAGCCGGTTTAAAGATGCGGCGCCGCGGGGTTCGCGAGGGAGCAGAAAAGTGCACACCAAACCCGGGCTCAGCGTGCGTTTATTTTCGTTTCCGGTTCGTCTGCTTTTTTCTTTGGCGCCGCGGGCCTGGACGGTTGCGGGGCTCCCTGCGGGGCGGCAGGTGCGGCACTTGGCGGTGCTGGTCGTGGGGGGACGGGTGCGCCGCCGGGCTGCATCGGAGTGACAGGCCTGCTGTCAGGCCGAAAAGGGCCCGGATTCCGCGGTGGTTGCGCGGATGGCGTGGGCGGGACGGGAGCGGTGTATGGCGTTCTGAAAGAGGGTGTTTGGGGCGAGGGACTCGGCGGCGGGGCGGATCTCCGGCTGCCACCAAAATAGGGCGAGCTGGGATAGCTCCGGGAAGGAGGGTAGCTGGGAGGCGGCTGGGAAGAGGGGGGGCGGTAGAAGGAGGGTGGGCGGGAACTGTACGCCCCGGACCCGTAGGATGGCCTCCACGAGGGGGTATAGGCCGGGGGCCTGGGAGCCGGCGCGGAATATCCACGGATCACCGTCGGCCCGCGTCCGTACAGCGGATGCCGGTGGTTGTAGTAGCCGCCCCTGGGCAGGCTGGAGACACAGTGTCTGCGGCCATTGACGTAATACACGTACTGTCCGGACGCATAGTAATAGTTGATGCCGCCGCTGATATAGAAGGGCGTGCTGTGATCCTCATAAGCATCTGCAACCACCCAAGAGGAGCTTGAGGATGCCGCGTAGGGGCGCGAATACCGTACGCTGCCCCTTCCGTAATGATCATAACGGGTTACGGTGCAAGCGGTGAGACTCGTTAACGCGTAGGCTAGCAAAAGGGAAAATTTCTTGTTCATGCGATCACTTTGCGGATGGGCCTCGGCTACCTCTCCTCGTTCGCTCCACCACTCCAATGTTTAAGCGCAATTTCCTTACTCGCAAACTTTATTGAGTCGGCCGACAAGCGAATCTCAGATTGAGCTTTTAGGATACACAAAAGTAGTAAATGCTGCCGGCCTCATGAAGAATTTGAGATGCATTAAACACACGAGGTGGCACCTGCTGGTTCTGGGCATCTTCTGCGCATTGCTGACGACAGGCTTGGCGCAAGACGCCTTCACTTTGGTCAAAGTTAACCAAGTCCAAGGCCCTGATAAGTTGCTGGTCTCAGTCAAAGAAATGCCCTACCAACCATTTTTGAGTCCGGGGTTTTTTGTTATCGCTGCGGGAACCGTTGGTGGCGGTAATGCTACTGTGGCAGGGACGATTTCCTCCGCGAGTAATCGTGGTTTCGTTCAGAGCGAGAATACGATCCGCGAGATAAACAACCTGCGGAGAGTTGTTAGTGGTCCACCTTCTTTTTCTTATTTGATGACCGGAACCTTGGGTGGGAGTGTGATGCTCTTAAGTCAAAGCGACCTCGAGAGCAATGCTACCCATCCTACATACGCTTACTTTTCAGGTGGTTCGCTTCAAAGCCTGTCAGTATCTTCGGGGTCCTTGAGTAGCGGCACCCTCTATTTCTACAATTACCCGACTGACGATGGCAGGCGCCAGCGGCAGGCGGCATTGACGCAGTTGATCGGGGTGGGGCAGGCGACCTCCGGGGTGGAGGATCGCTCCGCCAAGACCCGCGAGGAGCGTACAACGGGTGCTGCCGGGGCGGCCTCGGTAATGGGGGCGGGGATTTCGGCGGAATACGGACGGTTCAAGTTGAACGGGGTTTCCGGGACGAACTACGGGTTACCGCTGTCCACGTCCTTCGACATCACCGACCGCGTCGGGCTCAATCTGGGGCTGCCGCTGATTTACTCTGAGATCGGGGACGCAACAGCCTACGGCGTGGGGGTGTCGGTCGGGCTTCCCGTGAAAGTGGTCCAACCGAAGGAACAGAAGGGCTTGTTCTGGCAGTTGACTCCCACCTTTGGCGGGACGGGCGTCGCCTCGAAGGAGCTTGAAACTGGCGGTGTCATTGTGAACGGCGGGATTTCCAGTCTCGCTTCCTATGATTTCGGGCCGGTGGCCCTTTCAGTGGGCAATCACATCAGCTCTTATGAGAGCACGGATGCCAAGTTTGGCGGGTACCGCTATGAGACGGGCATCAGCCAGCGTGTGATCAAGAACGGGTTGAAGGTGGACGTGCCGATCGGCCAGCGCTGGGTGGTGGACGTGTACACC
>CAMCIN010000100.1 GCA_945874745.1 Akkermansia muciniphila | reverse complement strand
CCGGCGAACAGTTCCGCCAGCCCGAGGACTTCAATTTCGGCATGCCTCGTGGCGTTTTTCTGTCCCTGTTTCTGATCTTGTTGGGCGTTTGCTTTGCCTTGTTTGGTTGGCGTAGAGGGGATTATCAGGGCGGAGGCACGGGCTTTGCCACTGCGTCAGTCCCCGAAAAACCGGGTGCGTAAAGCCGGCTAGGGGAAGGGGCGTTCTTGCTAGGGGTCTCGCTCTCTCGAGGCTTTCCGCGAGGCCGGGGCTGGCTAAACTCTGCGCAGTGATGAAGAAGCGGCTCGATATTTTGGTGGTCGAAAGAGGCTTGTTTGAAAGCCGCGAGCGGGCGCAGCGCGCCATTATGGCGGGATTGGTGAGCGTCGACGGACAGCGGGCGGACAAGGTGGGGAGCCGTGTGCCGGAGGACGTGCGCCTGGAGGTCAAGGCCGGGGAGCGGTACGTGGGGCGGGGCGGCTTTAAGATGGAGGGGGCCTTACAGGCCTTTTGCCTGAACCCGGAGGGGTGGACTTGCTTGGATGTGGGCGCCTCCACAGGGGGTTTCACCGACTGCCTGCTCCAACACGGCGCACTCAGGGTCTACGCCGTGGATGTGGGGCACGCGCAACTGGACTGGAAGATCCGCAGTGACAAGCGTGTGTTGGCTCTCGAGAAGGTGAATTGTCGCTATCTGTCGGAGAGGGAGGTGCCCGAAAGCGTGGACTTGCTCGTGGCGGACGTCTCCTTCATCTCGTTGACGATGGTTTTGCCGGCATCCCTGGCCCGCGTGAAGCCGGGGGGCATGGCAGTGGTGCTCATCAAGCCGCAGTTTGAACTGCGCCGGGAGGAGGTGGGGCGGGGTGGAATCGTGCGGGACGCGAGTCTGCACCAGAAGGCGGTGGAGCGTGTGCAGCACTGGGTTGGCACCCAGGCGGGGCTCGAATGGCGTGGTTTTATAGAGTCCCCAATCCGGGGCGGGGATGGTAACGTGGAGTTTCTCGCATGGATCGTAAAATTGTAGGGATCATCGCCAATGGCACAAAGCCGGCCGCCGCCGCGTTGGTGGAGCGCGTCGTAAAGAAACTCACCGAACTGGAGAGGGAGGTGCTGTTGGATCAGTCCAGCGCCGCGTTGGTGGGGCTGGTGTCCGACTATTCGGTGCGGGCGCTCTTTCGCAAGTGTGGCTTCGTGGTGGTGCTGGGCGGGGACGGAACGCTGTTGCAGGCGGTCAATGAGGGGTCCTTCCCTGCGCCCCCGATTCTGGGGATCAACACGGGGACCCTTGGTTTTCTGAGCGGTGCGGGCCCCGCAGATTTTGAGCAGGTGCTCGACGAGTGGCATGCGGGCGAGGCGCTCCTGAGCGAGCGGAGCCTTTTGTCGGTGGAAGTATTGCGGGCCGGACAGACTTTCTGGCAGGGGCGTGCTTTGAACGAGGTAGTGGTTTCTCGCGGGGAACGCTCCCGTGTGATCCGGTTGGACGTGGACATCGACGGGGTGATGCTCACCGAATACAACGCGGACGGCCTGATTGTGGCGACGCCCACCGGTTCCACAGCCTATTCGCTCAGTGCGGGCGGGCCGGTGCTCGCTCCGAATTCGGGGGTGTTTGTTGTGACGCCCATCTGTCCGCACGTCCTTACCAACCGGAGTGTGATTGTCAACGAGCGCTCCACGATCGAGATCCGCTCGGGAGCCGGACAGGAGGGGGCTTGCCTGACTCTGGACGGACGCCCTCCGCTGCCACTGGCGGCTGGCGACCTGATTCAGATTCGGCGCTCTAAACAGGCACTGCGGCTGGTGTTCCCTTCGAGGCTGCCCTTTTTTGAAGTTCTCCGCCAGAAGCTCAAGTGGAGCGGCAAGGTGGTTTAGGCGGGCGGCGCCAACCGGCTCCATAGGCTGCTGGAGTCGCTTTCCTAAAAGTGTTTTTCCTTCTGCGGGCTGTCGGCATCGGATAAAAAACCTCGATGACCACCCCTGTTAAAGTTGCGATCGTTGGTGCCAGCGGGTACTCCGGCGAGGAACTGGTTCGCCTGCTCGTTTCCCATCCCAAAGTGGAATTGGTGGCCGTGACCTCCCGCCAGTTAGTGGGACAGGCGGTTGGCAGCGTGTTCCCAAAACTGGCTGGGATGCCCCACGCCGGACTGAGGTTCATCTCGTCGGAGGTTTCCGAGATTGTAAAGAGCGGTGCCACGCTGGCCTTTCTCGCCCTACCGCACGGCTTGGCGCACGAGTTTGCGGCACCCCTCCTGCGCGCAGGCCTGCGAGTCATCGACTTGAGCGCAGATTTCAGAATCAAGGACACCGGGGTCTACTCGGAGTTTTACGGTGCCGCGCACCCCGAACCGGCCCTCGCCCACGAGAGCATCTACGGTCTGGTGGAGGTTTACCGCCGGCAATTGCGGGACGCCAAACTGGTGGCCTGCCCCGGGTGCTATCCGACCAGCATCCTTTTGCCCCTGATTCCCCTGCTGCGCGCTGGGATGCTTCGGCTGGAATCCATCCAAGTGTGCAGCATGAGCGGGGTGAGCGGTGCGGGGCGCAACGCCAAAGTCGAGTACCTTTACGCCGAGTGTAACGAAAGCGTGCGTGCCTACGGTGTTCCGCTGCACAGACATCTGGCCGAAATCGAGCAGGAGCTTTCCGTCGCCGCCGGCGAGACCGTCCGCATCAGTTTCACCCCCCATCTGATTCCCGTCACCCGGGGGATCCACACAACCATTTATGCGCTGCCCCGCGAAGGGGTGGATCCCGAGGGCGTGAAGGCGGTGCTCGAGGAGGCCTACAGCGGGGCACGCTTTGTGCGGTTGCTTTCCGGTGCGGCCCTTCCGGAGACCCGTTTTGTCACGGGCACCAACTTTATCGACATCGCGTGGCGCTGGGATTCGCGCACGGGGCGGCTGTCTTTGTTCAGCGCGGAAGACAACCTGCTCAAGGGGGCGTCCGGCCAGGCGGTGCAGTGCATGAACGTGATCCACGGGTGGGAGGAGACGTGCGGGCTGCTCTAGGGGCGTGTCCCCTGTGCGGTACGGGCGGCATCCGGGGTGTGTCCTAGGGTGTGTTCCTGCTTGTTTTCAGGGCAAAAACCCACTAAGAAAAACCGTTTCGTCCACCCCTCTCCGACTTTCAGGATGGGAGACGGCACCCCCCTCTCATGTCTTCTGTTTTCTCCGAAATTCCAGGCGGGATCAACGCGCCAGCAGGCTTCCTCTCTGGCAGCCTTTATTGCGGCATCAAGGCAACAAATCTGGACCGCCCCGACGTGGCGATGATCCGTTCGGTGCAGCCCGCGGTGGCCGCAGGCACTTTTACGACCAACCGCGTGAAGGCAGCACCCGTGCGTGTGTCGGCCGCCCATCTGCGTGCAGCCGATGTACGGGTGATTGTGGCCAACGCAGGCAACGCAAACGCCTGCACGGGCGTCCCTGGGATCGAGAACGCCAAGCGCATGGCGCGCGCCGCCGCACAGGCGCTCGGGCTGAAGGACCGCCAGGTTTTGGTCTGTTCGACGGGCAGGATCGGCGTGCAGTTGCCCATCGAAAAAATTGAGACGACAATCACCTCGCTGAGTCACTCGCTGGTTTCCGACGGCTCAGCCGCCGCTGCCGACGCCATCATGACCAGCGACACCGTGCGCAAGGAAGTCGCCGTCGAGGTGCAGCTTTCCTCCGGGCCGGTGCATATCGGCGGTATCGCCAAGGGGGCGGGCATGATTGATCCAAACATGGCCACGATGCTCTGCTTCCTGACCACGGACGCCCTTATTGAAAAGGCCGAGTTGCAGCACGCCCTTTCCGTTTCCGTGGAGCATTCCTTCAACCGGATCACCGTTGATGGCGACATGAGCACCAACGACACGGTCCTGATCCTCGCCAACGGCGTGGCCGCCAATCCCGCGCTGCGTTCCGGTACGGATGATTTCGAGCGCTTCCAGCGGGCGTTGGATCACGTCACCTTGGCGCTGGCCAAGATGATCGTCGACGACGGCGAGGGCGTGACAAAGTTTGTAGAGGTTCACGTCAACGGTGCCGCTTCTTTTTCGGATGCGAGGCGCGCTTGCGAGGCGATTGCCAAGTCGACCCTGGTCAAATGTGCGTGGTTCGGAGGCGACCCGAACTGGGGCCGGATCATGGATGCGCTTGGCTATTCGGGGATTAAGATGCGGGAGGAGCTCGTCGACATTTATTACGACGGCGTGCTGGCGGTCAAAGGAGGCCTCGCCAGCGAGACCCCCGCTGAAATGCTCCGGAAGCTCGTAGCCGAAGAACGCTTCCGGGTCACGGTGGACCTCAACCTAGGGGCGGCGGAGTACAACGTGTTCACCACCGACCTGAGCACGGAGTACGTCGAGCTCAACATGGGCGAATAGCGGCCGCCATTGGGCTCTAACCCGTCCCACGTTTTACTCCGTTTTTCCAACTGCGGCGCTTGGCGATACGGACGTACGCCTTGACGCGGCGCAGCCAGCGGCGGGCCCAGGTAAATTCCACTGCCAGGATTGCCAACCCGGCAGGAATCACCACGATCGCCGGGCCCGGGGTCACGATCATGACGACTCCCACCAGCACCACGGAGACGCCGACGGCGGCGATGACGATTTTCTTGGCGAGGCGCAAGGCTCCGTTCTCCGGTTGGTAGGCGTAGGTTGCCGGATAAATCCAGCGCCGCCACCCGGAGGGAGTCTTGGTTTGGGCCATCGGCGAATCCCCGCTAGAGGGTGAGGAAGTTTTGCAGCAGCTTTTTGCCTTCGAGGGTCAGGATGGACTCAGGATGAAACTGGACTCCGTGGATGGGCAACTCCCTGTGGCGCAGGCCCATGATCTCGCCCTCTGCCGTCTCGGCGCTGATTTCGAGGCAGTCGGGGAAGGATTCGCGCCGCACCAAAAGCGAATGGTAGCGGGTGGCTTCAAAGGGGGAGGGGAGGTCTGCGAAGACTCCCTTGCCGTCGTGCAGGATGGGGGAGGTTTTGCCGTGCATGAGGCGGCCGGCGCGGACGACCTCTCCGCCAAAGACGTCGCCGATGCACTGGTGCCCGAGGCAGACGCCGAAGAGGGGCACACGCGGCCCGAAGGTGCGGATGACCTCGTTGGAGATCCCGGCTTCCTTCGGGGAACAGGGACCAGGGGAGATGCAGATGCGTTCGGGCTTGAGCGCTTCGATCTCGGCGAGGGTGATCTCGTCGTTGCGTTTGACGGTGATTTGAGCGCCCAGTTCGCCGAAGTACTGCACCAGGTTGTAGGTGAAAGAGTCGTAGTTATCGATGACGAGCAGCATAGGATACCGGAAGTCAGGGGTTGAGGTGTGCGGTGGCGCGGGCGCGGCCGATGGCGGCCATCATGCCCATGGCTTTGCTCACGCATTCCTGGTGTTCCCCCTCGGGTGTGGAGTCGGCGACCACGCCGGCTCCCGTTTGGACGTAGGCCCGGCCGTTCTTGAGCACGACGGTACGCAGCGCGATGCACGAGTCGGTGTTGCCGTCGAAGCCGAAGTATCCGACGGCCCCCGCGTACACGTCGCGCTTGTGTTTTTCGAGCTGTCCGAGCACCTGCATCGCGCGGATTTTGGGCGAACCGGAGACGGTGCCGGCTGGAAAGGTGGCGCGCATAACGTCGAAGGCGGTCTTGTCTGGGCTTAGTTCGCCGGTGACGTGCGAGACGATGTGCATGACGTGGCTGTAGCGCTCGATGGTCATGAAGTCGGTGACCCGCACCGAGCCGAACTTGGAGATGCGCCCGACGTCATTGCGTGCGAGGTCGACGAGCATGAGGTGCTCGGCCCGCTCCTTCGGGTCGGCCAGCAGGGCGGCTGCGTTGGCGTCGTCCTCGGCGGGTGTGGCGCCCCGGCGCTTGGTGCCGGCAATGGGGCGGATCTCGACGCGCCCTTCGGTGGCGCGCACGTGCACTTCCGGAGAGGAGCCCACCAGCGAGAAGCGGCCCGCCAGTTTGAGGCAGAACATGTAGGGCGAGGGGTTCACGTCGCGGAGGGTGCGGTAGAGCGTGAGCGGGTCGCCGGTGAACTCCGTTTCAAAACGCTGGGAAGGGACGATTTGGAAGATGTCCCCCGCGTGGATGTACTCCTGGCTGGCGCGCACCATCGCCATGTATTCCTCCCGCGTGGTGTTGCTGAGCGCCTCGGCCGGCGGCACCGCTTCGGCGGGCACGGGCAGCTGCGGAAGGCAGGCGGGTTGCGCGAGACGCTCGAGAATTTCGCGCGCTCGCTCGCCCGCCGCCGTGTAGGCGGCGTCTGCGTCCGCCGGGGTGGGAACGTGCGCGTTCACCAGTACGCGCATGCGGCGGGTGCGGTGGTCGAAGATGACGACCGTGTCCGTCAGAAAAAACAGGGACTCAGGAAGGTCCAGCGGATCCGGCTGCGGCTCGCCGGTGGAGGGCTCGAAAAAGCGGATGGCGTTGTAGGAAAGAAAGCCTACGGCACCGCCGGTGAACCGGGGGCCTGCGGCGTCCTCCAAACCAGGCGGCTTGACCCAGCGGTAGCTGGAAAGGAGACGTTCAAGTTCCTCAAGGGGGTCCTTGGCAAAGGTGTATTCCCGTGTCTGTCCGTCCTCTGTGAGCCGGACGTGGCGGCCCTGGGTTTCCAGAACGACTCTGGGATTGGTGCCCACGAAGGAGTAGCGCCCGGCTTGGGCGCTTTTTTCAGCCGACTCCAGGAGGAAGCTGTACCCGCCGGAGTCGAGCTTCTGGAACGCGGAGACTGGGGTCTCCACATCGGCGAGAAGTTCGGTCCAGACTGGGATGAGGTTTCCCTGCTGGGCGAGGGCCTGGAAAGCTGTCCTGGAGGGAAGAAGAGGCGGGAGGGCCATGAGGCTCAGGCCTTGGTGGTGTAGGTGCTTTCGGGATTGAACACGCGCGTCTCGGAGACGGGCAGGGGGGTGCCCTGAGTGTCGACTTCCTGAAAAAAGCAGGATTGGTGGCCCGTGTGGCAGGCACCGCCGGTCTGTTCGACTTCAAAAAGGAGCGTGTCGTGGTCACAGTCTACGTGGAAATGAAGCACCCGCTGGGTATGGCCGCTGGTCTCGCCCTTGAGCCAGTATTTCTGGCGGGAGCGGCTCCAGTAATGCATGAGACCGGACTCGAGGGTGGTCTGCAGCGAATGAGCGTTCATCCAGGCCATCATGAGCACCCGCTTGGAGGAGGCGTCTTGAACAATGGCGGGGATGAGGCCGTCGGAGTTGTATTTGAGGGGCAGTTTCATGCGTGGAGTGGCTCGGTACTATAGCATCCCCAGCACGGGAGTCACCAGCGCACCGTGCGGACATTCTGCCCGTAGGAGGTGGTTATATGGGGGCCGGCAGGCGGCAGACGGCTTTATTTTTGGCGCGATTTGCGTGTCTTGCGGCGGCCCTGAAGCAGGTCCGAGGAGGTGAGCTTGAACCCGAGGGCGGCCCAGTAGACGGAGCCCCCGTGGATCTCATACTGGTTGCGCACTGGAGCGGCAGACGCCAGAAGGGGCGGGTAAAAACTGAGTGGGACCGAGATGGACCTTCCGTCGGCAAGGTCGAAATGAAGCGCCGAAGCGGTGATCCAGACTGCCTCCACTGGAGGAGGCGTGCGCGAGGGCAGTGCGGATGGGCAAGAGTTGGCCATTGAGAGGGCGGTTTTGTGCTATATACTACAGGAGCGTTGGTGGGAACCGCAGGGGTTTCCGCGGAACAGGCCCGGTGCGCTGGCGGTTGCCTGCCCCAGCCCTCAGGGTTGATCTGTAGCCGTCCCATTATACCCTGCGTTCCTTAAGCCTGCGTCACGTTGGCAGTTTCACCCCAAACCGTTTGTTTATCCACTGTGCAAGATTTTACCGGAGGCGGAATCCACGCCCTACCTAGCCGCACCACCCGTTCCTCGGGCGACCCTGAATTTGATCTCCGCATCCGCCAGTTGGTGGCCGACTGGGGCGGGGACGAGCAGTTGTCTGGAATGACGGAGGAACTCATCATCACGGCCCTCAAACTCGCCAGGGACAAGGTTGGGGTGGCAGACATGAAGCTCTTCAACCGTTCACTACGGGAAATGCGCAATGCGGGCCGGGTTTTCGCCCCCTACCGGGAGAGGCGCAAGATCTCGGTGTTCGGCTCGGCGCGGACCGCCCCGGAGGAGGAGGAGTTTCAAGCGGCTGAAATGTTTGCGGCGAGGGCGCGGGAACGTGGGTACATGGTCATCACCGGCGGTGGGGACGGGATCATGGGCGCTGCCCAGCGCGGGGCGGGGAGGGAGAATTCCTTCGGGCTCAACATCCGGTTGCCCTTCGAGCAGCGCTCCAACGAGACGATTGAGGGCGACCAGAAGCTGGTGAACTTCAATTACTTCTTCACACGGAAACTGCACTTTGTGAAGGAGTCGCACGCCGTGGTGCTGTTTCCCGGCGGCTTCGGCACCATGGACGAGGCCTTCGAGGTGCTCACCCTCATCCAAACGGGCAAGGCGCGCATCCTGCCGGTGGTGATGGTCGACAAGGAGCACGGTTCCTACTGGCGGACCTGGAACAGTTTTTTAGCGGAGTACTTGCTCAAGCTGGGACTGATCTGTGCGGAGGATTTTCACCTTTTCAAGGTCACCGACAACCTGGAGGACGCGATTTCGGAGATAGAGCAGTTTTACCGTAACTTCCATTCCTACCGTTGGGTGGGCGAGCGGTTTGTGTTGCGCATCCAACACGCCATCACCGACGCCGCCGTCCTTGAGTTGCGGGAACGCTTTGAGGACATCGTCGGAACCAACCCCCTAGAACAAACCGTGAGCCTGCCCGAAGAGCAAAACGAACCGGAACTCGCGGACATGCCGCGGCTTGTCTTTGTTCCCGCCCGAAAAAACTTCGGTCGGTTCCGGCAGTTTATTGATGCGGTCAACGTGGCGCCCTGGGCGTGAGCTTCTGAACTTATGCGTTTGAACTTTTCGGCCGGGATGGAATGGCGGGCAGACACGGGTTTCCTTCTGTCGGGTGCGCCCGCGGCGGAGCCGGAACTGGATGAGGACCTCGCGCTGGATGCGGCCTGGAACGTCATCGTGCACAACGACCCGGTGAATTTGATGTCCTACGTGGTAAAGGTTTTCATGAAGGTGCTGGGGTTTTCACTGGAGCGTGCGGAAAAGCACATGCTAGAGGTCCACCACAAGGGGCGCTCGGTCGTGTGGACCGGAGAGAGGGAGAAGGCCGAACTCTATGTTCAGCAACTCCACGCCTACCTGTTGCTGGCCACCCTGGAGAAATCCCTATGAGCCGCAAGCTGACTCTCCGCGCAAAGAATGCCCAAACGCTTGTGTTGAGTGGAATGGACGAGTTTCTGGGCTCCCTGATGCGGGACATCCCGCTTCTGGGAACCCCTTCGTCCGGGTCGGAGGGACGGCTTTTTCCGGATCCCACCGGAGGGCGGGAGGCCGAGGCGGACGCTGACTGGCGGGAGTTTGTGCGGCCGGAACTGGAGGACCACTTTGCCCTCAACCGGGACGTGGTGGAGGAGGACCTCCAGGAGATGCGGGATTCTAGGGGCGGGGGGCTCGAAGTGGAGATTCCCAGGGCGCACCTTCCCCAGTGGATTCACGCGCTCAACCAGGCGCGTCTGGCTCTGAATGCCCAGCACGGTTTGGGAGAGCGAGAGCTCGAGGAGGATACAGAGGTGTCGGGCGAGGAGGGGTTGGTACTTTTTCGGATCCAGTTCTACGGACTGCTCCAGGAGTGGATGCTTTCGCTGGTGGATTCCCTCTAGGGAGGAATCGGGACCGGGTTCCCGCCCCGAGGCGTAAGACCGTCCTGGCTTGCGCGCGCCGTGGTTCTCCAGCTCCGCCGGGGCCTTCGATCTCGTTGGAAGGGACCGGGGGCGCTCCCAAAGCCTCGCTGCCGCCCAGCTAACTCTCTCCGCTCCCCTCAGGAGCAAGAGCGCCGATCTCTATGCGAAACCTTCGCGCCTTTGGGTTACGAGACTTACACTTCTGGCAGGTCAAACAGCGGAGTGGAAACCATAAAAAAATCTGCGGAAATCTGAGCCATCTCTGGATGACTGCCTGCTCTCTCCGGAGCGAGTGGAAAGGTACCCACCGAAAACAGCGAGGCCCCCTCTTTTTGGCCTTGGCTGAGGAACAGTTTTGTCAGCTGGGTGGAGTTCTGGATAGATGGAATCTTGCGGCTTCTTCCCCGACTTCCCGTGGAGGTGCCGCATCTCTGCCCCACCCATGAAACGACTGCTTCTCTTTGTCTGCGCGCTGTTGCTCCCTGCGGCAGCTTACACCGCCCCGGCCATCGCCGGAAAGCGGCCCAACATCATCTTCCTCCTGACCGACGACCAGGGGTACGGCGACCTCTCGGCCCACGGAAACCCGGTGCTCAAAACCCCCAATTTGGACAAGCTGGGTGCCTCGAGCGTGCGCTTTACCGACTTCCACGTCAGCCCCACCTGTGCCCCTACCCGCAGCGCGCTGCTCACGGGCCGGCACGAGTTTAAGAACGGGGTGACCCACACGATTCTCGAGCGCGAACGGCTCACACTCAAGGCCACCACCCTCGCCCAGTTGCTCCAGAAAAACAGCTACACCACCGGGATTTTCGGAAAATGGCACCTCGGCGACGAGGCGGAGTACCAGCCCGGACAGCGCGGTTTTGAAGAGGTCTTCATCCACGGTGGGGGGGGCATCGGGCAGATCTACCCAGGATCCTGCGGCGACGCCCCAGAAAACCGCTACTTTGACCCGGCTATCTTGCACAACGGCACCTTTGAGAAAACCAAGGGCTACTGCACCGATGTGTTTTATGAGCAGGCCACGCGTTGGATCGATTCCCAACGCAAGTCGGGGAAGCCGTTCTTCGCCTACATTCCGACCAACGCGCCGCACGGCCCCTACATTGCCCGGCCGGAGGACAAGGCGCTCTACGAGGGCAAGGGGCTTTCGCCGGACGCGGAGAGCTTCTTTGGAATGCTCCACAACATCGACGTGAACGCTGGGAAGCTCTTGGCGCGGCTCGAGGAGTGGGGCATCGCCAAGGACACGCTTGTGGTTTTCATGAATGACAACGGCGGAACCGCCGGCACAAAGGTCTTCAACGCCGGGATGCGCAGCACCAAAGGCACCCCGTGGCTGGGGGGGACGCGGGCGACCTCTTACTGGAGCTGGCCGGGCACTCTGACTCCCGGCGATTGCGCGGCCCTTGCCGCCCACGTGGACTTCTTTCCCACGCTGCTGGAGCTGGCCGGGGCGAAGCTCCCTGAGGAGGTCAAGCCACAGGTGGAGGGACGGAGCCTGGTGCCGCTCCTCCAGGATCCCAAGGCGCCCTGGGCGGACCGCCATTTGTTCACCCATGTCGGCAGGTGGGAGCGGTTTTCCGATCCTTCCGACTCCAAGTACCGGGCGGCCGCGGTGCGCAACACCCGTTGGGCGATGGTGAGCGATGCGAAGGGAACCGCACCCAACTGGCAGCTGTTTGATTTGAGCGTCGATTACGGCCAGACGACTGACGTGCTGGCGGCACACCCGGAGGTCGCAAAAGAGCTGGCCTCCGCCTTCGACAAATGGTGGGGGGAATGCCTGCCGCTCATGGTAAACGAGAAAGCGGTGGGGCCGGCGGTCAATCCGTTTCAGGCGCTCTATTACAAGCAGTTTGGCGGAAGCCCAAATGCGGAAGCTCTCAAGGTTATGGATCCCCTCCGTCCCCTAGGCGCTCCCAAGCCTAAAAAACAGGCGCCCGAAGGAAAGCCCGCCCCGGTCCAGTAGCGCCTTTCCCACCCGCCTAGGCCGGCGGAGTTTCAGCTCCGCCCCGGGCCCAGACGGCGATTTATCCGAAGAAAACTTCCTCGAAGCACTCTTTCCTCCCAGACCCATGAAACTTTCACTCGCACTTATCGTATTCCTCGGCATTTCGGCTGCCGCCTCTGCTGAAAACCGGGTGGTTTTTTTAGCAGGCGGCCGTAGCCACGGGCCCGGGGAGCATGAGTTTTACGCCGGCTGCCAGCTGCTGGCTAAGGCGCTCAACCAGCAAAAAGGGGTGGATTTGAAAGCCGAGGTTCTCAAAGGCTGGCCGGCCGATGACTCAGTGCTCGATGGAGCCAAGGCCGTGGTTATTTACGCCGACGGCACCAGCGTCGTGGGCAAGGGCTGGGAGAAGATGGACGCCCTTGCCAAAAAAGGGGTGGGCATCATGTTCATGCACTACGCGGTGCATCCGGGCGCGCCGGAGGGCGAAAAATACTACCGGCCCTGGATCGGCGGCGCTTTTGAAACCGGGTGGTCCGTCAACCCGCACTGGGTGGCCGAGCTCAAGGCACTGCCCAACCACCCCGTCTCACGCGGGGTGACCTCCACCGTTGAGGCGTACGACGAGTTTTATTACAATATGCGGTTTCGCCCCGAGCGCGGGGAGGTGCTGGATTTGGTCACAGCGACACCGACCCGCGAGCGGATGAAGCGCTACATCAACCTCTGGAACGAGCACGGGGTAGCCGGGATGGACAAGCCCCAGTCCCTGATGTGGGGAGTCCAGCGGCAGGACGGGGGCCGCGGGGTGGGTTTTACGGGCGGGCATTACCACCGGAATTGGGCTGTGGACGGTTTTCGCACTTTGGCCCTCAACGCGATCGTCTGGGTGGCCGGGCTGGAGGTGCCTTCCGAGGGGGTCAATTCCACCTCGATAAATGAGGACGAGCTCAACTCCAACCTGGACGACAAGGGGGCTAACAAGCCCCGGCTCACGTTGCCGAAGCCCGGCGAATTCAAGGCGCTTCCCACCGCGGAGGTGCAAACTGAGCGTGAAGCGAAGTTTCCCAAGCTGGGTTCGGCTGCCCCGGCGGCAGGAAACGCCGCTAATCCAGCCCCCACCCCCACCGGTGCCGCGTCTGCTGCCAAGCCGGTGGCTGAAAGCAGCGTGCTCGCGAGTGCCTCCGGCGAGCGTTTGGTGCCCCTGAACGCGCCGCTCAAGGGCGCTAAGGAACTCTATCTCGTGGTGGATCCCGAGGGAGAAATCGCCTGCGACTGGTCCAACTGGATTGATCCGGTCCTCGTGTTTGCCGACGGCACCCGCAAGGAGTTGAGCAGCCTGCCTTGGAAGTCTGCGACGACTGGCTGGGGCCAGGCCAGGGTGAACCTCAACATGGAGGGCAAACCGTTTCGTATCGCCGGCAAGACCTACCAAAAGGGGATCGGCGTGCACGCCGCCTCCGTGGTGGCCTACGATCTCCCGCCGGGAGTGGAGCGTCTTGAGACGCTCGTCGGCATTGACGACGGCGGCGCCATCCGTGCGGGGCAGCCCAGTGCGGCCAAGGTGCGCTTCCGCGTTTTCACAGCGCAGCCCCCAAAGCCCGGTTCGACGGCTGAACCGATCGCAGCGGACTGGCCCACCGAGGTTCCTGCCGGCATGTTCACCCTGCCCGAAGGGCTGGAGGCGACTTTGTGGGCGAAGTCGCCCCACCTGCTCAACCCGACCAACATGGACTTCGACGCCCAAGGCAGACTCTGGGTGGCGGAGGGGGTGAACTACCGCGGCAAGGCCAAGCGCCAGCCGGAGGGTGACCGGATTGTGGTTTTGGAGGATACCAAGGGGGCCGGATTCGCCGACAAGTCCACCGTGTTTGTGCAGGAGCCGGGCCTCGCCTCGCCGCTGGGGGTGGCGGTGTTTGAGAACCGGGTGGTGGTGTCGCAACCGCCGGACCTGATTGTGTACACGGACGTCAACGGCGACGGAAAGTTTGATCCCGCTGTGGACAAGAAGGAGGTGCTCCTCACCGGTTTCAACGGGCGCCAGCACGACCACAGCCTCCACAGCGTCACCGCCGGACCGGACGGCCTCTGGTATTGGAACCAGGGCAACACCGGGGCGGAATTCACTGACAAGTCGGGTAAAACCTTCCGCATGGGAAGCCCCTACCAGCTGCAGAAAATCGCCGGACAACGCAGCGACGACGGCCACGTTTGGATCGGCGGCTTCGCTGCAAGGATGAA
>CAMCIN010000099.1 GCA_945874745.1 Akkermansia muciniphila | reverse complement strand
CATTTCGACCACGTCGAGGACGCGGTCCCCATCCTCAGGCGCACCCGGGCGGTGGCGATCGCCGCCTACGAAGTGTGCGAGTGGCTCCACAAACACGGTATCCCCGAAACCCAGCTCCACCGGATGAACATCGGCGGCACCGCGCGTTTTGCCTTCGGCTCGGTACAGATGGTGCAGGCGGTCCACTCCAGTTCGATGCCCGATGGCGCACCAGGAGGCAGTCCCGCCGGCTTTGTCGTCCGCACTCAGGGCGGTTCTTTCTACTACTCGGGGGACACCGCCCTTACTTTGGACATGCAGCTCATTCCCAAACGGGGGCCGCTCGACTTTGCCGTGCTCAGCCTTGGGGACACCTTCACCATGGATCCCGAAGACGCGTTGGAGGCAGCCCGGCTCATTGGCTGTGACGAGATTGTTGGCGTCCACTTTAACACCTGGCCACCGATCGCAATAGATCAGGAGGCTGCCTGGACCCTTTTCTCCAACGCCGGCAAGCGGCTCCACCTGCCCGCCCCGGGCGCGGAACTCGCGCTCTAACACGGCCTGCACAGCCCACATCCCACTGAGGCCCTCCGGCTCGCTTCCCCTCCCATGCGCTTTTTCCACCTCCGTTTCGGCATGCTCCTGTTGGGGGCCTTTGTGGTTTGCAGCTGTGCCGGGAGGGGGGCCGCCAAACGGGGGGCGGCCAAGGAGAAACAGACAAAGGAAGCCACTCCCGAAAGCGCCTCCGCCAACGCACCGACCTGGCAGACCCGCCTTGGCCGGGTGGTGCTCGTCAACAGCGGGCTCGACTTCGTCCTCATTGACGCCGGGACCGCCCCCGTGCCCGAGCCCGGCACTCGCTTGCGCGCCTACTCCGGAGAGCAGCCCTCGGCCGAACTGTCCGTCAGCATTCACCAGCAACGGCCCTTTCTCATCGCTGACATTATTTCAGGCAGCCCGCGCGTAAGCGACATGGTGGTTCCAGTCAGAGGCGCCCCCACCCCTGACGAGGGCCCACGCCCTTCGAAAACCGGGCGCGAGACGCAGAGCCTCCCTCCTGACTCGGCAGACGCGACCCGAAAGGAGCGACTCGACACGCAGGAGCTGCCTCAGATCGAGCGGCAGCCCCCGCCTTCGCCGCAAAGCGTGCTGTCGCCCACCCGGCCCGTGGTGGACGAATCGCAGGCAATCATTCCCGGGCTGCCATCCTCGGGGAAAAACCTGCCACGCTGATCGGGCTCTGGAACGGACGGTTATCCGCAGATGAAGAAGAGATCCACAGATGAAAAATGCGTCCGCAGGGGTGCAACGCAGCTTCTTTTCATCTCTTAAGTCTGCGGTATCGGCGAGGCTATCTCAGCTGACAGAGGTTTATGGGCTTTGTGGCGGAGAGAGCGCGCGTTTTGGTTCCTGTACTTGGGTTCAATTGACCGGGAAGACGCGCTCGCCCGCCTTCAGACGCACCGCTCACGGAAGCTGGTTCCGATGCGTTGGGAGCGGCGATTGCAACGGACGCAGGAAAAATAGAAAAAAAAGTCGCAGGAATCCCCCCTGTTCGGGTCAGTTAGGTGGGGCGCATTCCTCTTCCCCTAGGAGCTTCCCCCACCCCCTCTTTGACTTCCCCTGAACCCAACCGCTCCTCAGCCCCCATTTTTCCCATGAAATCGCTCAGCCCCCTGCTGCTCCCCTGCCTGCTTGCCGTCTCTGCTCCTGCGCTTTTGGCGCAGGAACCGGTCAAGATCACTCTCAAGACACTCACCGCCCAGATGCGGTTCGACCTTGCCGACCTGACCGTCTCCCCGGGAGCCAAGGTGCAGCTCACCTTCGAAAACCCGGATGACATGCCCCACAACGTGGTGTTCTGCACCCCGGGCACCAACGTCGAGGAGTTGGTGCTGAAAATGCTCGAGAAACCGGAGGAGGCGATGAAGAACAACTTCCTTCCCAACGACCCAAAGGTGTGGCTCAAGTCGCGGCTGCTCAACCCCCACGAAAAGCAGGTCATCGAGTTCACTGCTCCGGAAAAGGCGGGCTCCTACCCCTACGTCTGCACCTTCCCCGGGCACGCAGCCAGCATGAAGGGAACCCTGCGGGTCCTGAGCGAGGCGCCCAAACTGCAGGACCTCCAGTTTGCCCTTTACCACGGGGACTGGAAGAACCTGCCTGATTTTTCGAAGCTCACCCCACACCGGAGCGGCGCGGTCGCCGATAACCTCGTCCAACTCAACTTCGACGACTACAAGAACCAGTACGGGCTGGTCTTCACCGGAAAGCTCAACTTCCCCAACGACGGGGAGTACACCTTCTATTGCGCGAGCGACGACGGTTGCCGCATTTTGGTGGACGGGGAGCGGGTGCTCAACGCCGACGGCATCCATCCTGCGGACCTGCGCGAGGGCAAAAAGAAGATCAAAAAGGGGCTGAGGGACGTACGGATCGAGTACTTCCAGGCGGCGGGCGGTGCGGAACTTTACGTGGGCTGGCGGCCCGAAAACTTCGACATCACCGCCCTGTCCAAGTGGCAGCCGAACGGCTGGAAACTGGGGGTCCAACAGAAGAAAAACGAGTTCGTGGGGCTGCCTTTGGAGCCCAAGGACAGCCCGGTGATTTACCGCAATTTCATCGCAGGCGCAGGCAACCGCGGCATCGCGGTGGGCTTCCCCGGCGGCCTCAACTTTGCCTGGAGCGCGGAAAGCATGAACCTCGCCCTCGCCTGGCGCGGCGCCTTTATGGACGCCGCCCGCCACTGGAAGAACCGCGGCGGCGGCCATCAGAATCCGGCCGGCTTTGACGTGGTGCGCCCGACGGATTTGGTGCCCCCGTTCGCGGTGCTCGATTCGCCCGAAACCGCCTGGCCCACGCTGGCTCCCGAGGCGACACCAGAGGGCTACGCCTGGAAAGGCTACCAACTTGACAAGGATGGCGTCCCCACCTTCCGCTACGTGTGGAACGGGGTCGAAGTCGAGGACCGCATCTCGGCCAAGGGCGACTTCAAAACGGGCGGCTCGCTGGAGCGAAAGATTTCAATCAAAGGGAAGCTCCCCGCCAAGGCCTTCCTCCTTCTGGCGCGCAATGCGAAAATCACCCCCGGCCCCGACGGGTTCCTCGTCCAGGCCGAGAAGCTTTCGCTGACCGGGACCAACTACGAAAACCAGTTCAGCATGCAGACGGATGGCGCCACCGTTTCGGGAGGCAACCTTGTTGTCCCGGCCCGCAACGAAATCGTGGTGCGCTACGCCTGGCCCGCCCTGCATCCCGCCCACTCCCTTCCCCAGGCTTCCCAGTAACACCCCCTCCCCAATCTGACGCATTTGACGCCCATGAAAGCGCACACCCTTCTTCTCTCCGTCCTCGCTGGCGGCCTTGCCTCCGCCTCCGCACAGGAAGCGGCTGAAGCCGAGTTCTACAAAATCACCACCTTCCCCACCCCGCCCGACGCCGCCATCGAAGTCGGCTCGGTGGACTTGCTGCCCGACGGACGTGTCGCCCTGGGCACCCGCCGAGGCGAGGTCTGGCTGGCTTCCAACGCCCAAACCTCCACCACCGTCGGAGTCTGGAACCCGACCACGATGCGGTTTGAGGCGGACAAGGCCGCCTCCCCCAAGGACACCATCCAGTACCAGCGCTTCGCCGAAGGGCAGCATGAACTGCTTGGGCTCAGCTGGAAGGACGGCTGGCTGTATGCCGTCAACCGCTACGAGGTCCTCCGCATGAAGGACTCCACCGGTGCAGGCAAAGCCAACCTGTTCGAAACCGTCAGCACCCCCTGGGGCGTCAGCGGCGACTACCACGAGTACTCCTTCGGCTCGCGCTTCGACAAAAACGGCGACCTGTGGGTCGTCTCCTGCCTGACTGGATCCTTTTCGAGCAAGACCGCCTTCCGCGGTTGGGCAGTGCGCGTCCAACCCGATGGCAAGATGGTTCCCACCTGCGGCGGGCTCCGCTCCCCCGGAGGCATCGGCTTCGATGCGGACGGTGAAGTCTACTACACCGACAACCAGGGCCCCTGGCACGGCTCCTGCACCCTGCAGCACCTCGTCCCCGGCTCCTTCCAGGGCCATCCCGGCGGCAACCAGTGGTACGATCTGGCCCCCAACATGGGCCCCCGCCCCGTCGAACCCAATGACCAGAGCCGCATGGTGACGGAACGCGCGCGCATCAAGGAACTGGTGCCGCCCGCCGTGTACATGGTCTACGGCCCCGGCAAGATCGGCAACTCGTCCACCGCGGTGGTGTGCGACTTGAGCGAAGGGAAGTTTGGCCCCTTCCAAAAGCAGCTGTTCATCCCCGACCAAAGCCATTCAAACGTTTCCCGCGTGTACCTGGAGACGGTCAATGGCGTGAAGCAAGGGGTGGTCTTCCCCTTCCTCAAGGGCCTGCGTTCGGGCCCGATCGGGGCGCGGATGGGCAAGGACGGCAAGTTCTTCGTGGGGGGGTCCGACCGCGGCTGGGGCGCCAAGGGGGGCCAGCCCTTCGCCTTTGAACGGGTCGACTGGACAGGAAAGGTGCCCTTCGAAGTCCACGAAATGCACGCCAAGCCCGACGGCTTCGAGCTTACCTTCACCGAACCGGTTGATCCTGCGACCGCAGCGGATCCGGCCAGCTATTCGGCCCGTGCGTTCACCTACATTTACCAAGCCAAGTACGGCAGTCCCGAAGTCGACGATGTCTTTCCCAAAATTGAGAAAATCGACGTCGCCAAGGATGGAAAGTCCGTCCGTCTGAAGTTCGATGTCCTCACCAAAGGCCACATCCACGAACTGCACTTCGAGGGGATCCGCTCCAAGAGCGCCCGCCCGATCCTGCATCCGGTGGCCTATTACACGCTCAACGAAATTCCGGCGAAGTAGGCCTGAGCGGAGCCCCGCCGTATTCTCGGTGGGGCATCTGTCGCTGCTTCTTCATGCAGCGGGCGAGTGATCCGCAGGTGTCGCAGACGCTCCGTGCAGCGGCACCTGGGCGGGGCCTGCGGAGTCGCCCTTCCCTCCTCCCCCGCCCCTGTGGAGCGTGCCCTCGCGTGCGAACTGCGGAACGGGGGCAAAAGCAGTTTTCCACCAAACTCTGGCCGCTGCTGCCCTGTGGGACGCCACTACGGTTTGGAGTTGGGGCGGGTGCGGCCGGTGAGGCGGCGGTATTCTTCGTTGGTGAGCGGGGCTTTTTCCACCCATTCGCTGGCGCCGTCTGGGTTGGTGCGGAAATATTCCTTGGCGACACGTTCGAGGGCTCCGGATCTGTGGGAGGAGGAGGCGGGCGGGATGGAGAGGGCCCATTCCGCGGCGGAGGCGGGGTCTTTCGCCGAGGTGCTGTCCACGAAGCCGCGCACGGCGGCAGCATAGTCGGGCGAGTTGGGAGGCAGGGCCTCGAGGCGTTGGGCGGCGGCAGCGGGGTCGGTCCGGGCTTGCTCGCGCAGGTCGGCCAGCATGGCTGCCTCGCGGACGGGACCTGGAGGGAGGGAGTCGACTTTTTGTGCGAGGTTGGATCCGAGTTTGTATGCGTCGCGTGCGGAAAGGGAGGCGAGAGCCTGGAGGACTTCGGGGTGGGCTTTTAGGTCAAGATTGGGCGCTGCCTGCGCGAGCTCGGAGAGCGCCGCGTTGCGCATGGGCCCCTCCGGGAGGAGGGCGGCGTACTCGAGTTGTTTTTGCGCGGAACCGGGCTCCTTCCCGGCGAGGGACCGCATGGCGGCACGGGCTGTTTCGGTGCCGTTGGGCGAGGAGGCGAGTTGGTGGGCGATGGATGCGAAAAAAGCGGGGTCGGAGGAAGCGGCTTGAATCAGCGAGCCCCGTGCGGCGCGCTGGATTTCCGGTGTTTGGGTGAGGGTCCAGCTTGCAAAGGCGACCGGATCCTTTTTTGCCCATGAGGAGATGAGGACGCCGCTGAAACTCCGGGCTTCCGCATGGTTGGCCCACAGTTTGGCGGCCCTTTCCGGGGCGATTTCAGCGAAGCGGGAGGCGGCGTACTGGAAATCAAACCGGTCGGAGCGGAGGAAAAGATCGCTTCGAATTTCCGTCTCGAGCATTTGCTCCAGTTGATTGGTTTTGAGGGAGTTGATTGCCTCCATAAGCTGGAGGCGGGAGTCGGCGGGGGATGCGTCCCCCCTTCTGAGGAGGGAATCCAAATCGGCGAAGGAATCCGCGGTGACCGCGCGTCCGCCAGGGGCGGGGTCGGGGCCGGTGGGATGTTGCGGGGGCTCGACGTTTTGCCGTGCGGGTTGCAGGGAAGGCGCGGCGGAAGGTGGGGGCAACCGGGATCCAATGAGGAATCCGGCGACTCCGAGGGAGGCGCACAGAAGGGCGACAGGGGGACGCATGGGGGGAGCTTACCGGGGTTTGACGGGTGCGAGTCGGCTTTCGAGGTCGCTTTTCTCCTGCGTGGTGAGGGGAAGCTCGGCGATAAACTCGGCACGGCTTCGGCCGTCGCTGAAGCCGAAGTGCCTGTCGGAGAGCATGGCCGCGTAATAGTCCACCTGGGAACTGTGGGAAAGCAAGGAGGACGCCGCGCCAGTGGCGATCTCGGGGTCGCCCCAGGCACTGGAGCGGGTCCAAGCATCCATCATGACGGATTTGAGGGCGCCATCACGGAAGGCGCCGGGCGGCAGGGATTCGATCCAGGCAAGGGCGCCAGGGCGGTCTTGATTTGCGAGGGCCCACCAGACGCCGGAGGCCGCGGAGGAAATATTCTCAGTGGAGGCTTGGGATTCGGCGAAGGAGATGGCGGTCTCGCTTCCGAAGTTGTGGTAGCGGGTGACTGCCTCGATGCCAAAGCTCCAGCCGTTCTTTTCGTTGTCTCCGAGTGCATCGAACAACCCGGATGCAGCGGGGGCGGATTCAAAGCGGAGGGTGTCCACCGCGGTTCCGGTAATTCTTCTGACGAGGGAGTCTCGTTGTTTTGCCAGTTCGAGGTCCGGGGTGGCGGGGTCGCGGTTCGGGTTGGACTGGATGAACTCGGCGGCGGTGGCGCGGACTTCGGCGAGTGCCTGCGCGGGGTCGGCGGATGCCGTTTTTGCGGCGAGTGCGCCCAGGAGTTGGGGGAGGTCCCTGCTGCTTTTGGCCGCGACGTTCTCCAGCAGGTTGGGCTGGGATTGGATTGCGCGGACTGCTTCGGAAAAGGACCCGCCCGGGGTGACCAGACCGGATCTGCAGGCATCCGTAAGGCTGGTGCTGATATCCTTTGGGAGCCCGGCCCACACTTTGAGCGCAGCAGCCGTGTCGCGGCTGAGCAGTACGTTCAGGCCTGCCTGCAAGATTTTTGCCGATTTGCGACTGGTTCCCAGGGCGATGGCCCGCTCCGGATCTCGCGCTGCCAGGCGTTCGGCGAGCAGGTTGATGGCGTCGTGGCCCTTTTCCCCGACAGCGTCAGCGCCCTCTTTTTGTTCGCTTAGTGAAGACAAGAGTTCTTCGAGGACCTCGGTGGAGAGGTCGTTGGCAAGGCGTGCGAGGAGGAGTTGGACGGAAGGTTTTTCGTGTGCCTGTTTGGAGACGCGGACAAGGGTGTCGAGTTGCTGGGGTCTGGGGAGGTCTGCGAAAGTGGGCTCGGAATTGGCGTTGGCGAAAGGCGTGGCGGAATCCGGGACTTTTGATGCGGAGTCTTCAGGAGCTGAGATTCTTCCGCGGGGCTCAAGCCGGTCGCCAGCCCGCGGGGCGAGGAATTTCCCAAAGGCGATTCCCGCCAGAAGGGACGCCAGCGAGAGGGTCAATGGGGATCGGAGGAGCAAGAACATGATCCGGATGGGGAACGGTATCAGCAGAAAAAGGAAGGAGGGAACGCAGACGGGCGCTGCTGACCAACAAGACAACTACAGGAAAAATGGGTCAGAACGGCAGATTAAAATCGGGAACCTTGCGCTGTCGCAAGGAGTGCACCCTTTTCCTCCGGACAGTGCTCCCTGCTCGGAGACGACAACGGAGTTTTGGGTTTTGCCCGTGCGCCCAATGAGACCACTGCCGACGGCTGTTGACCCAATTCCAGTCTGCCGTTTGGCCCATCAAAACATCAAGCCCAGGGGCACCCCATGATGAAGCCACTCTTTAGGATGGACCGGGCATGTTAGGGTGCCCTTTCAGGGCGTCGTAGCTAGCCGGTCGGCAAGCGAGCGCCGCCACCGGTCTCTCCAAAAACAACCGCCCGCCCCGGCAAGGGGCGTGAGACCGTCCTGGTGTGCGCTCGCCGTGGTTCTCTGGCCCCGCCGGGGCCGGCGCTCTCGTTGGAAGGGACCGGGGGCCCTCGCAAAGCCTCGCTGCCGCCCGGCTATCTATCTTCGCTCCCTCCGGGAGCAAGAGCGCCCCTCTCGCTCTGCGAAACTTTGGCAGCTTTGGATTAAAAGCCGCAGACTTCTCCGCACGAGCAGCGGAGTGGAAACCGTAAAAACATCTGCGGAAATCTGAGCAATCTGTGGATAACTGCCCGCTCTCCCCAGATTTCAGCTTTCGCAGAGGAGAAGAAACAACGAATCCAAGGGCGCGGCGGATTTGGTCCGTCGCTCCCGACTGCGAGAAGGAGCGTAGCCGTGTGGGCTGAGTTGTGCGCACACCGTCCTCAGGTGGCCTTTCCCTTTGCCTCGGAGGGCGGCTGGCGGCCCGTCATCGCCTCGGACAAAAGCACCGGGTCGAGTTCCCCCTCCCAGCGCGCGATCACCACAGCCGCAACGCCGTTGCCGATGAAGTTGGTGAGGGCGCGCGCCTCGGACATGAATCGGTCGATTCCAAGAATGAGCGCAAGTCCGGCCACCGGCACCGAGGGCACCACCGCGAGTGTCGCCGCCAGCGTGATAAAACCCGCGCCTGTCACGCCGGACGCGCCCTTTGAGGTCAGCATCGCCACCAGCAACAGTGTCACCTCCTGACGCAGCGTCAGTTCGATGTTCAGCGCTTGCGCTACGAAAAGTGCAGCCATCGTCAGGTAGATGTTTGTCCCGTCCAGATTGAACGAGTAGCCGGACGGCACAACGAGCCCGACGACAGCCCTCGAACAGCCCGCGCGCTCGAGCTTCTCCATCAGCGGGACCAACGCGGACTCCGAGGAGGAGGTGCCGAGCACAGTCAACAGCTCCGCTTTGATGTACACAATGAACCGCACGATGCTGAAGCCGGTCAGCGCACAGATGAGCCCGAGCACGCCGAGAACAAACAACAGGCAGGTCAGATAAAAGCTGCCCATTAGCGCAGCAAGCGGCTTGAGCGAGGCGACACCGTATTTTCCAATGGTGAAGGCCATCGCACCGCCGGCCCCGAGCGGAGCGAGCTTCATCACAAAGGCCATCATCGCAAAGAAAATCCGCGAAGCCTCCTCGATGAACTCGTGCACGCGCCCGCCCACGCGTCCCAGACGCACCAAGGCCGTTCCGAACAACACGGCCAGCAGCAGCACCTGCAACAGGTCACCGGAGGCCGTAAAGGCGTCGGCAAAGGTTTTGGGAATGAGGTGCAGCAAAAACTCGACCGTGCTTTGAGCCGCCGCAGCCGCCGCGTACTTCGCCACCGCACTCGCGTCCAGCGTTGCGGGATCCACGTTGAAACCGCGCCCGGGATGGAGCACGTGCATCACCAAGAGTCCGATTCCCAGGGCAGCAGTGGACACCACTTCGAAGTACAGCAGCGCCTTGCCCCCGATTCGCCCCGCCTTTTTCAAATCCCCAGCCCCCGCAATCCCGAGCACAACGGTGCAAAAGACCACCGGGCTGATCAGCATTTTCACCAGCGCGATAAAACCGTCCCCCAGGGGCTTCAACGCCACCCCGGTCTCCGGAGAAATAAATCCCAGCAGTCCGCCCGCGCAGATGCTGAGCAAGACCCAAAAGTACAAATGACCAAAAAGGCGCTTCATAGGGGGGAGGAAACGGCGGCGCATCAAAACGCGCAACAGACCGGGGCGCCCCCTGCCCGTCGCAACGCGTACGCCGCTCGAGAGACCGCAAACCTTGCGGCAACAAACTGGATCTGTCAGATGAATTCAGGCGGGGGCGCCGAGAACCCTGGATTTCCGACGCACTGAAGGGCAATGGCCTTTTTGAAGAGCATTTTCGGGGGGTGCCGTTCCTTCAAGCGCTTGGTGTCCACAAACCGCCCGCCGCCTGCGCACCAACGCGGTGCCACCGCCGCCACGGTTTGAAGGGCAGGCGCAAGCAGGTGTTGAAACACGAAGCGGTCCCACCGTTGAGAACTGCCTCTGGATTCCTCTGCTTGAATAGGGAGGGAAGGCCAACGAGGCGTTTTTCTGGGCTCCTACTTGGGCTCCCCCGCTCCCGCATTCCTTTTTGCCACTTCCGAGCGGGGGTAGCGGACGACTTCGACGTCGTTCCTTTGGGGGGCACCCGGAGTGCTGCGGCCGTCGGCAATCAGCTTTTCAAGCACCGCATTCAGTTCACCGACTTTTTCGGGCGTCGTAGCAGCGAGGTTCTTGGTTTCCCCGATATCGTCGCCCAGGTTGTAGAGCTGCACCGGCTGGGCTTGAGCGCCTCCGCCGCCCCAGCCGCCGGAGCCGGGCGCGGGGATGTATTTCCAGGATCCGCTGCGCACCGCGGGCGTTCCGCCGATACTTGCGCTCACAGCGTTCGCCCTGACGGGTTTGTCTTCTCCTTTCAAAAGCGGCAGCAGACTAAAACTGTCCTCTCCTGCACCGTCTGGCAGGGTGACGTTCCACACCTCGGCTAGCGTGCGGAGGATGTCAGCCTGGGCCACGAGTTGTCCGCATTCGGTGCCAGGCGTCACCACACCGGGCCACCGCACGATGAAGGGCACGCGATGACCGCCCTCCCACGCGTCGGCCTTGTAGCCACGCAACGGGCCGCTCGGGTAGTGTCCCTTCGCCTCGAGGTCCTTGACCCCGGCGTAGGGCGCGCAACCGTTGTCGCTGGTGAAAAGCACGAGCGTGTTTTTCGCTGCACCGCTTTTTTCAAGCGCGTCGAGCACCCGCCCCACGACGGCATCTGTCTCCATCACAAAGTCGGCATACAGGTTCAGACTGCTCTTGTCCTTCCACTCCCCATTCACCGCGAGCGGCGTGTGCGGCGAGGTGAGCGGCATGTAAACCAGAAACGGCTCAGCCTTTTCGACCGATTCGCTCATAAACCTGACGGTGCGGTCTCCGAGTGCCGGCAGGATTGCCTCGAGCTTCCAGTCCTTGAGCGCAGGCCCTTGGTTGCTGGCTTGATTGTTACCCAGCAACGCCGGAGACAGAAATGCGTCCGGAATGCCGAGGGTCCGGTTGTTCTCGATAAAACAATAGGGAGGCCAGTTTGGGACGTCGGTGCCGAAGTAAAAATCGAAGCCACGCGTGGTCGGACCGCCGGCGATTGGTTTGGAAAAAATGTCGCGCCAGACCTCGGTCTGCTCCTGCGTTGGCGTTGCCTCGCGGGCCGCAGCCTTCCTCTCGGCCCGCGCCACCTCATCCTTTGGCTGGGCCGTGGGTGTCAGCAGGGGCCTTTGCTGTTTGGGGATCGGCCAGTCCCACCCGAGATGCCATTTGCCGATGCACGCCGTGCGGTAACCCTGCTGCTTCGCAAGCGAGCCGATGGTCATGCGATCCGGGGCAATCAAGGGCTCGCCAAAGACTCCGACGATGCCTTTCTGCAACCTTGTGCGCCAGTGGTAGCGCCCGGTGAGAAGGGTGTAGCGCGAGGGTGAGCACACTCCCGAGGATGAATGGCCGTCGGTGAAACGCATTCCCTGCGCCGCCAGTTTGTCGATGTTCGGTGTGGGGATCCTGCCGCGCTCGCGGTTGTAGCAGTGGACATCACCGTAGCCGAGGTCGTCAGCGAGGAGGACAAGGACGTTGGGTTTGGGTGCGGTCCTTGGCGAGTCGACTGCGTACAGCGCGGCGGGCGGCGTGAGGAGGAGGGCGAACAGGAGGGGGGGCAATATTTTCACGAGTGGGATGGTCCGGAGGATGCCTCAGTGTTCCGAGGCCTGCTCATGTTGTCAGGTTTTTAAGAACTTCCCAGCAGTCACCCTCGTTTTCGTCGTGGGACTTGCGCGTGTCGCCGGCGCGTGAAAAAGAGACGCTGCAGCCGCCCTGGCGGGCCGCCGAAGGAATCATCTGCCCGGCCTCAGCGCCCCCGATGCGGCGGTCAGCGGGGTCGCCATGGAACGCGGGCAAGCGGGAACTCGCGATCGACACCGTCAACTACAGCACCTATCATTTTACGCCCTAAAAACAGAGGGCGGTCGCTTTCCAAAGGCACTCGTCTGGTAGAAGCGCCGCACCGGTATGGCGCTCCAAGCCTTCGACTTCGTGCAGCAAGGCCCAACATCCTCTTCATCTTCGCCGATGACTGGGACTGGGGCTGGGGCGACTTGTCGTGCTACGGGTATCCGTATGTGAAGACGCCGCACATTGACCGGTTCGCGCGCGACGGAACGGACTTCACTCGCTTCACCGGGGCCAGCGGCGTGTGCTCCCCGAGCCAGGCCGCGGCAATGACGGGGCAAGGGAAATGCGGAATTGAGTACGCCTCTGCTCGCGTCGACTTTGCACCGGCTTACGTGCCGCAGAAGGTGCGCAGCACGCGCTCTTCGGGCCGCGGCGCGAGCGCGTACTCTGCAAATTCCGGGGCCTCCACAAACGGCCGGCTCAAAGCGCGGTGCAGCCGCTCGAAAGGCACAAGATCCCCCTCCCTCGCCGCCGCGATGGCCTCCTCCACCCGGTGGTTTCTGGGAATCAACGCCGGATTAACCAAGCGCATCCGCTCTGCGCGGAGTTCTGGCGCGACGTCTTCGCGGGCAAGCCGGGAGCGCCAGAGCGCCGCCCAGGAGTCGTACAAACCGGGTGCGGAAAAGAGCTCCCGAACAGCCGCGTCGGCGGCGCCGGCGGAATCCTGAGCGGCGGAGCACAACCGGCGGAATGTCAGCGTAAAATCGGCCTCCCCCTGCCGCATCGCCTCCAGCAATCCCTCGATGAGCGCAAGGTCTTCCGGTTCGCCCGCCTCCAGACCGATTTTGCGCCGCATCCCGGAAAGCCACTCCTTCTGAAAAACCTCCGGCACCCGGTGGATGGCAGCCGTCGCGGACTCCACCGCCTTGGCTTGGTCCGCATCCAACAGGGGCAGCAGGGTCTCCGCCAGACGCGCCAGGTTCCACTGGGCGACCCGGGACTGGTTGCCGAAGGCGTAGCGGCCGCCGCGGTCAATCGCGCTGAAAACCTTCTCCGGATCGTAGGCGTCCAGAAAGGCGCAGGGGCCGTAGTCAATGGTCTCTCCCGAGACGGCCATGTTGTCGGTGTTCATGACGCCGTGGATGAAGCCCACCTGCATCCAGCGCGCCACCAACGCGGCTTGCCGCACGCACACCCCCTCAAGCAGCGCCAGACAGGGCCTTTCGGACAAAAGCGCCTCCGGGTAATGCCGCGCCATGACATGCCGCGCGAGGGCCTCAACCCCAGCGCGGTCTTCCTGCGCGGCAAAGTATTCAAAGGTCCCCACCCGGATGTGGCTCGCCGCCACCCGCGTCAGGACGGCCCCCGGAAGCGCCTCCTCCCGGTAGACCCGCTCGCCGGTGGCGACGGCGGCGAGGGAGCGCGTGGAGGGAATTCCGAGCGCGTGCATCGCCTCACTCAGCAAGTACTCGCGCACCACCGGCCCTAGCGCTGCGCGCCCGTCGCCCCTACGGGAAAAGGGCGTCGGACCGGCGCCCTTGAGCTGGATGTCGCGGCGCCGCCCCCCGGCGTCCAGAACCTCACCAAGCAGGATCGCCCGCCCGTCGCCAAGCTGCGGCACAAAGTTGCCGAACTGGTGCCCGGCGTAGGCCTGCGCGACGGAGGCCGCCCCCTCCGGCAGGACGTTTCCAGAAAAAAGGGCCGCCGCGTCCAGGGAAAGCGTCTCGAAGGAAAGTCCCAGCTCCCCGCAAAGCTCTGCGTTGAGCGCCAGCAACCGCGGGGCGGAAACCGGGGTTGGGGCGGTCCGCGCGTAAAAGTGCTCTGGCAGCTGGGTGTAGCTGTTATCAAAAGCAAAGGGGGCGGGAGCGGCTCCGTAGGTCATGGGTGGTATTC
>CAMCIN010000098.1 GCA_945874745.1 Akkermansia muciniphila | reverse complement strand
CTCCCGAGCGCGTTGTTGTTGTCCATCCGCAGAACGCCTCCTCTCAGGAGGGTGGTTCCGCTGCGCGTGTTTGCACCCGAAAGAGCCAGTGTACCAGCGTCCGTTTTTTCCAAAGACCCGGCTCCGGAGAGCACGTTTGCAACGCTCTTGAGCGTCCCACCAGCCACTGCAAACACGAGGGTACCTGCGTTGGCGATCGGCGTTGCGACCACCCCACCTAGCTTGGTCAACGAGCCAGTCTGATTAAACTCAAATCGAATCCCAGAATTGATCGTCAAACTGCCGGTAGTCACAGCACCGTTCAACGCGACACCGCCTTGGTTAAAGGTGCCGCCGGCGATGATTTCCGTGGTGAAGGTGCCGCCACCGAGCCTGAGCACCGAGCCCGAAGTCTTCGGGTCAAGCAACAGCCTTTGCCCCGTGAGGAAGCCCCCGCCGCGCGACTGCACCACGCCCGTGATCGCCTGGTAGGTGCCAGCCGCTATCTCAGTGACTTGGGAGAGTGCGTCAAACGTGACGCTTCCGCCCGTGACGGTCACTCCATTAAGCGCCGCGTCCCCCGAAGAGAGTGTGAAAGTCTCTGCCTTTCCTAAAAGAAAGTCCGGCTTATCACTGGGGTCATAGAAGATTTTTGCCCCTGTAGACAAGGGCGTCTGAATGGTCAGCGTGGCCTGACCCTCCAGCTTTAAGTCGTTGAGGGCTACCTCTTGGTTTCCGCCCAAGACAAGGCTCCCGGATTGCAGAAGGTTCAAAGTTGCATTGTCACCGAATGCGCTGGCTCCGGCGGCTGAGATATCCAGCTTGAACCCGGTGGTTCCGAGCGTAAGGGCTCCGTTGAGCGACCCAGTGCTTCCTAAAGAAAGCCCCGTTCCCAGCATTTGGGTGGCACCGCTGCCGGAGAGCGTGCCCGAATAAATGGAAGCCGTTTCAACCTTAGAAAGGCTCAGGATAGCGCCAGACGACACGCTCACCTGCCGGTTGCCGATCAACAGGCTCCCTGCGGACAGCATTCCGCCCTGAACAGCGATCTTCACTGTTTCGTTAGGCGCATTGGCAAGATCCAGAGATTCCGATCCCACCTTTTCAAGGCTCCCGGTTCCATGGATGGACCCCGAATAGTTGCCTGAGGACACCTGCACTCGGGCTGTCCCTTCTAGCGTCAGCGAGGTCGAATCTGCACCTGTCAGGCGCGTAATTGCGTTCTGGCCCCCGGCGAGTTTCAAACTGCCTCCGGCCAAATTCTCCAGCTTGGACGCCCCCTGGGCCTGTACAACTCCGCCTTGCAACGTTCCGATGTCGAGCCCTCCGGCCACAAGTTGAGGGCCAGTCCCTTGCACTTTTCCAACAGTTCCAGCCGTGAAGGTTCCGGCCACCGACACAACGCCCTCTTCCACAGGTGAGAGCACTTTGGCATTGCCATCAAACACGGTCTTCCCTGCTCCAGAAAGTCCCATAAGCGTGACCGTTCCGGATTGGTTTTTGAAACGCGTCTCCGCCAGGGCGTCTACCGTGAGGCCCGCTGAATTTGAGAGACTGGTATTTTCTCCGATGAAGAGCGTCCCTTCCAGCACCTTGGTTTCGCCGGTGTAATTGAGATTCCCATTGAGCGTCAGGGACTGCGAGCCCTGTTTGAGCAACGCACCGACACCCGAGATCGGCCCGCTAGTGGTCCCAGCTTCAACACTCATTTCGCCGGCGCTAGTCAAGGACCCGCCTGAAAGCGTCTTGATTGAGCTGTTCCCCCCGAAGACCAAAGTCCCATTGCTGACAGTCTGAATCACCGCTGAGTCGGTCACCCGCAAGGCGGCTTCACCAGTCACGTGCTCAAGCAATGCTGTCCGTGTCGTGATACTTCCGCCTGAAATGGTGGAGTTCACCACCAGATCCCCTGCGACGTTTACGATCCCCCCGGCAAGCACACCGTTGATCGTGCCACCAACCGCGAAGTTCGTCGTGCCGGTTCCGGACAACGAGCCGATCGTGATGTCGCCCTGCAGGCTGGTGAAAGACAGGTTGCCGGAATTGGAGATGTTTCCAAGCGACACGATTCCGCCGTCGATCCTTGCCGTCCCGGGAGCGGCGATTTTCAACGCTGCGCCGGCGTTGTAAGAGGTCGCCTCAAAGGTGCCGGCATTCAGATTGATTACGCTGGTACCAACCAGAGAGGTTCCGGCGCTCAACAACCCGCCGTTGATGGTCGTTTCACCGGTAAAAGTGCTTGGGGCCGTCAGCGTCAGGGCCCCAGCGCCAACCACCGTAAGGCCGCCGTTACCCGACAAGACTCCATCATAGGTCTGTGGACCGGTAAGGTCCAAGGTCAAGACGACCGCGCCGCCTGTCCCGGTGGTCAAGGCCAGAGCCTGCGTGCCGGAGAGACCGGCAAAGGTGGTTGCGCTGATGTCGCTGGCGAATCGAATCGAGCCTCCATTGGACACCACCGCGCTCCTGGACAGGGCAGCCTTGTTGGCGATGGTCAGCGTGCCTGACGCGATCGTCGTGTCGCCGGTCACCGTGTTGGCTCCGGAGAGTGTGACGTTGCCGTTCACCCCTAAGGAAGCCGACCCAGCCAAAACCGCCCTAATATTGCCACCCAGCAAATCAAAACCGGTGGTCGCATTCAGAATACCCTCCTCGACCAGACCGCGCGTTATGGTGAAGGCGCCGACCGTTTGGGTCTTCCCATTGAGGTTCAAGGTCCCGCCCTCAACAGAGAGTGATGAGGCGCTGGCTAACGTTCCCTGGGCTCCGAGGGTGAGTTTGCCGGAATCCACAATCGTCGTCTGTCCCGTGTAGGTCGCACCCCGGTTGAGCGTTACATCGCCCTGCACAGTCGCCCCAGCACCCGTGCCGGCCAGAACTGCGTCCACGAGGCCGCCGCCGAGGGTGAAGAAGGCCGCGTTGATTGTCCCGTTCTCCACGCGACCGCCTGTTTGGGTGTAAGAGCCGAGTTCCTGTTCCTTATTACCCAAGGAGAATGTGCCGCCCTGCCGCACTTCAACCTCCGCGGTCTTTGACAGCGCTCCGCCGGGTCCCAAGATGAGGCTGCCCGACTGGACGGTCGTCTTTCCGGTGTAGGCTGCAGCTCGGTTGAGCGTGACGACACCGTCCACAGTTGCTGAGCCGATGCCTCCAAGCCTGGCGTCGACCACCCCGCCTTTGAGACTGAAACCATCCGCCGTGATGGTTCCGTTCTCCACGCGACCGCCTGTTTGGGTGTAGGAGGCGAGGACCTGTTCCTTGCCGCCCAGCGAGAACGTGCCTCCCTGCTGCACGGTGAGAGTGGAGGTCGTCCACAGGGCCCCATTCGCGCCCAAAGACAACGTGCCCGCCTTGACTGTCGTGCCGCCTGTGTAGGTGGCTGCGGCGTTCAGCGTCACGTTACCTTCGACAACAGCGGCTGCGGTGCCGCCGAGGACGGCACCAACCGAGCCTCCTTTGAGCTGATAACTTCCCGTAGTCAACTCGAGAGCGCCTCCCAACAGGCTGCCTCCACTCTGCGAGTACGAGGCCACGGTTTGGGGCTGGGCGCCCAGATCCAAGGCACCCCCCTGTACATCCAGCGCTGTGACAGCAGGAAGAAGGACGTTTGAAAGCACCAGACTCCCCTGTTTCACGGTTGTCCCACCGGTGTACGCGAGCGTCGCATCAAGGGTGAGGGTCGCGGAACCGGTCTTCACCACGGAGAGCGCACCGGTTGAAGAACCATTCCGCAAAACGCCACCGAACGTCGTGTCAGCGCTCGGGTTGAAGGTCAGCGTGGCGGCCTGCACGGCGGAGTTTTCAAGAATCCCTGAGCCGGACAGTGCCTCGACTTCCAAATGGTTTCCAGCCAGTTGGAGAATTGCGCCTGTCGCAAGGCTACCGATTCTTGCAGAGCCCCCAAGGGCGGAGACAGTTCCCAAGGTGACGGTCCCGGCGTTGACGAACAACGACCCGCCATAATTTGGGCTGGACCCGGAAATGGTCACGCTTCCGTCGTCGTTTTTGGTGATGTTTCCAAAGCGAGACGCGAGCGTTGCTGAGAGTGAAGAAGCACCGGTTCCGGCGACTTCAAGGGAACCGTCGGATAGCGTGCCCTTCACGAGACTCCCGTCTATGAGCCTGATGGAGGAGAAGGACTTGGTGTTCCCGTCCAGATCCACGGTACCGCCGATTTGAAGTGTGCCAGACGTACTGAGTGTTCCGCTGACGAGTGAGCCAGCGGTTGTAAAGAGAGCGGTGACGCCCTTTTGGATGTCGAAGAAGGGAGTTTCAACGACGGCACCCACGCTGAGCGTATAAAGGCTGCCGCCTGAAACCCGAGCCACCACCGAGGTCGAGCCCCTCACAAGCTTGTCAAATTTGAGCGTGTCTCCCTGTTTCTTGGCCTGCGTCACAATCTGGCCATAACTGCCACCCGAGGCGAGGTCGCCCAAAAAACCCGAATAGAATTCCAGCGTGCCTCCGTTGACAGAGACGTCCCGAACGACTGGAAGGATGATGTTTACGTTGGAACGGTTCGAGCTTGGAACATCCAAATCGGTCTTGATCGTTCCGGGGGTACCCAAACTGATAAGGGAACCGCCGTTAAGGAAGGAAATCGTTGGAATGGTCTGCGTTGTGCCGTTCGCGTCGAATTTTCCTCCATTCAACGTCAGCTTGAAGTTGGAGCCGAAAATGTCGTTCACACCGGAATCCGCCCTGAGTGTGACATTGTTACCCACGACTTCGATGGAACCGGAGAGTGCGCTGGCCTGATTGATGGTGAGCACAACAGGCGTTGTGCTTGAGGCACCCGTGAGGCGAATCACGCCTTCGTTGGTGATGGTTTTGCTGTAGGTGCCGGTGGCCGACAAGGTGAGGTTGTATGTGCCTCCAGCATCTACGGTGATTGCCGAGTTGAGCGGCAGCCCGGAGGTGAGCGATCCCTCGGTGACCCGCGTTTCACCAGTGTAAGAGCTCACGCCAGTGACTGTCACGGCCCCGGGGCCCGTCTTGGTCAGGGAACTTGTCCCGTCGACTGTCGCGGAAATGACCCCCGACTGCGCAGCCAAGCTGGTGTCCCGAAGGGAGCCGGTGGTCCCCAAGATGGTTCCAGAAGCAAGGGTGACCGGTCCTGCGGTCGAGGTAAACGTCCCCAGACTCAGCACTGCTCCGTTGAGGAGGTTCACCGGGGAAGTTGCCAGTGCGTTCTGCGTACCAACCTGCAACGCACCTGCGTTGACGGAGATGCTGCCGCTTGTCGACAAGGCGCTGGAAAGCCTGACAGTGCCGTCCCTGCTCGAGGAGCCAACGCTGACCGGCTGTCCGTTCACGTTCCAGGCCCCGGAGAAATCAAGGGTCCCGCCTTTGGCAGCCTGTAAGGCGAGGCCGACGGCTGTGCCCGAAGCTAAAGTGATCGGGCCTCTGAAAAACGCCGTTTCTGTCGTGCCGGAGGACGCCAAAGTGGCGGTATAGGCGCTGGTCGCCCCCGAACCCACGGTGATCGCCCCGGAAACAGTGCCGGTCGAGAACAAGGTCGGCGCGGCGGAAGCCAGCGTCTCGGAATCGCCAAGAAGAATGGCACCGGTTCCGGCCGCAAGGCTCAGAGCGCCGGAACGAAGCGTGGTCGTGCCGGAGATGGTGTTCGCTCCGGCCAATGCGAGGGCGCCCAGACCTGTTTTTGTGAAGCCCGTGCCTCTGACGGTTCCGGAGACGGAAACTGACTTGTTTGGATCCACATCCAATAGCGGACGGCCAGTCGCAGTGCCGGTGACCAAGGTGCTGGACAGGACCATCGGGGCAATAAGGGAACCTCCCGAAAACTTGACCGTCCCGGCGAGGAGCGACACGGAATCCAACTCAGAAGTGCCCGCTGAGATGCTGTCGCCAGCGAAGACGAGTGTTCCATCTCCTGACTTTGAGAATGATGTAGCGGTTGCTCCTGCAGCTTTTTCAAGACTACCAAGCGAGAGCGTTCCGCTTTCCGTGACAAGACTGACTCCTGCACTGATTGAGATCCCGGCGGCCTTACCGTCACTCCCGTTAAGGGTCAGTGTTTTACCGTTACCCGCAAACGTGAATCCCGCAGACCAGACTCGGTTTTGTACAGACTGAGAATCCTTAACGGTAGTATCTTGGTTTATTAAGACTCTTCGCTTTGCGGTTCCGCTTCCCCCAATTGCCAGTGTTAGATCTCCGGAAACAGCATTGCCCAGTACAAGGGTACCGTCGTTAAGCATCAGAGTTCCATATGAACTGTCTGTGGATGCTCCGTCAAACATCGTGAGTGAAGCAGTGCCTGATTTGATCAGAGTTCCCGAAATCTCGAGGGTGGCCACCTCAAGATCGATCGAATTACTTAATTCGAAGGTTACTAATTCATCGGGTGTTTCGGATCTTACCTGTAAAATCGGAATTTTGAATGCGGCAGTCCTTGCAGCGGCGACTTCTAGGTCCCTGGAAAAGAATACCTTCGGTGTCGTCAATTGTTGGGTCCCTGCTCCCAATAATGTTACAGTCGTCGTGTCTTCCAAACTAGATGCCGTCGCCGGCACTCTGACGGTTACGTTTGATGTCCCGCCTCCAAGGAAAAGATTCGTTGAAATTCCCGTCACGACGGAGGGCGGTTGGAGACCCGCACCTTCGGAAGATTGTAGGGTACCCAAGGTTAATGCTCCTTCTTGAATACGCAGGCCGCCAGAGAAGGTGTTGTCAGGATTTATAAAACGGATTGTTCCAGACCCTCTCTTAACGATTGTAAGGGGTTCTTCACCTAAAATATTGCCGTCTCCATCGACCAATTTTGCTCCAATATTTAGAGTTGAAGTTCCCGTAGTCTGAAAGACTAAGGTTCCTCCAGATACCTCATTGCCTAAAGCAGGATCCAACATCGTTGAGGCGCGAATCACAAGGGCGCCGGTGACAGCGAGCGTGCCCGCTCCGACCGTTCCGTCTAAACCCGAAATTGTATTCAACCCAACCACGTTGATGGTTTTGTCGTTGGCACTCGCGGAGCTTAACAATGTGATCAAAGGCGCTTTTCCGTTGACAACCGACAGAAAACCGGGGCCCAAAGTCAAGATACCCGCAGAAAGCGTAATATTACCATTAAAGGCTTTCCGATTCACGGTGTCTAAAGACCCCCCTAGGGCAAGTACCAATTCCCCCGTGTTCGAGCTGTCAGGATTAACGTTGAGATTAATCGCCGGCCCGACATCGAGCCACGCCGAGGATCGCATTGTGTCTGAACCTGACAGTCGGAGCGTCAGTTCCAAGGCGCTCCCTGATGTCTGCGCATTTTCCACCCTCGCAGGCGCCAAATTCTCCGTAAGACTGGAATCTACGCTGAGGGTGCCAATGAAGCCGCCGGCGAGTTTACTATCATTTTCAAGCTTCCACGTCTGAGTCCCACCCAAAAGAATTTTGGTTGTTTTGCCAGCCAAGCCTTCGTAAGTCCCCATATACAACACGAAACCCTCCTGCTGTAAGTGCAAGCCTATTGGTTCCTCAGTAAACAACGGCGTTCCAACGGTGGGATCTGGAGGGGGTACGGAATCGGGATCCTCGGGGTCAACGGGTGGTAGCGTTAACGGTGTTATAGGACGTTTTCCAAATAATGTGACTGTCCCTATCGATAGAGCGTCGAATACACCTGTTCTGGAAACCAAATCGCCCTCGGTATCCTCACTAAAACCCAGACCGGCTAACGTAAGGTGTACAGCTTGTGCAGCTCCGGACGTAATTAAAAACTGGTCAAAATTATCAAACACGTACTGCTCAGGCGGTGTGACAGAAAAGGCCGTCCCCGATTGAATCAGGGTTGTCAAAGATTGTACGAAGATATTGGGCTCGCCTGCTGGGTTTTCAATAGAAGTTGCGAGCCTCAACCCAGGATTTGCAACAGACTCCAAAATCACTTTGTTGATAAAATTGTTTTGTATAGGCCCTTCAGACCAAAAGATCGTCTGGCCAAACGCCTGCTGAACAGGACCGCCGCAAGTAAACACCAGCACCACGCTCAGCAGCGCTGAGACGCACCGCAGGAAGGGATGCACCGGTTGCCATTGCTGGTTCAACTCCCGCGGAGGAGTCGTTTGGGAGGGCAGGGAGGCGCCGCTGGATTGCTGGGATTTCATGGAAAATTTGAGGGAAAATCGGGGTGGTAGAGTGCGCCTGCGGGCTGCCTAAGCGCCGCGGTTCACTTCAGAGTGCATTTCGCGCAGCCAACCGCAGCAAATTGAGTGCCACGCACGGCATTTCGTTCAGGTTTTTTCACAGTCGGCGCTGTCCGGGATCCGCTGGTGACGTCTCAGGGCGGCCGCTAGGGCTCAATGCTCACCGGCGTGCCTTTTTCCACGTTCTTGAAAAACGCCTCCGCCATGGCCATCGGCATCCGAATGCACCCGTGCGAGGCTGCATAACCCGGCAAAAAGCCCTGGTGCATCCCCACCCCGCCCACAATCCGCATAAAGTACGGCATTTTTGCCCCGTCAAACTTTGTGCCAGGGGGCATCGGATCCTTATTCCGGTCGATGTCCCGTTTCACAACCGCCCCTCTTGCGTCCACATAGTCCCCGTACAACGAGGAGGCGTGGTCCTTGTCCTTCTGGAGGATTTTAAATTTGCCGCTCGGTGTGCCGAAGCCTTCCCTCCCAGTGGAGATGGTCGAAACCCCCACCAGCTCCTCGCCCTTATAGAAGTAGGCCCGCTGTTCCCGCAGCCTGATCGCTATGCGCGGGGGGCCCGACACCCCCTCCCCGTCCCAATGGGAATAATTGTCGAAGTTGGACCGGTCCCCGTCCCGGGCCGAATAGCCCCCGAGATAAACGGTGCCGTCACCCGTGCGCAGGTCAGCGGTCTGGCAGCCCCCCAGAAACAGGGCGACTGCCGTGCAGCATAACAACGAAACAGGACGCAGGCCTCGGGGACACTTCATGACGGAATAGAGAGGGATGAGAGCGGGCTTGCAATAGACCCCTAGGCTTGCAGCCCGTCAAGGCGTAGGGTTGCGGATGGGTACGGTTAGGGGTTTTTGCGCTGCCCATTCGGCGGAGCGCTGGTAGCATCTGCTGCAATGTCGTCCCCATCCCCCCAAAATATCCCCCGTGCCGTCGTCACGTGCGGCCCGGGCGTCGCGCCAATAGACGCCATGAGGCGCATCACCAACTTCTCCTCGGGCGAGCTGGGGGTGCGGCTCACCGAGTGCCTGCTCGAGTACGGTTGGGAGGTGGCGTGTTTTAAGAGTGAGGCGGCGACGTATCGGGATCCGGCGGGCCCGAACTTACTTCTGGGCAGCTTTAGCACCAACGAGGATCTGGAAAGCCAGTTGCGGGCACTTCCCGAGCCCGAGGGCGTGCACATCGTCTTTCACGCAGCGGCGCTCACCGACTACCGGGTGGTGTCCGTGTGCACCCACGAAGGCGAACCGCTCCAGGCGAAGAAAATTCCCAGCCACTACGCCGGCCTCCAGATTTTTCTGGAGCCCGCGGCAAAACTGTTGCCCGGACTGGGGACCCTTTTTCCGGCGGCGCGGATCGTGGGCTGGAAGTTCGAGTTGGACGGGGACCGTGCCTCGGCCCTTGAGAAGGGGCGCAACCAGTTGCGCGAGAACGGCTCCTCCCTGTGCGTGGTCAACGGCGCGGCGCTGGGCTCTGGCTTCCGGATCCTCGATCCCCAGGGTGCACAGCACGAGGCACAGACACGCTCCGAACTGTGTAACTGGCTCGCAAATTGGGCGAGCCGGCTCATGCTCTCCTGAGGCGAAACGGCCTCCGTTGCGGTCTCGCGACTGCCGGGCCCTTTGTTTGGCGCCCGCCGCAGGTTATTCTTATTAGACACTCATGAAACACACCCTGCTCCTTCCAGCCCTTGCCTGTATGCTGTTTGGCGGCCTGCTTTCTGCGGCGCCCTTGGCCCCGGAAGGGGAGGCGCAAAGCAAGGAAGCCCTGCTGGTGACTGCGGCGGTCTTCGAGTTTTTTGAAGCCAAGTGCAACGACTGCCACGGCGCCCAACTGGCGAAGCCGAAGGGCAAGTTTGGGTACACCATGGACCTGAAACGGGTTGCCGGTAACGAGGAGTACGTGGTCCCGGGAGAGCCCGACAAATCTGAATTGTACCGACTGGTCAACGAGGACGAGATGCCCGGCAAGGACAGCGAACACGGCGTGGCCAACGCCGCCGAGAAGCTGGCACTGCGGCAGTGGATCCAGCTCGGGGCGCCCTCAGCGCTCCCCGCCTCCCTGGCCGCATGGCAGACGGAGCTTTTGAATGCGCACGCTCCCGAGCCCGAGAAGCCGAAAGTGGGACGCACGTTTTTCCAACATGTCAGCGTCTGGCTGGGTTCGTTCCACGCCGCGTCGACGCACTTCCCCATTGCGCTGCTGATGGTGGCCGTGCTTTCGGAGGCGCTCGGCTGGTGGACGCGCAAGGAGACGTGGCTGACCTGCACCCGCTTCCTGCTGCTGCTCGGCGCGGCCAGCGCTGTCAACACCGCAGCACTGGGCTGGCTGAATGCATATTCTGGCGTATCAAGTGTTTACAAGTTCCACCAGTGGCTGGGCACCGGCACCGCTCTGTGGGCGGTCCTCACCGCGGGCTGCGCCGTGTTGTTTGAATGCCGCGAAGGCTCGCCCGAGCGGGCCCGGCTGCGCGGCGCCCTGTTTCTCGGTGCGGCGCTCGTCGGGCTCACCGGGTTTCTGGGCGGTGCGATTGTGTACGGACTGGACTACCACAACTGGTAGGAAGTGCTACACCGGCAGCGCTGGTTTTCCCGCTCGCGGGGCGGGCACCGCTCGGTAGAATTTTCCGGACCGGAGGCGTGCTGCACTGACGTGGCGCGCCGAAGGGCGCCCCCCAACCACCTCCAACGATGAAACGATTCCTTTCCTGTCTGTGCCTTGGTCTGAGCCTTTCCTACGGCTATGGCGTCACCCCGCCCGACGGCTACAAAGCGCTCTTCAACGGCACCAATTTGGACGGCTGGTACGGCTGGGGCACTGCGGACCCCTCCGCGCTCTGGGCGATGGGCCCCGAGCAGTTGGCCGCATACAAAGCCAAGTCCATCGAGGGCGGCTTGGTCGACAGCAAGGGCAACGCCACCGCCGACCACATTCGCGCACACTGGCGGGTGGAGGAAGGCGAGTTGGTCAATGACGGCAAGGGCCTGTATTTGACCACGGACAAGGATTACGGCGATTTCGAGCTGCTGCTCGAGTACAAGGCGCTGCCCGATGGCGACAGTGGCGTCTACCTGCGGGGAGTGCCCCAAGTGCAGATTTGGGATTCCACAAAGGGGGATCCGCGCGGCCTGGGCCAGGACAAGGGTTCGGGCGGCTTGTGGAACAACAGCAAGGGGAGCCCGGGGAAGGATCCTGCCAGGAACATGGACCGGCCGTTTGGCGAATGGAACAGTTTCCGGATCAAAATGATCGGGGAACGGGTGACCGTCGTCTTCAACGGCGAAACGGTTGTGGACCATGCGGTGTTGGAGAACTTTTTTGCCAACAAGAAGGCCGGCTACATCGCCTATGGAAAGCCGCCGGCCGCCGGTGCGCCGCCCCAGGCGGACGCCAAGCCGGTGGCGCCGGCCATGCGGGACCCGGTGTTTCCACGCGGCCCCATCCAACTGCAGACGCACGGCAGCGAGATCCGCTGGCGGAACGTGTTCCTCCGCGAGATCAGCGCCGCAGAGGCCAACCGCACGCTGGCGCAACGCGACGACGCCGGCTTCACGCGTCTCGACAACGGTTCGGACCTGAGCAACTGGCAAGGGGCGGTCGAGAGTTACGAGGTCAAGGACGGCGCCATTGTGTGCAAGGCTGGCAAGGGCGGCGATCTTCTGAGCAAGGAGGAATACGGCGACCTGGTGTTGCGTTTTGAGTTCCAGCTCCCTCCGGGCGGCAACAACGGCATCGCTTTGCGCACCCCGCTGGGCGGCCATTGCTCCTCGGACGGCGTGGAGATCCAGGTCATCGACAACGACGGCTACAACGCCGCCCACCCCAACAGCCCGCTCAAGCCCTACCAGGTGCACGGCTCCCTCTACCATTGTGTGGGTGCGAAGACGGGTTTTCTGCGGCCCGTAAGTGAATGGAATTACGAGGAAATTGAGGTGCGCAACCAGGTCCTCAAGGTCACGCTCAACGGCACCAAGATTCTGGACGTCGACATCAACCAGATTGACCGCAGCCAGCTGGCGAAGGTGCCAAAGGGCTTGGACCGCCAGTCCGGTTTCATCGGCTTTGCCGGCCACGTGGACCCCGTGGCGTTCCGCAACTTTCGGGTGAAGCGCCTGCCTTAGGGCGCTGACGGGTTTATCCGCAGATGGCTCAGATGCCTCAGATAGTCACAGAGGGTATGAGGGGTATGAAAGGTACGGCGGGGTTTTAAGGGGCCTGAAAGTAAGTCGGGGTAGATCGGGTATTTCCCAACCTTTCCCAACCTTTCCCAACCTTTCCCAACCTTTCCCAACCTTTCCTGACCTTGCCTGACCGTTTCTGACCTTTTCTTTCCTCTTTTCTGCTGACATCTGTGCCCGTCTGCGTCATCTGCGGATACCCTCCTCCCCGTTTCTTTTTTTCCGAATCCGCGCGCGCGCTCCGAACTCTTTGCTAGTCTTGGAGGTTCCATGAAAAACAAAGCGATGAATGAAGCGGACTTTTTGGCGCTGCTCGAGAAGGTCCTTCCCAAGACCACACAGGATCCCCATCTGGCGACGGCCATTTACGCGGAGGTCCTCAAGGAGGTGCGCCTCGTCAAGAGCCTCCAGTCCTTCGAAAAGTTCTGCGAAACGGGCGGTCTCCCCGACCTGGCGCCTGAAACCGTTGCCGGCTTCGAGCGGGAACTCATCGCGCAGTTTGGTGCGGAAAACATCGAGATCATCCAGGATGAGACTGGGAAGAGTGTCGAGGTGGCGATCGAACTCACCGACCGCACCATCAACAGCCGCGTGAAGGTGGACCCAACCGTGACCCAGGAACAGCCTGTACCCGCGCCGTTTGTACCCTTTCCTGTGGCGCTGCCGGAGGATCCGGAGTTGGTTTGGATCCTGGGCCGTCGCGAGGATTTCGGGCCCGACGAGGCTTCCCGCGCGCTCCTCAAAATCGAGGAGGAGTTTTGGCAGACGAAGAAAGGCATCCAGTTGCAAAAGGGTGGCGGCGACAAGACGTTCGCGGAATTCATCGAGCACGTCCCGGCGTCAGCCCTTTCCGACAGCGGGCTCAAAAGACATTACAAGGGCCCCGAGACACTGCACACGATCCAGCAGCTCCAACGGCGTGCCGAGGGTTCGCTGGAGTCGCTGCTGAAGGAATAAAACCCGCGAACCGGGAAGAAAACAAAGCCGTTGCGCAGCCCCGGTCCGGAGCTTTCCTCATTGTAGGGGAGGAACGGTACCGGGGTTTCGTGTGGGAGCGGGAACCGGCGCCCACCAGCGCCCCATTTTTTCAAAAAGGGCGGGTTCCGCCTGTTTGAGCTCCGCCCGGTTGAAGGGGTAAAAGTCGTTCACCCCAAAGTACGCCTCGGTCATTTCAGCAAAGAATTCCTTCGGGTTGGTCAGCCCGTAGTGCTGGGTTAGGCCTCCTTCAATGTGGAGCGTTTTGTCGTATTTGCGGGTATCCCGGAAGGCCGCCCAGGCCCGCTGGATTTCCTCATTTTCAAAACCCAGAACCTGGTCGTGGTAGGCATGAGCAAGCTCGTGCAAAATGGACCAGGGCTGAATCCGCTGGTGGCGCACCCCTGCGTACAAGGCCGCGTCGGGAATGTGGACCGCCTTGGCAAGTTCCGGTTTGTAGCCGTTTGTGGTCAGCCAACCGGCACTCGGATGGTACTGGGCGGACGTGAGTTTTCCGTGGGTCGCATCCAACCAGATGGGAACCTGCTGGAGCCGGGCCACGCTCTCGGAGGGGAGCAGAAGGCGTACATCGGCAAGCCGGCGTTGGAGAATCTCCAGCGCGCCCGCGGCGGCAGCCGGCGGCTGCGGCACCAGCAGCCGCGCGTCCACATGGACCCGCCAGCCCTCGATCTGGCGCACCTCGTGGGAGACTGGCTTGGCGGCTTCAAGGGGCGGCTTGGCGGGGTCGAGAGCAAGCAAGAGGAAGAGGAGGGATGACATGGATTGGGGG
>CAMCIN010000097.1 GCA_945874745.1 Akkermansia muciniphila | reverse complement strand
GACTCACCCCTCACGGTATCAAGAACTTGCAGAAAAATCCATCTCTTCCAACTGCCGTTTTAAGGTTAACTCGTTTGCTGACGTTCTTGCTGACAGTGCCTTACGAAGGAAGATTCGCCCGGCGAGACGAAGTCCCCCGCGGGCACCATGATTTCCTTCCGCCGGTCTTGGGATCGTGACGCATCAGATCACGTCCACCATCGAGCGACCTGGAGGCCTCGAACGTCATGTATTCGGAGCTGTCGTCGAGCCAACGCGCGGAGAATCCCGCCGCCAAACTCCTCAGAAGCGAAGATGCGTTTGACGGTGAGCTGCGTGCAGTTGGTTTCTTCCGCCGCCTTCACAGGGAACTCCGCGACGAGCAACGCCATCGCTCTGAATCAACAGGCCAAGGAGGGGAGGAACATTCGAATGATTGAAGAGGCCATGGGTTTTCGCAGAGGATCGAGTTTACGAGACTTCGACGACACGCTTACCGAGAACATCCAACTTCGGCAGGATGCCGAGGCCGGGCGATTTCGAGGCGGCCATGCGGCCGTTCACGCGCTGCGGCGCGCCATGGGCGGTGCTCACGGTGACGTAGCTGTTGAAGTCCGTGGTGCTGAACAGAAATTCTGTGGGCGTGCTGTGGGCAAGATGCGCGATGGCTGCCGTAGCGATGTCGCCGCCCCAGGAATCTTCCAGCGTCATGCCGATGCCCATGCTTATGCACAGGTCGCGGGCTTGTTTGATTTTCGTGAGGCCGCCGAGCTTGCTGATTTTCAAGTTCACCACGTCCATCGCGAGGTCCGCTTTCGCGCGCAGCAGAATGCCGAGGTCGTCGATGTTTTCATCGAGGACGAGCGGGTGCGGAATCTGTCGGCGCACGGCGAGGCATTCCTCGTAGGTGAGGCAAGGCTGCTCGATGTAAACGTCCACGTCGCGCACGGCTTTGGCGATACGCACGGCTTCGTGCTGCACCCAGCCGGTGTTGGCGTCGGCCACGAGCCGGTCGCCGGGCTGGAGTTTGGCCGCGACGGCGAAAATGCGCTCGATGTCCACATCCGGATCGCCGCCGACCTTGAGCTGGAAACGGCGATAGCCTTCCGCGCGATAGCCCGCGACTTTCGCGGCCATCTGCTCCGGCGATTCCTGCGAGATGGCGCGATACAGATGAACATCCTCGCCGTAACGGCCGCCGAGCAGTTCGCACACGGGCAGGCCCGTCGCCTGGCCGAGGATGTCCCAGCACGCGATGTCGATGCCACTCTTCACGTAGGGATGCCCCTTGAGCGCGGCGTCCATTGTGCGGTTGAGCTTCATGAGCTGACGCGGATCTTCGCCGAGTAAATGCGGCCCGAGCTCGCGCAGACCGGCACGCACGCCCTCCGCATACGCCGGCAAATAGAACGGCCCGAGCGGACACACCTCGCCGTAGCCGATGAGTCCCGTGTCCGTCTCAACGCCGACGATGGTGCTGTCGAAGACGGTGACGGACTTGCCGCCGGACCATTTGTAAGTCGTCTCATGGATCGGAAGTTCAACGCGATGAGCGAAGATGCGGGTGATTTTCATGGATGTGATGGATCGGGGAATGGCGACGGAAGATCACTTGACCGGCTCCTTTGGAGTCGCGGTCTTGCTTTTCTCTGCGGCATCGCTTCGGGCCTGGGCCTTTTGTTTGATTTCGGCCTTCACCTTCGTCAGGCGTTCGGGCCATGTGAATTTGGGTGCGGTCGCGGGGTCGTAGCCTTCAAGGTGATCGCGGAGCCGGGTCTCGGGTTTGGTGTATTTCAACACGGTGTCGCCAAACACCTCGCGGCACAGCGCGGCCAGACCGGGATCGTATTCGAGAAGCTGGGAGCGAGTGTTGACATGGTTGTGATCGTGGTCGTTCACGCGGTTGTTGTCGAACCACGACTGGACGCCCTCGGCAAAGTACTCGTGATGGTTCACGGACGCGTATTTGCCTTTCCACAAGCCCGCCTTCATCGCCGAGTCATAGGCCGCCTGCAAGCGCGGATCGAAGGTCGGGTCCACGTTCACCATCCCACGCAGGTGGATGTTATGCGCGAACTCGTGGATGAGAATATTTTCCGCCGCGTAGGGATCACCGGGGAAGGCGAGCAGATTCTCCTCGCCGCACGAACAGAGCGGATCGTCGGCCGAGCCGCCCGTGCCGCGGGCGCGGGCGTCCCAATAATCCTTGGGCGTCATCTTGGCCCACTCCGGCAGGTCCGTGGTGAATTCATCGTGCGCGATGATGCACAGGCGTGAGCCGCTTTTGATCATGGCCGCGCGCACGTCCGGCCGCTTGGCGAGCATCAGGTTGAGGAGATAAGCGGCTTCCTTGAGCGCGTAATCGTTCACCTTCTCTGAAGCCACAATGGGGTAGCCGTCCGCCTCCAGGTATTTTTTGTAGAACGCGGGCAGCTTCAATTCCGGCGGCGGCGGTTTCACTTGCGAAGAGCCACGAGACGGTACTGTGGGACTCCACAACTGTTCCAGCAGCTTGAACATTTCTGGGTCGTGTTGTTTCAGTTCGTCGCGCGTGAAGGGAAAGAAATCGTTGCGCGAGAAGAAAGCCTCGGTCGTCTCGGCGAAGTACTCCATCGGGTTGGTCATCGCGTAGGCTTTCTCCTGGGTGTTCGGACGACCGTTGCCGAACCAACGTTCGACCTTCTCGTAAGACTTGCTCGCCTTCGCGCGCTCGTAGGCGGCTTTGATCTCGGGGTTGCCGAACCCGCCCGGCAGCACCCGGTCGTGATAACCGTGCGCGAGTTCGTGCAAAGTGAAGTTCGGCATCCGCTTCGTCTCGGCCTCAAAATCCTTCACGTCGGTGAACTCCACACCCTTAGCCATCGCTGGATCGCGTCCGTTGTCCCGCAGCCACCCAGCGCCGGGATGATATTCCGCGCTGGGCTTCACCCCGGGGTATTCGGGCGAGAACCACAGCGGCACTTCGCGCAGCTTCGCCACTGCCGGAGCCGGCACGACGCGGACGATCTCTTGCAACTGCACCCGCAGGAGTTCGAGCGCCTTTTCGGTGGCTTCCTGATCGTCATTGAGCAATCGTTCATTCACCACCACCGTCCAGCCCTCCACCGAGTTGGTTTGGTGGCGGGTGATTGGCTCCTCCGAACTCCCAGCCGTCACCGCCCCCAACAGCAAGGCGGCGGCGAGCACGAAGCCGCAGAATGATACGCCGCCGCTCTCGGGCCGGAGCGGTTCATCACGATGCGAAAGCAGGTTCGTCACAAACTCAGCGTAGCGCCTTGTTATCACTGGTGGCTTGGTCAATAACGTCCCCCATACAATTGCTGAACCGTTGCTAGGAGTGGGCGCGGGTATTTCGTCAGGACGGTCAGGATGACATTGTGTTCCCGCCACCCGGCTACGTTGTTGCATAGATTATCGTTTCTTCAGCGTATAGGATGCCTGCTTTGTCGTCTTGGTTCAAAATCTCGTTCCGGTGTGAAATTAAGCATAGAAAAGCGTTAATCTCGATTACCGAGTCGGCTCCGACACCGGTAAAAGCGACCGTGTTGAAAAGCGCTTCGACCTGGCGCCGGCTTTCGCCTTCTTCATCACGGACGTTAGCTCGCGGTCAACGCCTCGCTAGTCGAACGTAGTGTGCGCGGCTATTTGTAGGCCGAAACTGGCTTCGGGACGACGCCGAGTTCCTTGTAGTTGAAACCGCTTTCGAGCGGTTGGTAGGTGCCGACGATTTCCACGCTGCGGGTCGGGGTGATGGCGGATTCCATGCCCATGCCCCAATAGGCGGCGTTGATGATGAGACGGCGCAGGCCGGCGGACTGGAGATCATGGGCGCTGCCCATCGTGCATTGAAAAACGCGCGCGGTTTTGCCCTCGCTCGTCCGCCAGTTCTTGAACCACGCGACGGGCAGCGGCTGGAGTTTTGGATTCGGCGGGTCGTCGTGCTTTCGGCCCATGAGCGGCTGACCCCAGACCAGGGCGGTGCAATTGGTCGGCAGGCTCGTTCCTTCTTTGTAGGTTCGGTAAACATCCGAGTTCCCCCAGATGTCGCTCACTCCTATTAGAATGGGATGGTCCTTTTGTTCCGGAACGATGATGCCGCGGGTGGAGTCGACGTGCCAGCGACCGTGGTGGCCCAGGAACGATCCGCCGAGCACGTCCTCGCCCCAGCGGACTTGCTTGCCGTTAATCTTGTAGGGCAGCGCAGCGTGAAAACCGTGGTTGCCCGTCCGGATGGAAATGATGGTCTTGCCGGAATCGATATACTTCACAATGAGCTCGCGTTCAGAAATGGGCAGCGTCAACAGGCGGGGAAAGAAAATGACAAGATCGGCCGAGGCCAGGCACTCAAGGCCGGGAATGCGGTGCTCTTTGAACTCCTTACCTTTTTCGGGGTAAACCGGCATCGTCGGATCGACTTCCCCCTTGTCGTTGACAGCGAAGAGCACGGTGCAGTCAAAGCCGTGATGCGTGCTGAGAATCTTCGCCATCATGGGCATCGATTGTTCGCTGCGATATTCCTGGTCAGCCGCGATGAGCACGATGCGCTTGCCTTTGCCCGGCCCGTCGCCGCCGGCGCAGGTCAGCCATTGCGGGCCGTCCGCGGAGTGGGCTAGGCCGCAGGAGAAAATGAGGGTGATGGAACAGAGTAAACGATGAAGTGATTTTGGCATGTGGTGGCTCGGAGTTGCGGCCTAGTTTTTCGGTATTTCATTCACCGTGTAGTAGGCCTTGTTGTGCAAAAGACGCTGGCCGTCCTGGGAGGTAATTTTTGCGAGATCGAAATCGTGGATGTGGTCTTCGGTGATTTTCTCCAGATGCAGCATCACCGAAAGCCCGTCGTCCGAGGGAACAGCCTGGATCACGCGGGCGGTCGTCCGGTCCACCTCGGGGCTGCCGTAGCCGGCGTGGTAAACGTGGGTGTAGGTGGTGATGTTGTAGGCGTCTGTTTTCGCGGCCGATTGTTTGTCGATGGGCTTGGTGAAGGTGACGAGGAAGCCGTCTTTGCGAATGTTGATCTCCTTGATCTCGAAAGGCACGACGCCGTTCCAATCAATGCGTTGGAGGGCAAAAGGCTCCGTCCCGCGCACCGGCCACTGGCTGCTGGTGGTGAACCCTCCGGCGATCAGTTGGCCCTTGGGCGAAAACTCCACATTCATGATGCCGGTCGACAGTCCTTCGCGGAATGGATAACACGCGCCCTGCCACACGCCGTTCACCTGCTCGGTCGTCGCGCGCAGGATCAGGCTGAGGCTGTAATCGCCGAGGAAAATCTGTCCGTCGAACGGGCCGAATTTGCCACCGGTTTTGTTGAGGCGGAAACCGGAAATGGAGCGGCCCATCTTGATGTAGGGAAACTTCACCGCCGGCGGGACGAGTTCTTTCACGCGCTTCTTTTCCACGCCCATACGCGAATCACTTTTGGGTTCAAGCGCGGGCGCTTTCATGCCGGGGACGAACGGATACCAATTGTAGCTGGCGGGATGTCCGAGGAAGGCACCCTCCTTGAGATGCTTCAACGAACAGCATCCATTCCACGGGCCTTGGCTCTCGATGACAAACATCGCACCTTCCGCGTTTGCGCCCACGCCGCCGGGGCTGCGAAGGCCGCTGCACACCGGAATCATTTTCCCGTCCGGCGTCACTTTCACCGTCCAACCGCGGAAGAGATTGTGGGATTCGTAGGAGCCGCTCAGGCCCAGCGCGACCCAGATGTTGCCCTGGGGATCGTGCTTGGAACCAAAGGCGAATTCATGACCCTCGGCGTAGCCCCAGTTGCTCGTCAGCGTGTCGTAGCGGTCGGCGACTTCATCGCCGTCGGTATCCGAGATGCGCGTGGCTCCCCCCCAGGTAATGGCGGTCATCGCGCCGTCGCGCCACGACAGCGAGAAGGTCTCGTCCTGCCCGCTGGCGAAGAGGTGAAACTCGGGTTTCGGCGGCGAATCGAATGCGCCGCGCACGAAATAGATGTCGCCGCGCCGAGTACCGACAGCGAGGCGTCCGTCCGGCAGACTCTCCAACCCGCCCGGCCGCATGGGCACGGTGGGCGGGATGGGGATATTTACGATGGGGTAATACTTCGCCTCTTCCGAGGCAGTGCCCCACATTTCGCCGAGGTCTTCAGCGGCGCGGAGATGCGGCGCCAAGACGAGGGCGGCGAGTGCGATGATGCAGTGTGTTCTTACCATTGGTATTCGAGAGTGAGTGTGGAGCGACCTTTCGGCAGCGTGAGCGGGATCAACACGTCGCCGTTTTCGCCTTCGCGAATGACGCCCCGGTGCTCGCTGGTGATGCGGAGTTGGAGTTTGTCCGCGGTGAAGGTGCGGTCGGCGGAAGCGGTGATCTTCTTCCCGGCAGTGGCGCGAAAATAGAACAGTGTTTGCTCTGCGGGCGTGTCGAAGCGGAGCGTGCGTCTGAAGTAGGCCTTACCGTCCTTGTCGCGCGCATCCTCGAAGAAGTCCTCCACCGCGATGTCGCCGTAGTGGTAGCGCAAAGTCGGCCTGCGCGCGGCGTCGAGGGTGTAGCCGCGAAACTGGTATCCGTGGTCCTGCGGGAAGGCGTGATTGGTTTTTTCCTTGTAGGGCCAGTTGTCCTCCAGCGAGGCAAGGCGGTGAAACGGAATGCCGGGCGGGAAAGAAATCGCATCGGTTCCGTGTGGGCGGAAGTGGCCGAAGTCCACGGTGGCGAAGTCGCCTTTCCAAAGCTGACGCAGCGCCATTTCGCCGGAGTCGAATGCAAGGTTGATGCGCTCGGGATAGCCAACGCCGATGCCGCGATAGCCCACGGGGCTTTGCCCACGGCAAATCTCGGTGGTGTCGCCCACGCGCAGTTCGTTGGATTGCCGGGAAAGGCCGGCCGGTTTCTTCGCGCGAGTGCCATCTTCGAGATAGGTCCACAGGGCTTCGATTTGTTGCGCCGTATCGCCGCCGAGAATGTTCGGACGCACGGACTGACCGTCCGGCCAGTAGCTGGGCATGATCACGTTGGGGTGGAAGCGTGAGGGCTCGCGCAGGTAGAGGTGGAACCAGTTTTTCTGGAGTCGCTCGGACACGCGCGCGAGGTCGAGCGCGCTCATCTCGCCGGATTTTTGTCCGTTGAATTCATGGCACACGATGCAGCTCAGGCCGCTGGCGCCGATCATCTCGTGACCGGCATTCCTGGACTCCTGAACGTTCGCCACTTTGGGAATGGTCGCCGTTTCCAGTACATCGACCCTGCCGAACAGTTTCACGAGATGCCCCACATTTGCTTCGCCAAACTGCGGCATCGCGGCCTCCACGTAATCGCGCTGGCGTTTTCCGCGCAGCAGCACTTCAGCGATCCACTCGGGCTTCAGCTTCGCGCCGACGTGCGAGAGCGGCGGAGGGATGCGACCTTGATCGCCGAGCGCCGGTTGCGTTCCGGTGAAGAGCGCGTTGCGTTCCGGGTCGATTCCACCGAGGCCCGTGCGTTCGTGACAGGCGATGCAGTTGAACGTGACGAGCGTCTTGGCGAGCCGTTGCTTGTCGTCGATCTGCGGCTTCTCCGCGATAGGCAGCGCCTTCGTGATTGCGGCGCGTTGCTCCACATTCAAGTCGAAGCGTGGCCACGCTCCGGCAGCTTCGCTGAGGCATCCACTGCTCGCGTCGAGCTTGGTCCACGCGAGTCCGAGTGTCGCGGGAACCTTGAGATCGTCGTGGCAATTTGCGCAGCCGAGTTTGCCGAAATATTCCCGTCCACGAGCGGCGAGTTCGGCATTCACCTTGAGCGGCTCGAAGGGCGCGATCGGTTCGTTGGAAATCGAAAGCCGCGACGCAGGAATCGGTCCCCGCTTGAGCTGCGGGCCTTCCATCTCGCACGAAAACTTCGCCTCACGCCCCGTGTGAAAATACGTGAGCTGAATTTTGCGCCAGCCCGCCGCGAGTTCCGCCGCGCCTTCAAGTTCCTTCACCCCGCGCCGGTCGCTCGGCTCCTGCTGGATGATTTGTTTCCCGTCCACGAGCAGCGAGCCGCCGTTCATCTTGAGGAAAAACGTGTGGCGGCCCGCGGTTGCGATGTTCAACCAGCCGTCGTACTTGATCGCCGTGTGCTGCTGGATTTCTCCCAAGCCGAGGCTTTCCAGCGCAAAGTCGTTCACCTGCCCCGCCCGCTCCGCAGTCACCTTCTCACTCTCCAATCCCTCCCACACCGCCCCGCGATAAAGCGTGAAGCCAAGCGAGCCTGGCACGCGCGTATTTTGCACGAGATAATGGGCGATGCGCTCCACGTCTTTCGCGGCGAGCCGCAGATCGGGCATTCGTCCAGACGGACGGCTCGCGTGTGGCTGGCGCAGAAACTCCACGAGACTTTTGAAGCCGTATTTTTTCTCCACCGCACCGAGAGGGACGGAATTCTTCGGCAGAAACTCCGCGCCCTTTTCATCACGAGGCGAATGACATGCCGCGCATCCGCGCGAATGAAACAGCCGCTTCCCATGCTCCGCCGCCACCGCATCCGGCGGCTGCAATGAAAAATCGTTCCTTTTCAGCGAGAGCAAAAAGTGCGTGAGCGCGGTGGCAGTCCGCCGCTTTTCCTCCGCGCTCAATTGCGTCAGGACATCCGGCATTGTGGCGCCGGGCCTGGTCCCATGCGGATCGCCGATGAACGTTTCCAGCCATCCCGGATTTGCGCGCGAACCGATGTCGGCAAGTCGCGGCGCCTTTTTCGAGCGAGCCGCCAAAGAAGCGTCGCCGGCGTGGCAAGCTGCGCAATTCAACTCCTCAATCAGCACCAACCCCTTCAGTTCCAGATCGAGTTGGCTGGAAGTCACTCCGGGAACGATCACCTCTGCGAATACAGCCGGAACGGCACCGAAATAGAGCATGATGCCAAGTGCGATCCACGAGAAAATTCCCGCGACCCGGAGCGCTGTCGTGCCCGGTGACTGTGCGGCGGATTTATTTTTCATGGATCGCATGGAGGTCATTTGATTTTCGAGTTGCTGCGTCCGGAAGCTTTGCTCGCATCGAGCATCCGCCGGATGCTCCACCGCACCATTGCGGGATTGTCGGTCAGGCGCAGGTCGCACGACAGCCAAAGCAGTGTAAGCAGTGTCGCTGATTTCATGGATTGATCCGCCACAAGGTGAAGTTTAACAGCGCCGCAAAACTTACCCACGTCAGGTAGGGCACGAGCATCCAGGCGGCGGCGCGATGCACGCCCCAAAATGTGGCCAAGGTCCACGCAATGGCGAGCCACAGCGCCGAGGCCGGCACGGCAAGGATTAGGATGAGCAGCGCGACGAGATACACCGCGCAGGTGTAGAGCCCGTAAATCGCCCCCGCCGTCGCCTCGTCCAGGCCCATGCCGCTGCGCGCAAGCTCCGCCGTCATGTAGAGGATGAGGAGCGCACGCATCCCGTAATAGCTCATGCGCTCCCACATCTCTGTGAAGTAGAGCGTGTAGATGCCGCGGGGATGTCGCGTCGAGGCGGGGGTTGGTTGAGTCATGCAGGGAGGCAGGTTGCTGAAATCATCTCGGCTGCGCGAGCCGGGCGCGCACGAGGTCCGGCAGGAATTTCATGGGCACCGAACCGTGGTCGAGCACGGCCTCGTGGTAGCGCCCAAGTTCAAACTTGTCGCCAAGTTCCCGCTGGATCTGCTGGCGCAAACGGTAATGCGCTATCCGCCCCACGAAGTAGGTGCTCAATTGCACCGAGCTTTGCTTCGCGCGGATGATCTTCAGCTTCGCCTCGCCTTCCGATTGGAAGCCGCCCTCCATCATCAGCCGCAGAGCCTCGTCGTCGGTCATCGCGGTGCAGTGCATCTTGTGGTCGAGAATCGTGTTGATGACGGCCCGCAGATAAAATTTGAGCTGGTTCAGGCGCAACGGGAGTTCGTCGGCACCCGCGCCGTAGCCCTGATCGAGCATCATCTGCTCGGTGTAAACCGCCCAGCCCTCGATGAACACGCCGGATTGCAGCACGCGTCGGATGAGCGAAGGGCTACGGTTGGAATACTCCAGTTGCACGTAGTGGCCGGGGTAGGCCTCGTGGATGGTCAGCACCTGGAGCATGTGCCGGTTGTATTCCTCGAGGAAACTGCGCACGCGCGCGGCGGTCCAGTCCGCCGGCGGCGGGCTGACGGCGTAAGTGCTGGGGCCGGCCGGATCGAGCGGCAGCGCGGACTCCAGGTAGGCGAGGGAATTGCCCCGCCGAAATTCGGGCATCTCGAGAACCTGACAACGATCCGGCTCCGGCAGCCGCAGGATGTCGTGCTCGCGAATGAACGACTTGATCTGGTTGACGCTGGCCCGCGCGTCCTGCACGAGCGTCTCCGGCGCGCCGTGTTCCTGACTGACCCCGTGGATCACCTGCGCGATGGTGGTCCGCCGGCCCGCGGCGTCATCCGGCGGCAGCACGGCTTTCGGAAAATAGCGGCTCCAAAGCTGGCGAGAGACGACATACATGTCGCGATGCACGCGGGCGAACTCCGCCTCCGCGTCGGCCAGAACCTGGTCCGCCGTGAGGCCCGCATCCAGCAACAGTTCCAGCTTGCGCGAGAACTTCTTCTTGCCGAGCCGCCATTCGCCCGTGGCTTTCGGCAGGAGTTCGTTCTCCAGAAAGAGCTGATGTTGTTTCAAGGCGGCCACCACCGGGCCGGCGGCCTTTTTCAGCGACGCGAGTTGCGGCGTGTCGCCGACGAGTTTGAAAATCTCCTGCTCGTAGAAACCAATCGCGCCGCGATTCTGGAGAATGGCGGTTTCGAGCACCGAACGCGGCGGGTTGCGCAGAGTTTCCCTTGCGACCGCGACGATGGGGGGAATCTGCGCCATCCGCGCGATGGCGTTCGCCACGTTGCTCTCCCTCGGCAGCGTGGATTGCGTTAGCAGCGAATACACGCTGTCGCTGAGGTAGCCGCCGTAGGTGCGCGGGTCTTCCTCGAACGAGCGCGTGTTTTCATCGAGCCACAGGTTGCGAACCAGTTCGTCACGGAAAATGTCGTAGTCAACCTGCCGGTCGCGGGAGAGGTCGGAACGCTTCACCGCTTTCGGCAGTGCCGCCAACTGCTTCCGCGTATGCGCCAGCCAGCCCGAGCGGGCCTTCCGCGAAATGTCGTCGAGCAAATGATCGAACCGGTGATCACCCAACAGAGTCGCCTGGAGCGGCTGCATCCGAAACGTCTCGTCCAGGTGGGCCTTGAAGAACCCATCGAGCCTGGCGTCGGCATTCTGCGCGCGCATTGGGCTGGCGATGCCGAGGAACAAGGCGAGTCCGATGAGAATGGTTGGGCGCATGTTGGATCGCGGGGAGTTCACCGGGCACCCGCCTTCGCGCGCGGCAGTTTCGGCCGGCTGCGGATGCCGTCGTGAATGATCTTGAGCACGGCTTTGCGTTCCGCGCCCTTGAGCACGAGCCGCGGCGCGCGGACCCATTCGCTGCCCAGACCGCATTCCTGCACGGCCAGCTTGATGTATTGCACGAAGTGAACACTCGTATCGAGTTTCATCAACGGCTGGAACCAGCGATAGAGCGTGCGCGCCTCGTCCCACTTGCCGGAGCGCAGGAGATTCCAGAGGCGCTGGTTCTCGGCGGGGAACGCGATGCCGCTCCCGGCCACCCAGCCATCAATGCCCATGACACTCGACTCCATCACGAGATCGTCCACGCCCGTGAACAGCGCGTAACGGTCCCCGACGGCGTTGCGCAATTCGGTGATGCGCCGCGGATCGCCCGAGCTTTCCTTGAGGGCGACAAATTTCTTCTCGTCGGCAACGCGCGTGAACATTTCCGGCGTCATGTCGTTCGCGTAGCTGATCGGGTTGTTGTAAATCATGATTGGCAACCCGGTGCCCTTGGCGACCGTGCGGAAGAACGTCATGGTCTCGTCCGGTGCGCCCTTGTAGAGCATGGCCGGCAGGAGCATCACACCGTCCGCCCCGAGCTTCTCGACGTCGCGGACGTAACGGATGGCCTCGGCGGTGCTCGTCTCCGCGACGCCGCTGAGCACGGGGATGCGGCTCTTCACGACCTTCACCATGACCTCGATCAGCAGCCGCTTTTCCGCGCCGGTCATCGGCTGGTTCTCACCGAGCGAGCCGAGGAAGACGATGCCGCTCACACCCGAGGCGATGAGCACTTCAACGTGGCGGGCGGTCGCGTCGAGGTTGAGCGAACCGTCTTTGTGCATTTGGGTGGTGATGGCGGGGAAGACGCCGGTCCAGTGGGGTTTCATGTCAGTTGGTCAGTGGTTCGTTGGATGTTCAAGGGTTGAAGCGCCAGGCATAGCGCGTGGTGTCGCCCGGTTGGAATGGGTAGTTGACGGTGATCTCCGCGCGGATACCGCTATTTTTCTTCTTCTGTCCGGGCAGCAAATGCAGACCGAGATGCTGGCCCGCTCTCTCTCCCACGATCGTGATGTTCTCGATGGCTGACACTTCGACATGGGCGAACTCCAGCAAACTCTCCGGCACGACGCAGCGGAGGTAGCTGAGTTCCTTTTCGCGATCTTTGGGATCAGCAGCCTTGCTGCAAGAGGCCGCGAACAAAGCGGCGAGGAGCAGCATGGCACCGCCCATCGAGAGACGCGGAATGCGGACGATTTTCACCGTGTTCATGGCTGATGAATAACAAAGACGGGCCGGGAGAGCACGCCCTTTGAGAGCGCGCCGTAGTGGTCGGAACACCAGGATCGTTTCAATTACTGATAAGACGTTGTTTTTGACGCTCCCCGGTTCAGGGGAGAATTGCTTTCGCGTCAGGTTCATACTTTGTCATTTTGAGTTGTTTGAGTTCCGCCATTGCCTCGGCGAGGCCCTTGCCAACGCCGCCGAGGATTTTCGCCGAGCCGAGATAGTGGAATTCGAGATTGGAGATGCCCTTCTCCATCACCAGCCGCTCGCGCTCCGTCAGCCCTTCCGCGCGCAATTTCTCCAGTGCCGCCTTTTCCTCCGCTGGCTTCAGGTTGCCCTCCTTCGCGCGCTGCTTGATTTCGTTTTCCTTCGCCTTCGCGGCGGTCAGTTCGCGGTCCCAATACTTCTCAGCCAGCACCGCCGCGACGTTGCCTTTGAATTCCGGCAACTTCGCCGGCGCGGCCATCGCATCGCGGAAGTTTTGGTGCGTGGCCTTGTAGCGCATCTGGTCGGGCAGATACTCCGAGGTCGGCCCGCCCACGCCGAGCACGCCGATGACGAACGGCAGCTTCGGCGCGTTCAAATCCTGCCGCACATCGCGGATGAAATGCGCCATCGCCGTGCTGTAGGCATCGTAGCCGCCGGGCTTGTCGCGCTGCGGATACGTGCTGCCATCCACCATGTCGTTCCAGCCCTGGAACCACGCAAAGCCCGCCAGCTCGTAACCCTGCGCCGCGTCGTAGCCCGGCACCAGGCGCTTGATGTCACCGAGCACCATTTTCACATGCTCGACCATGAGCCGGTAGCTCACGCCGGTCGCCTTCGCTTTCTCCGCCTTCATCGCCGCCACGTCCTTGTTTTGCTTTTGAAAAGCGGCGAGCTGCGTCTCGTTGAACACATACGGCCCGGCGCTCGGCGAACGGAAATCCGTGTTCAGGCTCTTGCCGCCCCACGAAGTCTTGATGAGCAAAATGGGAGCGTCCGTGAACTTCTCCATGTAAATCCCGAACGTGAACTCCGGCCCGATTTTCTCGGTCGTAGAGCCAAACCCCGCCGTCAGCTTCCCCGTCTGCTCCGCGTCCGCGCAGCCGATGGAGGAAATCCAGACCCGCTCGCAGACCTTCGGCTTCCCATCCGCGCCGAGCATTTCCGCCAGCATCGGCTTCGTCGACGGGTCCATGCCGATGTGCTCGAAGGTGCTGACCTTGGCGTGGCCCTGCATGTTCGACTGGCCTGCGAGGATGAAGACCTTGAGCGGCTTGCTGGCCGCGGCGGCACTGGCTAGGCCGACGACGGCAAAGCCCAGGCTGAGGATGATGGAACGCGCGAAGCACCCGGCCGAGGCGGACAACCGGTTTGTTTCAACGGGCAGACAGGTGATTTTCATGTGTTAAATCTATCGTGTTGCCTCGTCCGACGTCTTGGACTAAAATGCCTTTGAGACGTGAAAACACGCACAACCAAGCACTCCACCACGACGGTGCCAAAAGCCCCGGCCCCGGTTGACGCTTCGTTGCTGGAAAAACTTTTCGATCAGGCGCCGGATGTCGCCTTCTTCATCAAGGACGCGGC
>CAMCIN010000096.1 GCA_945874745.1 Akkermansia muciniphila | reverse complement strand
GGGGAGAGAGGGGGGAACCAAAAATACACTGCAACATTCCATTTCCCTTCGGGACCGGGCCGCAGGCAAGTCCGCAGGCGCTCCGTTGGGGGCAGTAAAGCAGGGGAAGAAGTTGTGCTTTGGATCTGTACGTTGGGAAGGTTACTTCGGGGGAGCGTTTTTAACATCGTACCCATACTGCTATGCCCAACCCTTGGACTGGAAAAGGAAACCCCTACACGCGGCAAGAGGTCCGCGACCGCCTTCAAAGCGCACTCGACCGAGGCGAACCGATCATCGCGGCCGGCGCGGGGACCGGCATTTCGGCCAAGTTCATAGAAAAGGGCGGGGCGGATCTGTTGATCATCTACAATTCAGGGCGGTTCCGGATGTCCGGGCACGGGAGCACCTGCGGGCTCATGGCCTATGGAGACGCCAACGCGGTGGCAATGGAGATTGGTGAATACGAGGTGCTGCCGGTGGTGGAGGAGATTCCCGTCATTTGCGGGGTGCACGCAACGGATCCCCGCCGCCGGATGTGGCACTGGCTTGGCAAGGTGAAGGACATGGGCTTTTCAGGGGTGAACAACTTTCCGACCCACACCATCGTCGACGGTCAATTCCGGCGGGTGCTGGAGGAAACAGGCATGGGGGTGGAGAAGGAGTTTGAGATGGTCGCATTGGCCCGCAAAATGGACCTTTTTACGGTCGTGTACGTGGCTACGCCCGAGGAGGCGCGCGCCATGGCGGAGGCGGGCGCGGATGCAATCATTGCCCATGTTGGCACCACGGTGGGAGGTTCCATCGGGGTCACGGGCGCGAGTTGTTCGATGGACGAGGCCGTGCGCAGAACCCAGGAGGTCATCGCCGGTGCGCGCGCGGTGCGGAGCGACATTTTTTATCTGTGTCACGGCGGCCCGATCGCGACGCCCGAGGACGCTGCGGAGGTGTGCACACGCACCGATTGCGTCGGGTTTGTCGGGGCGTCCAGTCTGGAAAGGCTTGGGGTGGAGGGCCCGCTGGTGGAGCTGACTCAACGGTTTAAGAAGATCGGATACCGGTCTGGCCCGCACTAACCCGGGGCAACCGGTTCCGGCGGGGAGCCGTTTGGGAAAAGAATGAAGCTTTTTCCCAAATAAAGCCCCCCGGCACAGCCGCTGTGGTGGGGGCCGGCGAAGTAAGAGTGGAAGCCGCTACATCATCTGGGTGTGCTTCCGCGGGCGAGTCGACAGGGGTGGCGACTCGCCCGCCTTTTTTTTGCCGTTTTGGACTTTTTCGTCCGCTCTCCGTCGGTAGGGACGGAGGCTTTCTCCGGGGGAGCACGCTTTTTCGGGTTGCAACTAAACCCGCCGCGTAGCACTTGGGTCGCTCGCTTTATGACTCAACCCGCCCCTTCCCGCATGGAGTCCCTCATCGAGGCTCTGCCCTACATCCAGAAATACCGCGGCCAGACTTTCGTGATCAAATACGGAGGCAGCGCGATGGAGGATGACGCAGTGGTGGCGGGAATGCTGCGCGACGTGGTGTTTTTAGAGGCGGTGGGAATCAATCCGGTGCTCATCCACGGGGGAGGGAAGGCCATCACTCAGCGCATGAAGGATGCAGGGCTGCCGGCACGCTTTGTCAACGGCCTGCGGGTGACCCCCGCCGAGGCCATCCGGATTGTGGAGGAGGTTTTGGATACGCAAATCAACCCCGGAATCGTCCGGCACCTCAATGCCAATGGCGGGCGTGCCGTCGGCATTCCTGGCAAACGCGTGCTGCTGGGGAGACGCCTGGCTCCCCAGCAGGAGGGTGAGGAACTGGTGGATCTGGAATTTGTGGGCGAGGTGGTTGACCTGCGTCTCGAGGAAGTCGAGCGCGCCATCGCGGCGGAGGCCGTTCCCGTCATCTCCCCGCTGGCGCAGGATGCCGACGGAAATGCGCTCAACATAAACGCCGACATAGCGGCCGGCACGGTGGCCGGCGGGCTCCGTGCTGCAAAGATGATCTACCTTTCCGACGTGCCCGGGCTCATGCGGGACCACCGTGATCCGAGTACCCTGATTTCCTCTGTAAATCGGGCGCAGATCCAGCAACTGGTCTCTGAGGGAATCATCGCCGGGGGGATGTTGCCCAAGGTCAATTCCGCTTTGAACGCCCTTGAGCGGGGCGTCCGCAAGGTGCACTTCATCGACGGACGGGTGCCGCACGCCCTGCTGCAGGAAATCTTTACCGACGCCGGACTGGGCACCGAGGTGGTGCGATAGTCGGCTGAGCCAGTTGAAATTCGGCTCCGGTTCCTGAAAGACCGGTGCCACCGGCCCGTCCCTCTCGTTCTTTCTGGGGAGAGCCGCTGCCCTTTTCAGAACCACCCTGCGGAAGGGGGTTGCGGCGCGGGTACGGGACGATGGGGGCACGGGTCACCCTCTGTGGCAGGGCCTCGAGAGAGAGAGAAGGCCGGCGCGCGCGCAAACGCCGACCAATCAAAAAAGTAGAGTCGTTGGCCACTGAGGGGGTGCAAGAGCGTCCCCCGGTACGCGCTCCTTGGCTCTTCGCACCCGCCCGTCCCTCAAGGGGTTTCGGAAAAAACCAAGACTTTTAGCTACTTCGGGTTACAGGTAGATGGCAGCAAAAGGTTCGTTACACGGAAAGAAGCGGGCCTTATGATTTGGTGCCCAAAAGTTGTGGAAGGGAAAGATTTCAAACATGTTTTTAAGAGTGAAGTGCTCCTGGCATAGAAGCGAAAAGTTGGCTGCGATTCTGGGTGTTACCGCACTATTTATCGGAGGGAGCGGCATGCATGGAAGCGGCGTGCAGTTGACAAACGGTGAGGGTCAGCAGGCAGTCACAGCACAGCCCGATGTTCAAGCTGAGACGGAATTAGCAACGAAGCTTTTACAGAAGGGGCCATGGGGCCAGTTGGAGACCTTTGAGGTGTTACTGGAGGCTCCCGCAGACTTGCTCCGCGCCAGCGAGCCAAAATCCGTACGGACGCGTTGGTTTTTCGGCAAGATGAAGGGGGATGCGGTCGCGGAGCTCATCCGGCAGACCGTTAAGCAGGAGGATTTGGCTGACAGGTTGTGCGATCAGAACCGGTGGCTGGAAGATCCGGAGGGGGTGGCGGTTTTTCCGCGGACTGAGGATTTGGTTCTGTTGAAAACGGACGCCCGGGTAGCCCTTTACAAGGAACTTGCCAAGTTCCAGGAGAATTTCTTTCACGTGGAACCCGAGATACTTTACGGCAGTTCTTTTGAGGACTGGGCGAAAGGGTCGGAGATCAGTGAAACAGCCCGGCAGTTTCTCAAGACTGTTTCGTACAGGCATGGCTCCATGCTCCAGTTTTCAGACATGCCCGCCTTGCTGGGACTCCTGTCCACAGAGCAGGAGCGGATGGCTGTTCTCCGGGCGCTGAGTCGCACTCCGAGTCTGGTGGCCAAAATTATCATCAATTCGGTTACGACGGACACGCTCGCCAGCTATTGGCACAAGGGCTTCCGCCTGAAAGACACCTCCGCGTTCATGTCCTCCATCAAGCGGCACAAGGAGGTTGACCGCATGGATCTTTTGCATCTTCTCCCCGCCGGGATTCGCAAGATCCTCTACACCTTTCCGGATCCCACCTCCTCCCGTTCGGGTTACCTTCCTGATTGTCATTGGTCCGCGTTAAACTTTTTCAACACCCAACCGCTGGACCGCCTGGCTGACCCCGTACAGGCGACCGCCTACACGCTGGAGAAGTTCACTCCAATCGAACCGCCTTATGAACTGGGGGACGTGCTGTTCTTTACCGACACCAAGACGGGGGACGCATACCACTCGTGTGCCTACCTCGCAGACGACGTTGTTTTCACCAAGAACGGTAGGTCGCCCTTGCAACCTTGGGTGCTGATGCGTCTGGAAAACGTTAAGGAGTTGTATGACATGCACTTCCATACTAAAATCAGCGCCTATAGGCGCAAGGACATGATCGTTGGCAAGTAAAGCCGCCCCGGGGGAGCGGCGTGACTCGCGGGGAGGGCGGGAAAATCCGGGCCTTCCCCCGTGCACCCAGCCGGGAACGGGGTTTGGAGAAGGTTATTTTTTGAGAAACGCTGGGAGATCCTGCCACTGACAAGAGGCTTCCGAGCGGAGGGCGAGTTGTTTGACCTTCACCTCGGGCCACTCTGCCCCCACAACCACCGCGAACTTCGCCCCCAGGACTTCCGCCGCCTGAAACTGCTTGCCCACTTTGGCCGCCCCCATGGCGTAATCCGTGCGCCAGCCCGCCTCCCGGAGCAGTTGCAGCACCTGGAGGGCCTCGGCACGTTTGGACTCCTCGGCCACCACGATGTACACCTCGGCCGAACGCCGGGCCGCCAGCCATTCCGCGCGGCGTTGTGCAGCGCTAGGGACCTCTTCCACCAGGTTGGCCAGAACCACGTCGCCCATCCCAAACCCGAGGGCGGGCATCCGCACCTTACCATCGCTCATGACCTCCAGAAGGGCGTCGTAACGGCCACCCCCGGCAAGCGCTCGCTCCTTTCCTCCGCGGTCAAAAACCTCGAAGACAAGGCCCGTGTAGTAGGCCAGCCCTCTGACGATGGTTAAGTCCACCGTCACAAACTGGTCCAGGCCGCGGGCCTTGAGGTCTGCGAGGATACCATGCAGCTTGCCCGCCTCGGCCTCCGGGTGTGCGATAAAGGCGCGCACCGCTTCCAAAGGGATGCCAAATTCTTCCAGCTTGCGGCGGCTCTCGGCCTCTGGCGCCCGCTCCAGTTTGTCGACCACGCCCAGAAAATCGAGCAGGCGCGCCTCCTCCACGCCGCGCCCGCTGGCAAACTGCATCCATGCGTCGCGGTCACTTAGGCGGACTACAAAGTCTTCCGGCCCGAGGCCAAAGCCGCGGAGGATGTCAATGAGCAGGGCCAGGAGTTCCGCGTCTGCGGCTGGGGTGGCATCCCCCAAGATGTCGCAGTTAAGCTGGAGGAATTCGCGCAGTCTGCCCCGTTGCTGTTTTTCGTACCGAAAAAAGGAGGGCGCACAAAACCACTTGAGGGGCTTTTTGTAGTCGCGCTCCCGTGCGGCCACCATGCGGGCGAGTGAGGGGGTCATTTCGGGGCGCAAGGCCACGTGCCGCTCCCCCTTGTCAACGAAGTCAAAGAGTTGGCCGACCAATTCGCCGCCGCTTTTTTTCCGGTAGAGCTCGATGGGCTCGAGGACTGGGCCGTCGTATTCGACAAAGCCGTAGCGTGAGGCGACGTTGCGCCAAACTGACAGAATGTAATTCCGGCGGGCACAATCCTCCGGGTAAAAATCGCGAAAGCCAGGGAGCAGCTGCATGCAAAGAAGGAGAGTGGGGTGGACTAGGGCGTGTGCGCGGTCAAGTGAACCTCAGTTCAGACAGGAAAATCCGCGGGCCTTTCAATGAAAAGCCCACAAATGCCTTGTTCAGAAAAGTGTCCGCAGATGTGACAGATTTAATGGAGGAGGAAAGACAGCAGTCAGGCACTGTGAGTTTCTGTGTGGCCTGTGGGTTCCTTCCCGTTCCCTGAGGAGTCAGCGAAAAGTTACCCGCAGTAAACGCGCCCTAGATCCCCAAAACGGCGCGCTGGGCGGCGATGATCTGCTGGATGCCCTTGCGCCCGAGTTCCAGAAGAGAGGAGAGCTCTTCCGGGGAGAAAACGGCCTCCTCGCCGGAACTCTGGACTTCGACGTACTGGCCGGCCTCGGTCATGACCAGGTTCATATCGACGGCGGCATCGCGATCTTCGGGATAGTTGAGGTCGAGTAAGGGGCGGCCTCCGACGACCCCGGCGCTTACGGCGCCCACGAGCTGCTTGATCGGCAGACGGGCCACTTTCCTGTCTTCGAGCAGTTTCCGGCAGGCAGCGTAGGCGGCGACGCAGGCTCCCGTGATGGCGGCGGTCCGAGTGCCGCCATCGGCTTGAAGAACGTCGCAGTCCACCCACAAAGTGCGCGCCCCTAGCAACTCCAGATCCACGACGGCACGCAAGGAGCGGCCGATGAGCCGCTGGATTTCCACGCTTCGCCCGTCAACCTTGCCCTTGGAGGAGTCCCTCGCTTTGCGCTGGAGCGTGGAATAGGGGAGCATCGAGTATTCCGCGGTCAGCCAGCCGCCCACGACGTTTTGCTCCTTCATCCAACGGGGAACCGAGTCTTCGACCATTGCGGTGCAGATGACCCGGGTGTCGCCGGTGGCCACGAGCACAGAGCCCGCGGCATGGGGGGCGATTCCAAGAGAAAAAGAAAGGGGACGAAGTTGGTCGGCGAGGCGGCCGTCGGGGCGGTTCATAGGCCCTGATGTTCGGGGGGCGGGCGAGGGGAGCGCAACCTTGGAATGCGCGCTGGGGGGATTCGGCCGGAAGAACGCCAAGAAGGCGGGGGTGGTGTTTTTGAACGGCGCAGGCGCGGCGTTGTCTGGGTTAAGTACACACCATGAGCGAGGCCATCGTTTCCCCGTTTTCGAGTACGTTCACCCCTTCCCTGACTGTGCCTTTCAGGAGCCTTCTGAGCAGGAAGGTGAAGGGCTTGGTCGATCTTGGCGGCTTGGGCAAGCCGCAGACAAACGTTTCTCCAGCCCACCTGCGCGCGGGGGAGCGCCCCAACGCCGTGACCGTGGATTCAGCCTCGGCCGTTGCACCTTGGAGGGACGCAGTGGGAGGGGCAAAAGAAGAGGAGGTTTCGCATTCGCGTCTTTCGTCCGGCGCGAAGCCTGCTAGTTGGGGGGAAAAGCTAATGCGAGAGGACGCGACGCAGATTGACGGAGGTGGACACGCCGAGGATGAGCGGCTGGTAGCCCGCGCTCAAAAAGGAGACGCATCGGCTTTTGACCAGTTGGTGGGGCGCCACACGGCAAGGCTGTACGGGTTAGTTTACCATATGACGGGCAACCACGAGGACACCAACGACTTGCTCCAAGATGTGTGGACTAAGGTTTTTCGCTCCCTAGCGGGGTTTCGGGGGGCGTCGCGGTTTACGACGTGGATCCACTCGATTGCAGTCAACATGACCATCAACTTTTTAAAGCGGCGCGGCCGGAGACAGACGGTGAGTCTCGACGCCAGTGCGGAGGAGGGGGGCGCCTCAGATGCTCTCGAAAACATGTTGGTCAGCCCCCACACGCCTCGAACGCAGGCGGGTATTGCCGAACTGCAGGGGCGCCTCACCGAGGCTCTGGGCAGGCTTTCCGCCGAACACAGAGCAGTCGTCACCATGTTTGATATCCAAGGAATGGCACATGCCGAGATTGGAAAAATCCTTGGGGTTTCAGAGGGAACCGTGCGCTCCAGACTTTTTTACGCGCACCGGCAGCTTCAAGGTTTTTTGAGTGACCTGCACATGGAGGGAGCCGCCGTATGAGTCCGGAACAGATCCAGTTTTTATTGAGGGAGCGGGGGAAGGCTGAAATGCCGGAGGGTTATCCGGCGCAGTTGCTCCAGCAACTTCACCAGAGGCAGCGGACGGAGTTGTTGCACCAGTCGATTTGGAGGATCGCAGCCGACCGGGCCGGCACCTTTTTAAGCGAGCACAGCCTAAGCACCCCCAAGTACGCGCTCGCGCTCGCCGCCCTCGTGGCGCTTTGTCTTGGAGTCATTGCCCTGCTCAAGCCCGTTGCGGGCGGGGCAGTAACGGCAAAGCAGGACAGAGCGTTAAAGTCCGAGGATCCGCTCCGCCAGAGGGTGGAGGCGCAGCAGGTCAGTTTTGAAAAATAGGAGGGGTCCGCGTCGGGACAGGAAAAGGTGCAGTCCTGCAACGAAACATGAAAAGTGGTTCTGCGCTACTCTCTCTGGGTAAGCGGCAATGATTCAGACCTTGATCCGCAAACGCCGCAGGTGCCGCAAAGAAGAGGAAATTCCCACGAAAATCTGCAAAATCTGTGGATAAACTCCTGTTTCACAGGGTTTTACTGAATTCTAGAACCATGGAGATTCGCTGGGCGCGAGGTGCTTGGGAAGGCACGCAAGGGAGAGAGACCGCCCCGGGGCGGCGTCCGGTTGTCGCTCGCGCTTAGGCGAGTATCTCTTTGATTACATTCGCACCCTCGACGCCCGACAGTTTTGCATCGAGCCCCTGAAATTTGATGGTGAAGGCGTCGTGTTGGATTCCCAGTTGGTGGAGCATGGTGGCGTGGAGGTCGTGGACGGTCGTCAACTTGTCCACAGCGGCATAGCCCAACTCGTCTGTGGCTCCGTGCACGAGGCCGCCCTGGACCCCGCCGCCGGCGAGCCAAACCGACATCGCCTTGTTGTGGTGGTCCCGCCCGCTGCCCCCTTGGGACATCGGAGTCCGCCCGAATTCGCCCGCCCAAACAATCAGTGTGCTCTCGAGCATGCCTCGCTGCTTGAGGTCGGTGATCAGTGCCATGCAGCCGCGGTCAATCTCCTGCGCTTTGAAGGCGATGCCATCTTTGAGTCCGCCGTGGTGATCCCAGTCCTTGTGGTAGAGTTGGATGAAACGGACTCCCCGTTCCGCCAGACGGCGGGCAAGGAGGCAGTTTGAGGCAAAGGAGCCGTCTCCTGGCTCGCAGCCGTACAGCTCGAGGGTCTGGGCGCTCTCGCCTTTGAGATCCATCAATTCCGGCACACTCGCCTGCATTTGAAAGGCCATCTCGTACTGGGCGATACGGGTGGCGATTTCCGGGTCATCCACCAGCGCGGCATGCTGGCGGTTGAGGGAGCTGATGGCCGCTACGTCCCCCCCTTGCTGTTCGCGGCTGACTCCGTTTGGATTGGTCAGGTAGAGCACAGGGTCTCCCTTCCCACGCAGTTGGACTCCTTGGTAGCGGCTTGGCAAAAAGCCGCTGCTCCATTGGCGCGCGGCGATCGGTTGGTTCTGCCCTCCCTTTCCCAGCGAGGTGAGCACCACGAAACCCGGAAGGTCCACCGCCTCGCTCCCCAGCCCGTAAGTCACCCAGGAGCCCATGCTGGGGCGCCCCGCGATCTGGGATCCAGTGTTCATGAACATGTGGGCCGGATCGTGATTGATGGCGTCGGTTGTCATCGAACGCACGAGGCAGATGTCGTCCAGAACAGAACCGATGTGGGGGAAAAGGGCGCAAATCTCGGTCTGGCTTTTGCCAAACTTTGCAAACGGATGCTGCGGTGCGAAGCAAAGCAACTTCTGCCCCTGAAGCTGCGCGAGCTGTTGGCCCTTGGTCATGCTTTCCGGCATGGGTTCCCCGTGCATCTCCGCCAGCTTGGGTTTGGGGTCAAAGGTCTCCAGATGCGACGGCCCTCCTGCCATTGAAAGCCAGATGACCCGCTTGACCTTCTGCGGCAGCGGCAGGGAGCCCAACATGCCCTGCTGGGCGGCCGCCTGCCCGGGTGCTGGTTTCAACAAGGAACCCAGCGCAACGGCGCCGAGTCCCTGTGCTGTCTTACCTAGAAAGGTCCGCCGGTTGTGGAGAAAGGAGGAGTTCAGTTGCATGGGTTGTTTTTCCGGGCTGCGGCGAGAAAAGGTTGGGAGGGGGGGCGTCGGACGGCTGGCTTTTTGCGTCGCTTAGGCCCGTGTGATGGATTCATGAAGGTTCAGCAGGACGCGGGCGACGTGCATCCATGCCGCGAGCTCTACCCTGTCGGTTTGGGCGGGAACCGGCGCCTGTCCGGATTTGAGGACTGCCTCTGCTGCCGGAGCATCCGCAGCATAGACGGCGCGGTTTTTTTCCAAAACCGCCAGAAGTGTTTTCACCTCTTCCGCTCTCGGCTGCCGCTGGAGTGCCTCTTGGAAGGCCCAGTTCAGCCTTTCTTCGGGCGAACTGCTCCCTTCCTTGAGGATGCGCGCCGCGAAGGCGCGGGCCGCCTCCACGTAGGTCGGATCGTTCAACAAAACCAGCGCCTGTTGCGGAATGTTGGACCGTGTGCGCTCCGCGCAGCATTCCTCCCGGCTGGGGGCGTCGAAGGCGAGAAGCGCGGGATGCAAAAACGAACGCTGCCACCAGGTGTAGAGGCCGCGCCGGTAGAGACCCTCGCCTGAATCGTTGGCCCATTCCCTGGTTGGAAAGTTCAAGTTTTCCCAGTAGCGTTCCGGCTGGTAGGGCTTGGCGCTCGGGCCTCCAATTTTGGGCGCTAGCAGCCCTGAAATAGCCAGGGCGTTGTCGCGCACAAGCTCGGCGTCGTAACGGAAGGCACTTTGGCGTGCGTGTTCGCGGTTGTAGGGATCAGCCGCCGTCAGGGCGGCGTTGGAAACAGAAATCTGCTTGTAGGTGGCGCTCTCGACCAAGGTGCGCACCATGTGTTTGACGTCCCAGCCGCTGTCCATGAATTCGCAGGCGAGCCAGTCAAGAAGTGCGGCATTGGGCGGAGGCTCGCCCTGCGCTCCCAAGTCGTCGAGCACCTTGCTGAGGCCGGTTCCAAAAAACTGTTTCCAAAGGCGGTTCATCACGGTGCGGGCCGGCAGCGGGTTTTCGCGAGACACCAGCCACTGGGCCAGATCCAGCCGCGTCAAGGCGCGCCCTTCGATCTTGGGCTGGGGCAGGTAGTGCGGCAGGGCTGCCTGCACCACTTCGCCGCTGTCATCCAAAAAGTTGCCCCGGGCCAGAATGCGAACGGTTCTTGCCTGAGGAGCGGTTTCACTCACAAGGCATTTGGCCAGCGGCTCGTAGTAACTTTTCCGAGCCTTTTCCGCCGCCGCCAGGGCGGTCGTTTCCTCCTTGAAGAGGGAAGTGACCCTGGTTCGGAAGTAGGTCTGCAGATCCAACTTCTCCTTGGCGCTTCTAGTCTTTGCCTCCTTCTTGAGCGCCGCCGCCGCGAGCTGTGCAGCCTTTTTGTCGGCCTCAGCCGGCTTGGCGTCCTTTGCCAGTTCCGGAAGTGCCACGCCTGTGGCAGCGGCCGCAAGCTGCTCCGCCTCCCACTGCTTTTGTGCCGCTTCCAGCTGGGGGGCGATCGCGTCGAATTTCTTTTTTGCTGCGGCGAGGATGCCGTCGAGCCTCGTCATCTCGGCCTGTTCCGTCTCGGAAACCACGAGCATCCCGTCCTCTCGCCGGCCAATCACCGACTCCTTGATGTCCGCAAAAAACGCGCCCAGGGAATAGAAGTCCTTGGTGGTGATGGGATCAAACTTGTGGTCGTGGCACTGGGCGCAGCCCGTCGTTTGCCCCAGCCACGCCGCACCAATGGCGCGCACGCGGTCCGTGAGCATCCTGGCCTCGTAGTCCTTGGCCTGCGCACCTCCTTCTTCGGTGGAAAGCACCAGTCTGTTAAATGCGGAACCCACCCGCGTTTCCCGACTGGCATCCGGAAGCAGGTCACCCGCTACCTGTTCGAGCGTGAAACGGTCAAAACGCTTGTTGTCGTTGAAAGCCTTGATCACCCAGTCGCGGTAGGGCCACACATTGCGGGGAGTGTCGCTGTGGTAGCCGATTGTGTCTGCAAACCGGACGACATCCAGCCAACCCAGGGCCATGCGTTCGCCGTAGTGGGGGCTTTCGAGTAGCTTTGAGACGAGTTTCTGGTAAGCGTCCGGCTGCTTGTCTGAAACGAAGGCGGCAACTTCTGCCGGGGAGGGGGGAAGCCCCAAAAGGTCGGAGTAAAGCCGGCGGATCAGCGTGCGTCTGTCTGCCTCTGGCGAACCCTGGAGTCCTAGGGATTTCAAACGCTTTGCGACGAGTGTATCCACCGGGTTTGCTCCCGCGGGCACTGAGGCCTTGACCGGCTTTTCGTACGACCAATGCAGTTGGTACTGGCCTCCCTGCTTTACCCATTTTTCCAAAAGGGCCTTTTGATGGGCCGTGAGTTTCTTATTGGAGTCGGGAGGAGGCATGACTTCATCTATGTCCTTGGAATGAAGCCTCTTGACCAGCTCGCTTTGGTCGGGCTTGCCCGGGACGAAAGCCTCTTTTTCGAGGGCAGCCTCCCGCACATCAAGCCTTAGCTCCGCCTTGCGGTGGCTCTTGTCCGGGCCGTGGCACTGGAAGCAGTTGTCGGAAAGAATCGGGCGTATGTCCCGGTTGAATTCGATCGTTTCCGGCACCGCCGGGGGGGCAGAAAAACCAGCCGCCGACAAGAGGAAGAGCAGCAGCGTGGGTTGAGTAAACGAAAGGGTCATATCAAAAAGAAAACGCCTCGAGGGGTTGATTCTTAGGCCTTGCGGCGGTCCCCCGGCCGTACGGACGGCTGCGCTTCCAAAGCGCTAGCTTATGGGTTGCCTCCTGGCGACACGGAACGGGGCTTTCCCTTGGTTGCGCCGTCCATGAGAAGCATCGCGCCCACGTTTTCTTCGGTAAAGAGCCCCACGAGATGACCCGAGGAGTCGAGAACGGGAACTGCGGTGGTTTCAAACTCCCGCATCAGGGCGCAGGCTGTGGAAAAGAGGTGCCCCGGCGTGACTGTGGGAAGGTCAATGCGGGCGTAGGAAAGGGCGGGGCCCATGGGACCGGCCGCGTGGAGCCCGGTAATCAGGCCGTTTCTGGAAAGCAGCGCGAGGTAACGCCCCAGGTCGTCTGCGATCGGAAAGGTATGCTGGGAGGAGTGCATTAACAGGTCTGCCGCGTCGGCCAGGCGGGCCTCGGAGGGAAGGAGCGTGAAGGCTGTGATCATGGCGTCTTTTACACGGAGGCCCCGAGAGGCCTCCCGTATGGCAACCTGCGAGGCTTCGCTGCCGGCGCCGAGAAAAAGGAAGGCGGCGATGAAGACCAGCATGGGGGCCGGCGCAAGAAAGCCGGCGGCACCCAGGAGGACCGCAAGGACCTGGCCCGAACCCGCTGCGATCCGGGTGGCGAGCCCGTAGTTGAACCGCATCGCGAGGAGGGCCCTGAAGACGCGCCCGCCGTCGAGGGGAAAGGCCGGAAGCAGGTTGAACGCCAGCAGGCTGGTGTTGATGGTGAAAAGGTTGGACAGCATACCTTCCCAGCCGCCGGTGGGCTGGTCTATTGAGGTAAGGTGGAAGTGAGAGAGGGCGCCGAAAGCCAGAGCGAGCACCGCGCTCACCGCAGGGCCGGCCAGCGCCACGACGACCTCCTCGATCGGACGCTCTGGAATGCGCTCCAGCCGTGCCAAGCCGCCGATGGGCAGGAGGGTGATATCCGGAGTGCGGATTCCGAAGTGGCGGGCAGCCCAGGCGTGCCCCAGTTCGTGGAGGAGGACACAAGCAAAGACCATGCACAGCAGCGCCACCCCGGCGAGCGCCTGGCGCCACCCTAAGGCGAGGCCGTCACTGAGGCCGACCCACGCCAAAAAAATGAGAAACGTCAGGTGAACCCTGATCTGGATGCCTGTCAGACGCCCGATTGGAAATGACCAGCTCATGATTCTCTCCCCTCCCTCTCTGTTGCCGAAAACCTTCGTACGTTGGGCGTATTCTCTACCCGGGGTCCCGGCCCCGTCGCCGCTTGGCGCAGGGCCGGCCCCGCCCCGTTCCTGCGCCCGTTTATTTCGCCCCGGCGGGCAGAAGCGCCGAGGCTCCTAGGTCCAGCGCCCCGCTCAGAGCCGACACCCGGGCGCTCGTCTTTTCGCTTCTGCGCTTGCGCTCCGGAACCGACCAGTCGGCGGACTCCGAAAAGGCGCGGCGCACCTTGACCAAGGCTAGCTCTGCGATACGCCGCACCCATTCATGGCTGACTCCCAGCTTGCGGCCAAGTTCCCGGAAGGAGACGGCCGAGGGGGCGCTCAGACCAAACTTGAGCGCGAGTACCTGCAACTCGCGGTCGTCGAGTTCTGCCAGACAGGCGAGCAGTTCATCGTGCAACTCCTCGGCCCGCAGCCTGTCGGCGGGGTGCTGCGCGCTGGGATCCGCAAGGGTGTCCCCGATGTTACGCCCGTCCTCCTCGTCTGGACTGAACGCCGCGTCCATGGACACAACCTCGATACGGTCCCCCTGCATTTCAGAAAGGCCGTGCAGCGAAAGGCCCAGCCGGTCTGCCAGTTCCTCTTCGCTTGCGGAATGGCCCAACTGCGCGGAAACCTCCTCTTGGATGCGCGCAAGCTTGCGGAGGCGCTGGGAGCGCCAGACGGGGATGCGGACCGCCCGCGCCTGCGAGGTGATGGACCTGTGGATACGTTGCCGGATCCAGACCGAGGCATAGGCAAGGAAGCGGGTGCCGAACTTCGGGTTGTAGAGTTCCGAGGCGCGCAGGAGACCGAGGTTGCCCTCGGCAATGAGATCCGCCAGAGGCAGTCCGAAACCCGAGTACTGGTGGGCGATTTTTACCACGAGTCTTAGGTGCGACTTCACGAGGGTCTCCCGGGCGTCCTGCTCCCCAGCGCAGGCCTTGGCCCCAAGGGCGAGGGCCTCCTCGTGAGTGAGGTTGGGATGCTTGGCTATATCGCCGAGGTA
>CAMCIN010000095.1 GCA_945874745.1 Akkermansia muciniphila | reverse complement strand
GTTACGCTTGAGGATGTTGCACTCCGCATGGGCGCGCAGTTCCTGGAGCGCCTCGGATTCACCCGCCGCCTCGGGCAGCTTCAGTTCCCTGCCCAAACGGATAGAGGCGGGGATTGCGGCGTCCATGAGGGCCTCGATCGAAGCGATTTGGAGCGTCTCCAGAAGAGCGGAGGCACTGGCGGCATCGCCTCCGAGATGTCTCCGGGAAAATGAATCCAAGGGCACTTTCAGCGCGGCGGCCGAACGCGGGACTGCATTTTTCGGTGAGTGCTGCATGTCGAAAAAATGCCTTAGCTCCCCAGCCCCGACAAGGTCTGCTTGAAAATAGGCACGAGGGTAGGCTGGGGAGTGCTCGAACCTGCCCTTTTGCATCCAATCCGCGACACAGGAGCGATTCTAGGAGTTTCCACCTGACTTTCTGTTTGCTTCCCACTGCTGTAGCACTTATCTAGGGTTTATTGAGGCGCGGAGCAATGGTGCCTCTTTTTACAGATATCAACGGATATGATGCAATCGAGTGATAGCGGAGAGCGTTCAGGATCAGAGCCGATAGCCTCTGAAAAGGTGACTCACGAGAGGAAGGTGTTTTTTCTCGATCTCAAGGAAAACCAACGGGGGCGTTTTCTAAAGATCACCGAAGACGTGGGTGGGCGTCGCGATACCATCATGCTTCCAGCACCCGCTTTCCGGGAGTTCCTCGAGGCTCTCCAGCGCTTGGTTGAGTTTGAAGAGCGCCTTTGAGGCAGACTGGATCGCCTTCACGTCAGACGGTCAGAGCCTATAAGCCTCCTCCCGTGAGCCTTCGGAGGAACTCTCTTACCCGGCAGTCTTCCTGGGAGTTGGCAGGGATTATTTGAGGTCCTTTTCTGGGGCCACGCTGCGGCTCAACCAGTCCAAGTAAGCCTGGCTCCCGTTTACTGCTCCAAGCGTGAGAAACTCGGGCACTTCGTAGGGGTGGAGACTCAGGTAACGTTGCTCCAGTTCAGCGACCCTTGCGCCGGTCGTCTTCACCAACCCAACGACTTCGGTGGCAACCTCTACTTTCCCCTCCCAACGGTACACCGATTCGGCTCCGGGCAACAAATTCACACAGGCGGCCAAGCCCTCCCCAACCAAGGCGGAGGAAATCCTGCGAGCCACCTCCAAAGAGGGAAACGTCACGAGCACGACAACAGGGGTGCTCACAGGCGATCCCTCCTATCCTGGGTGTGTACACAAGGGCAACCTCTCACAGGCTTCTTTGGGAACGGGGAGTAATCCACAGATGGCAGAGATTCACAGATGCCGAGTGCTGTTTTGCCTCGCCTGTGAAATACGTGATATCTTCGGATACACTTCTCCATTAATGGTTTGCGGGATTTGCCTTGGGTGGCTCCGCGCTTTCCTTGCCCTGCCTGGTTTCAATTAACAGTGCACACGCCCTAGCCAGCCATCACCACGCCCACCCCCGCACTCAGCTTCGTCTGCTCAGTGATTCCGCGGGCAATCCAGCCGCCCCCCACCACAGCATCCGCCTGGTAGCAGACAGCGGCCTGGCCCGGGGTGACCGCCCGCTGCGGCTCCTTGAGTCTGACCAAAGCCCGACCGTCAGCTCCGGGGAAAACCCACGCCTCGGCTCCTGGATGCGCATACCGGATCTTAACGATACAGGGAAACGGCTCCCCGGCTTCAGCCGAGGCCAAGTTCCAGTGGCAATGGTCGATCTCGAACTCCGCCAAGACGAGATCCTCAGCGTCCCCCACGACCACGCTGCGTGTTTCGGGGTCTATATCAATCACATAGACGGGTTTTGGGGAACCTCCGGGGAGACCCTTGCGCTGCCCGATGGTGTACATCTCAATGCCTTCGTGCTCGGCGAGCCGGTTGCCGTGTTTGTCAAAGATCCCGCCCGGCTGAAACTGGGTGGTGCCCAAATGCGACTTAAGAAACGCTTTGTAATCGTTTCCAGGCACAAAACAGATCTCCTGACTGTCCACCTTGTCGGCCGTCTTGAGGCCAAGCTTGCGGGCGATCGCCCGGATCTCGGGCTTTTCCATTCCGCCCAAGGGAAACAGCGAACGGCTCAACTGCTCCTGCCTGAGACTGAAGAGGAAGTAGCTCTGGTCTTTTCGGGGATCCCGGCCCTTGCGCAGCACGGAGCGCCCCGGAAGGTGGTCCACCATTGCGTAGTGCCCCGTGGCGATGTACTCGGCGCCCACCGCCTTGGCCTTGGCCCAGAGGTTGCCAAACTTCACCTTCTCGTTGCACATGACACAGGGGTTCGGTGTGCGCCCTGCCCGGTATTCGGCCGTGAAATAATCAATGACCTGCCGTTCAAAAGCATCCGCCTCGTCCACCACGTAATGGGCGACGCCTAGGGCATGCGCGACGCCGCGCGCGTCCGCAATCGCCTGCGGTCCGCAGCACTTGTCCTCGGCCCGCGACATGCAGTCCTGTGGCCAGACCTTCATCGTGACTCCAACGACTTCGTATCCCTGTTCCTTCAAAAGCCAAACCGCGACAGACGAATCCACCCCCCCACTCATACCCACCAGCACACGGGGCAGTTTCCCCTTCTCCGGGGACGGCTCGAGATTCGGGAGTGTGGCTTCCATGGAGTTTTGAGAAAAGGCGGGACGCGGCTCAGCCCACAACAGGCGGGTACCAGACGTATAACATCAAATACACCAGGACACCCGTCACGGAAACATACAACCACACAGGGGCCGTGATCCGCGCCCAGCGCTTGTGCGCCTCATAACGCCCCTTGATTGCGGGCACGATCGTGAGCGCAAGCAGCGGGGGCACCAAGGCCGCCAACGGCACGTGCGTGATCAGGATAAAATAGTAAAGCGTCTTCGGCCAACCGGAATGGGTGAACCTTGTGACGGCCACCACGTTGAAGTGGTAGATGAGGTAGGAGGTAAGGAACGCGGCGGACACCACGATCGCCCCCCCCATCAGAAGCCGGTGGAGCCCCTTGCGCTCCGCCTTGATGGCAATGAGGCCCCCAACAATCAGGAGGGTCGCCAGGGTGTTGAGTGAGGCGTTGAGCAGCGGCAGTTCCTGAACGTTCATTTCGCTCCTTTGCTTAGGGTTTCAATGTCGGCAACCAGACGGTTCGAAGCGTCCTCGCTCCCCTCCCCCGCCCCTTCGTAAAATCCGCGCACCCAGCCCTCTGCGTCGATCAGAAGCAGGCGCGTACTGTGGGTCACCGGTTCGCCGTCCGCCGACCCTTCGGTCAGCCCCATCTTGAAGCCCTGGTTTGCAACGGAAAAAATCTGAGCCTTGTCCCCTGTCAGAAAGCGCCACCGCGCGTCCGCGCCAAACTTGTCGGCGTAGAGCTTCAGCACCTCGGGGCGGTCCTTCTCGGGATTGGAGGAAATGGACAGAAATCCCACGCTGGGGTTGGCCGCGAAACGGCGGTGCAGTTCGCTCAGGCGGCTGCTGAGGGCGGGACAGGGGCCCGGACAAGTGGTGTAAAAAAAATCCACCACCCACACCCGGCCGTCCATTTGGGAGTAGCGGAAAGGCTGCGCGTCCTGGTCGAGGAAGTCAAAATCGGGACGCTTCCAATGGCGGGCCAGCCTTTCTGTTTGGACGGAGCCGTGCTCGACAGCCACGGCTCCCACCCGGGGCTGGGGCCTGCAGGCGCCAAGGCAAAGGACCGCCGTCAGGAGTAAAAGGGGCAAAAGCTTCATTGTCTCCGGGAAAAGGCCAACAATCCGAGAAGGACGGGCAGGAAGGTGATGGACATGAAGAACAGCCTGCGGGCACTCACCCGCGAACGTTCGAGCAAAAACACCAGGGCGGACCCGCAAAAGAGCAGGTTCAGCAAAACCGCCCCGCCGCGGTACAAGGGCGAGGCCTCCCCGAGCCAGGCCGGGATGAAAGTCACTGCTGCGAGCGCCAGTGCAAAACAGAAAGCCTGAAGGGCGGTCACAAAACCGTCCTCATCGTCGGACTTGATCATCACAAAGCCGGCGCCGCGGTACTCGTCCCGGTACATCCAGGCAATCGCCAAAAAATGGGGAATCTGCCAGAAAAACAAAATTCCAAAGAGCACCCAGCCTCCCCATGCCTCCGTGGGCTCCGCTGCGCTCCACCCGATGACCGGGGGAATAGCGCCGGAAACCGCCCCGACATAGGTGCACCAAGCGCTCTTTCTCTTGAGGGGCGTGTATAACACCAAGTACACCCCGATCGTCGCGAGCGCGAGCCAGGCGGCCATCCGCGGCAGTGTCAAAAAGAGCTCGCCCACCCCCAAAACTCCCAGGGCGATCCCCACCCACAGCGCCTGGAGCGGCCGCATCCTCCCGGCGGGCAGCGGCCGGTTGCGGGTCCGCTCCATGAGCCGGTCCACATCCGCCTCCATCCACTGGTTGAGCGCGCCCGCTGAAGCCGCCGCAAGGGAGGTCCCGAGGACGGCAAACAACAACCCCCAACCCACCGGCCGACCCGCTGCGCCCACGATGTAACCGATCGCGGTTGTAAAGACCACCATCAGGCTTAGCCGAGCCTTGGTGAGGACGGCGAAATCGCCCATCATGCTGGAGCCTCCCGCGGCCTCCGCCCCCACCGGAACCACAGGGCCGGCAGCCGAATCCGTGCGCTTCATGGCCGCCCCTCCCCTTGCAACGGGGCCCCCGCCCTGGAAACGTGCACCAACACTGCGGTCAGGGCTGACAGCAGGGCGGCCCCAAGTACCACGTGGAAGGTCGCAAGGGTCTTGGGCTTCTGGTGCAGAATGACCAGCACCCCGAGCACCGCCTGCAAGCACACCACCAGCCCTCCAACCCGCGCCCAAAACACCGCGCCATGGCCCCGGGGCATCGCCCGGGCAGCCCGAAAGACGGCCCAAAGAACCACCATCACCACGCAAGCAGCGCCGATCCTTGTGTGTCCAAAATTCAGGTCGGTATATAGATTGTGCGTGCTCGGCAGCAGGCTCCCCGAAGGATCCGCCGCAGGGAACGTCGGTATCGCCAACCCAGCACCGAGGTGCCGCATCGAGGCCCCTAGGATGAGCTGGCAGTACACCGCAAAAACACTCGCCCAGATCCACTTCCGGGGACCATTGGCGGCTGCGCCCCAACTCGCCTCCGCGCGCTCCCCATAAAAGGACAGACGCACTGTCAGGGCGACGAGCACCACCAAAAATGCCTGCGCCACACACCCGTGGAAGACCCGGAACGCCGTTGCCAACGAAATCGCACCGGCGGTTTCCTGAGTGACCCGCAGACCGCCCAAGGTGGCCTGAAGGCACACCAACACGAAGGCCGCCACCACAAGGCGCCGCTCCACCTCTCCCACGCTGCTTTTCGAGCGCCCACCGCGAAACAGAAAAAACAAGAAACCCACCGCCGCCGGCCAGACGCCTAGGTGCGCCAAAACAATCGGGGGCGCCCCAAGAAGCCGGCCGAGGAGGGAGGCCCCAACAGACAGCCCAAAGGCAATGCCGAGGGGGCGGAAGTTCCCCCAAACAGCGGAACAGAGACAGCCAACGGCAAGCCCGACCACCGCGGCCAGCAAACGGTGCCCGTGTTCGAGGCGCACCATGAAATTACCCCACCAGCCCTCGGGGTTGAGGCTTCCGAAGCTGAGGGGCCAGTCGGGCACGGCCATCCCGGCTTGCCAGCTAGTCACAAGAGCCCCGACGAAAATGAGGCAGAATACCAGCGCGACGACCGCGCGCGCCGTCCAGTTGAGGTGGTTGATCTTCAATTGTAATCCGGAAGACTGACGAACCGCACCGCATTAGGCGGCTGCACCACTGTTCCGGCGGGATTCGAAGGAATGCAAACAGAAGCTAGGCCTACTTTGCCGCAGTAGCCGCAGGGTGCTGCATTTGGAACAACTCCTTCTGAAAGGCGTCGAACTCCTCCTGATTCTCCACTAAAACATGCGATCGCATCGCGTAATGGCCGGCACCGCACAACTGGCCGCACACAATCTCATATTTGCCGGCCTTAATAGGCCGAAACCACATCGGGATCTTCGTGCCGGGAATCGCGTCCTGGGCAATCCGCATGTGGGGGATCGAAACGGCGTGGATGACGTCCTTGGAACTGATCTCCAACACCACGGGCCGCTGGTTGATCACATGCAGCTCGTTCTTGGAGACAATGTCGTCCTTCCCTGCCTCATCGGCAGGATCAAGCCCAAGAGGGTTGCTGGCGGTTACGAAGTCTAGGCTCTGCTTGCCGAAAACGCCGTCGGCGCCTGTGTAGTGGAAGTTCCAAGCATACTGCTCCCCCACGGCCCGCACGCGCATGGCCTCGGCCTGGTTGGGCACCTCCACCACGCGGCGGCCCCACATGGGGAGCGCAAATCCGAGCAGCAGAGAAGCCTCGATCAAAATCACGGTGACCTCTCCGTGGGTGTACACGCTGCCTTTGACGCCGTGATAGTCGGCCTTCGGGTTTTTGGAGCTTCGGAACTTGTAGACTGAAAGCAGGAAAAACGCGCCCCAGCCAGCCCCGAGAATCAACATGAACCAGTGGCACATCTCCAGCATGTGCTCCACGACCCGCCCGTGCTCCGACGCGTTGGAAACGATACCAAGTAGATTGTTCAACATAAACTTAAGGTGCTTTAGTCAATATTAATACCTGCCAGCGAGCGGACCAACTCCGCGTGCGGCGGAAGGGGCATCTGTCCCTTTCGAACGATCAAAAAACCCACCACGCTAATGAAACCCAAAACGGTGGCAAGCACGCCCAACATGACAAAGATAGCGCCGTTTGCGGCTTCACCCACCGTACCGTCCCCACCCATACAAACCGTACAGGCAGATGCCGAATGTACGAACCCGACCCACATGGCCAACACCGCGCAAGTTTGTGTGAACGTTTTCATGTGATGATAGAGCGTGCCTTCCGCAGAAACGAAACGAAGTAAACCGCCAACAGAAAGGAAACCAGCCCGCTGCCCCAGCCCAGTCCCGTCGAGGCCCCGGTGCTGAACGCCCAGTAACTGAGACCCGCCCCAAGCCCGATCGAAACCAAGATGAAAAAGACGTGGAAGGCCTTGAGCGACATAAGAGGAGGCTAGTGTGTGGAGTGCGACGTGCCTGAAATCGGATCGGCGTGAAACAGGTAGGTCAGGAAGAACAATCCTATGACAAAAATAGTCGTCATGATCAGAAACCGCCAGATCGTGATTTTTTCGCCGTTCAAATGCATGAAGATGAATGCCACCAGGCCCGCTTTTAGAGAGGCGACCAGCATCCCCACAATGATGTTCATCTCCCGCGAACCGAAGTCCACGTAGGAAAGCCCAACCGTGACCCCGGTCAGCACCAGCAGGGCGGCGCCCACCTTGATGTAGCCTCCCACATGTGCCGCAATGTGGGCGGCGTCGTGAGAATCATGGCCTCCGTGAACCGCCTCGACGGCTGAACCGTGGGCGTGGGGATGTGTGTCGTGACTTGGTTTGCTCATGCTTAGAGGAGGTAAAAAATCGGGAACACAAAGATCCAAACCAAATCAACAAAGTGCCAGAAAAGCCCGGCGATCTCCACCCGGTTGGCGAGATGCTCAGGATTGGAGTGGTACAGCTTGGTGCCGCCCTTGAAGGGTAACCACAAATACAGGAACACCAAAATCCCGCCCAACACGTGCAGCCCGTGCAGTCCGGTGATCAGAAAGTACGTAGCGAAGTAAGTGCTGTGCCGCGGGGCAAAGACGCTGGCCGACTCCACGTCCGAGGCCTTGATCACCGCTATTTTGTCAGACAAAGGCCGCTGCAGGAAGTGAGGACGGTCGTTGTCCTTGTCGGAGGGATTGGCGTTCACCGGATCCAGCTGGATCACATAATCGTCCTCAGCCGGTGTCACGAAATCGTGGCGGTGCGTTTCGTGGGCGAAATGCTCGGCGTTCTTGACTGCCTGCTCGGCATACGCCGAGCCCTTGGGCGCGTCCAGCAGGTGCCCGGAAATCTCCCAGCGCGGCGGCTGGCCGCCCTCTTCGAGGTGCTTGTTACCCAAAAAATCCTCGTACTTGGTGGATGCCTCCTTCTTGATAAAGACCCCGAAGTGGTTGAACTTCGCAGGCCATTCGTAACTGAGCTTTACGGTCAGAAAGATCGCGCCGCAAAGGATCGTGATCAACATGTAGAACTTGTACTTCGCCAACTGTCGCATCTTCAGCGAAGCCCACGCCATCACCACAGTGACCGAGGAGATGATCAGGATCGCGGTGTTCGCGGTCCCCACAGGAACGTTGAGCAGACCGGAGGGCCAGTAACCTGGCTCCGCGCCAATGCGCAGGAAGATGTAGGCCGAGAACAGGCCTCCGAAAAGCATCACTTCCGAGGCCAGAAAAAGCCAAATCCCTAACTTGGCGCTGTAAAGCCCGGTGTCGGGTCGCGCCGCGACTGTGTGAGGAACCTCTGCGTCCGTGAAGAACGGGAAGTATTTAAGGATCGAATTTAACATGGGTGCTCGGAAAGTGGGCTAAGGAAGAGGGGCGGCTCCGCGCTTGCGGAGCCAGAGGCCTCGCTAGTTGCGTTGCGTCTGCGGATGGAAGTCAACCGGATGGCCTGGCACGCTGTACTCGTAAGGGCCTCTGAAGACTTCCAAGGGCTTGTCAAAGTTGCCGTGCGGGGGAGGCGTGGGCGTGTCCCAATCGAGCGTTGTGGCATCCCAGGGGTTGCGGCCCACCTTCTGTCCAAGCTTCCAGCTGGTGAAGAAGTTGAAGATGAAGGGCAGTTGCGCCACAGCGAGAAGTGCTGCCGACACGGTCATGAACTGGTTCCAGTGCAGCACTGGAGCAGTCAGCTGCTCATAGGTGGCGCCACCATCGTACCAACGGCGATGAACCCCGGCCATGCCCTGGATGAACATGGGGAAGAAAATCCCATTGATGAACACCAGCGAGGTCCAGAAGTGCACCTTCCCGAGAAACTCGTTCATCTTCCGTCCGGTCGCCTTGGGGTACCAGAAGTAGACGCCGGCGAACAAACCAAAGATGGTCCCCGGCGCGACCACATAATGGAAGTGACCAATCACGTAGTACGTGTCGTGCAGGAACAAATCCACCGCATTGAATGCAAGGGGAATCCCCGTCAGCCCGCCAATGCCGAACATCGGCAAGAACGCGGTGGCAAAAAGCATCGGCGTGTTGAACCGGATGGAGCCGCCCCAGAGAGAGAGGATCAGGGAAGTGAGCAGGATCACAGAAGGCACCGAGATCATGATCGTGGTGATCTGGAAGAAGGCGGCCACTTTCGCACCCATGCCGGTCATGTACATGTGGTGGGCCCACACGATGAAGGAAAGGAAGCCTAGTCCGAAAAGCGAGTACACCATCGGCTTGTAGCCGTGGATCGGCTTCCGCGCGTTATTGGCGACGATTTCGGTGACGATCCCGATCGCAGGAAGAATGAGCACGTATACCTCCGGGTGCGCCAAGAACCAGAAGAGATGCTGCCAAAGAATCGGGCTTCCCCCGCCAGACCAACTCTGAGCGACCTTCTGCCCGATCATCAGACCGGTCGGCATGAAAAAGCTGGTTCCAAAGACGCGGTCAGTGAGTTGCATGAAGCCTGCTGCCTCGAGCGGAGGGAAAGCCAGAACGAGCAGGAACGCTGTCACAAACTGGGCCCACACAAAGAAGGGCAGACGCATCCAGGTCAGGCCCGGCGCCCGCAGCTGAATGATGGTCGTAATGAAGTTGATCGAACCGAGCAAGGAACCGGTGATGTTGAAGACCATCGCCACCAGCCAAACGGTCTGGCCGTTGAGCCAAATGTTCCCTCCTTCCAAGTCCGCGATCCCGGCTAGGGGGGGATAGGCCGTCCAGCCCGACTTCGCCGCGCTGCCGGGGACGAAAAAACTGCCCATCATGAGCACTCCACTGGTGAAGAAGCACCAGTAGCTGGCCATGTTCAACTTGGGGAAGGCCATATCGGGCGCGCCGATTTGAAGAGGCACCACGTAATTGCCAAACCCCGCCACCGCCAGGGGCACGATCCCAAAGAACACCATGATCGTCCCGTGCATCGCTCCGAACACATTGTAACCCGACGCCGTCAGTGCGCCCGCATCCGTCATCACCGTGGGCCCAAAAACGCCCTTGAGGGCCTCCCCCACGACGGGTACCGGCAACCCGGGGTTCGCCAGCTGCCAGCGCATCACCAGCATCAAAAGGAAGCCAAAAAACAAGAACAACAGACCACTGACGCCATACTGGACTCCGATCACCTTGTGGTCTGTGGAAAAAACATACTTTTGCCAGAAACCCAACTCGGGATGGTGGTGTTCTCCGTGCGGGTCGGTTCCGACGTGATGTCCGTGCTCTACGGGTGCAATTGTGGCCATAGTATTTCTCCGAAGGTTGCTTTCGTTCGTCAGCGGTTAGAAGAAGGAAGCCCAAAGGGAGCTCCCTTCATTTCTATCCAGTTTAGGGCTGGATTACACTCATTCTATTACTTAGCAGCTGCCGTCCCTGTGGCAGGCCATGCTTTCAGCTCTGCCTCTGTCCAAGAGACCTTGCGGTCCAAAAACTTCGCGCGCGTCGCCGTAACAACCTCCGTGGCGACCGCGGGGTAGGTGTTACCGAAACTGCCACGCACGTAGGTAAGCGCCGCGGCGATCTTCTCATCGTTGAGCAGCGCCTCTTGGGGCGGCATCACGCTTAGGTAAATCATCCCTTTGACTGTCATTGGCCCCATGACCCCCTTGAGGATCATCGCAGCGAAGCGCTCGGGCGACTCGCTCACATACTCGGTCTGAGTGAGGGGCGGGAAAACCGGAGGAAGCCCTGCTCCCGTAGGTTGGTGGCAGGCGACGCAGAGCGTCATATAAACACTTTTCCCAAGCTCCACCTGATCCTGCGCTTGAACCGCACCACCTACTAACAATGCCGCTATGAATAGATACTTTTTCATTTCCTCAATTGTTTGGTTTTATTGGGGGAACGCTTTGAGCTCAGCCTCGGTCCAGCCCGCAGGCCGGGAACCGTACTTCTTCCGGGCTTCGGCTACCTGTTCCGGCTGGATGGGACTCGCCCCTTCCCCGAAACTCGACCGCACAAACGAGGCCACCTGCGAAATCTTGGTATCGGTCAACACGGCCCCCTGTGCGGGCATCAGGTTGTTGTAGGGCTTCCCGTCCACTTCGATCGGACCCATCACACCGTTCAAAATGATGGCGATGAGCCGTTCCGGATTGCCTGTCACATACTCCGACTTCACGAGCGGGGGAAACACCGGCGGCAGGCCAAGTCCCGTGGGCTGGTGGCAGACCACACAGATGACCAGGTACTGCGCCTTTCCAGCATCCAAATCCACCGCACCGGAACCGCCTGCCGACTTCGCAGCAGTCGCGCCAGCAGCGGGAGCCGCAGGGGCGGCGGCACCTTCGAGCACGGCATTGGCTGGGATCGCCAAAAGATCAGCTTCTGTCCAAGGATCAACCCGGGACGCGAACTCTTTCTTAGCCGCTGCAACCTTTGCCTCGCTGATTTCCGGGGCGGCATTGCCCCAGGAGGCCCGCACATAGGATACCACCGCCGCTATCTTCTTCTCGGACAACGCCTTTTCCCAGGCAGGCATGGCGCCGTTGTAGACGGTATCCCCTACCTTCATCGGACCAACCAAGCCCTTCAAAAGAATGGCCACGAGCCGCTTCTCAGACCCGGTCACCCAGTCGGCGGCAACCAGCGAGGGAAACTGGCCAGCAATACCCAGTCCGCTCGCTTGATGACACGGCTGGCAGTTTGCGTACACAGCCTTGCCCTGCTCTACAAGGGTCAGCTCTGCCGCCACCTGCGACACGCCCGGTGCCGCCAGCTTCTTGGAGGACAACAAATCCGGAGTGGACTCGCTTTCGTTGTAAATGTTCCCACGGAACCCCCCGTGATAGACGCCGAGGTACACGCCAGCAAAACACACGATCACCCCGAAAAGGAGCAATAAACCGCTTGGAAGCGGGTGTTGCGCCTCGGCCGGATCTGGATGCTCCCGTTTTGCAGCCGCAGTGACCTTCAGGACATCCTGCGGGTCACTGTTGTGTTGAGGATCAGAGTGGTTTGACATCGGTTAAAATGGGCTAAATCGGGCCGCCTGAGTTCAATTCTTTTTTGCGGCCACAGCCACAGCACCGGCTTCCTTGAGGGGGTGCGAGCGGTTCAATGAGAGCAGGTAAGCCACAAGGCTCTTTGCCTCAGCTTTCGGAACGACCTCGAAGCCTTCGGGCGGTGCCATTTCGGCCGGAAGCGCAAGCGCGTCCAAGGAAGGTGCTCCAGTGATTTTGCGCAACTGGAACAGCCCTTTGTAGGCGGGCATGTTGGAAACCTTGATGATGGCGGTCGGGTGGTACAGGTGGAGAAAATGCCAGGTGGAATCGCGTTTGGCAGGCCGGGCGGTGTCGTCTGCAGGCTCGTTTCTCCAGCCCTGTGCCCCGACATTGGCGAGATCTGGACCAATCCTGCGCACACCCAAGACCGGCGGGTTTTCAAACAAATAATCCCGTGCCACAGTTCTGCGAACCCCCCAGCCACGTTCCATGTCGGTGGTCTCCGCGCCGCGCACCACCTGGGAGTGGCAGGCTTGGCAGCCTTGGGAAATGTAGACTTCCCGTCCTGCGGCGGCTATCCCGCCGGTGAGCGTGGGATAAACCTCAGTGATCCGCCCGTCTTCCTCCTTAAAATCCGGAGAAAGCGAGCCTAACTGAGCCTGTGGGAGCAGGACGCACAGCCCCAGAGAGAGGGCGAAGCAGGCTGCCAGCCCGGCGAAAAGAGTAGAAGAGCGACTCATGGTGTTTGACTCCTTGCGTTAGTGCCCGCGCTTGACTCGGAACAGGGTGGGCTCGCCGGCTGGTTGCCCGATCCGCAGCGCAACCAACAGGAAATGCAACGCGAAAGCTGAGTAGGCGACCCACAGGATCCCGTAGGCAATGGTGTTGCCCCAGTAGTAGGCCGAACCAGTCTCCAGAACCTGTGAAAAGGTAGAATCCGGCTCGCTGAGGAGCGAACCGGAAGCGAGCCCGCTCAAGACCAGCATGGCACCGCCCATGCAGGCCCCGTAGGCGGCGCCCAAGAAGTGGATGGAAATCAGGGTCGAGGAAAGCCACTCACAGCCCGAGAGCCGCGGCATGATGAAGTATATCGCTCCAAACAGGATCATGGACACCGCGCCGAACAACAGAAACGTCTGTACCCCGGACTCGAACATCGTGAAGCGGACCGAATAATTGATGGTGCGGAGCGCGCCAAATGCGGATCCGAGCGAGGCGACACCAAGAAGCAGGGCACCAAACAATACAAACTTGAGCGAGGGTGAAGTCACGAGCTGTTCAGAGCCCTTCGCCGTGGCAAACAGATTGTAAACAGCGCCTAGCACCGGGACCAGAAGAAGGATGGAGGCCGAGGCAGACACGGACACCAGCCACAAGGGGACCGGTCCACCGGCAAGCCGGTTGGCTCCGAGCAGGCCTGCGCACAAGAAGTACAGCCAGAACAAGGCCCTCCCAGTGGGGGCTGCGAATATGGGGCGCCCTGTTACTTTCGGCACGATGTAGTAGCAGACGCCCAGCGAAACGGGTACGAGCCAGAGCCAAAGCACTCCGCTTGCCGTCCACGCCCCGACGATCTGCTCCACGACGCCAACAACGCTCTTGGTCGCGATCAAAACGTTGCCCGTGAAAAGACTCCAGCCCAGGCAAAGGAGAGCGCCAGTCACGAACATCGCTCCTAAGCCGGCTGTGCCTGAGGAGTTGAGTCCGAGCAGGATCCACGCGGCCACTAGGCTGAGCCCGCCGACCATCAGCACGAAGGAGGCGAAAGGAAACTCGAGGCCGTCAATAGGCCGTATGTTTCCTGCAATGTTTGCAAACACGCCAAGAAGCACCCCAGCGTTCCACAACACCACCCCCAAGGACGCTAGGGTTATGCCTGGCGCGACGCCTCCACTCAACCGCGGCAACAACCAAGAAGCCACGCCAAGCGCAGCGGTCGAGCACCAGCCAAAAACGAAGGCCCCATGAGCCGCGGGGGCCAAACGGCCGTAGCTCATGCAGGTGTAGTCGAGGAAGGCGGGGAAATGCAATTTCAGAGCCGAGAGTGCGCCCAGACCGGTTGCCAGCAGGAGCCAGCATACGGAGGTCAGAAACAACCAAACCACCACGGGGCGGACTGCCAAATCCACAGCGGAGCGTTGCTCAGCAGTCAGCTGGCCCCCGGCGGACTCGAGCGAGCCCCGGGTCTTCTCGTTAAACACGGCTTCGGTCATGGCTTGAAATGATGCTCTGTTAAGTGCTTAAATTGTAGGCTTCTAGTTGCCTGGAGCCGGTGCTGCTGGTGCCGGTGCTGCTGGTGCCGGTGCTGCTGGTGCCGGTGCTGCTG
>CAMCIN010000094.1 GCA_945874745.1 Akkermansia muciniphila | reverse complement strand
CGCCGTGGCGCGCCACTCGGCGTTCGTGTGGGACTTGGAAATAGGCACGACGCTCAAGGCGGGTTTGCCAGCAGGCAGCAGCGTTTTCCAGCGATACCACCGCTGGGTGTTCGGCAGCTTCACTTCCAGCAAACACGACGCCGCACCCGCGGGGATTCTCACCGAAACACTGGAGCCACTGACTTCCACGGGAATCGAAACACTCCGCGCGTCCGGAAGGACGGCTCCAAACAACGCCGCGCCGCCGCTCACTAGGGCTAGAACCCCGAGGGCCACTGCCCGGAAAACAAAAAGCGCAGGGGACTGAAATCGGCCGGAGCCTGGTGCCGCGGGGCGGATCACACGTTGGGCAGTCATGGGAGATAGAGTTGGGAAGGTTTCCATGGGGGGGGAACGGAATGACGCCCCGGCAAGCGGCAAGGACACGCAGCGGCGACCGGTATCGAATTACATAGTAGAATGCGAAAAAACCGTTGCTAAAACAACCGTTTTTTCAGAGCAGGAAACCCCTCGTCCCCCCGACCCCGTGCCGCCTGCGGCACCCCCACCCCCGCAAGCCAACACCTCGCACTGCGACTCCCACAGAACGCTCTGCAAAACGCCACCGCCAAAATTACGCGAGCAGCTCGCCGATGACATGTCCGTGCACGTCAGTCAGGCGGCGGTCGATCCCGTTGTGACGCGTCGTCAGCTGGGTATGGTCAATGCCCAGCAAGTGCAGCAGGGTCGCGTGCACGTCGTAGACTTGTGTCGGATTTTTGCGGTCCAGAGGTTTGTACCCCCACTGGTCGCTCTCCCCATGGGTCACCCCGCCGCGAATCCCCCCGCCGCAAAGCCAGTTGGTGAACACAAACGGGTTGTGGTCCCGTCCCTTCCCCCCCTGCGACGAAGGCATCCGGCCAAACTCGGTCGTCCAGAGAATCACGGTGTCCTCCAACAATCCGCGCTGCTTCAGGTCCGCGATAAAGGCCGCGCACCCCCGGGCCATGCCGGTCGCCAGCGGCCCATGGTCCCTGTCGATGTCTTCGTGGGAGTCCCAGTTGCGCCGTGGAAAACCGTTGTCGTTCCCGCTCCAAACCTGGATGAAGCGCACCCCCCGTTCCAGCAGGCGCCGCGCGGCCAGACACTTCTGTGCAAAGTAAAAACTCTCCTCCTTCGCATTGATTTCCTTCGGCCAACTTTCGGGGCCGCCCTCGAGTCCGTAAAGCCGCAGCACGTGCGCCGGTTCGTCCTTGAGGTTGAGTGCCTCCGGGGCGGCAAGCTGCATCCGGCCCGCCAGCTCATAGCTGCGGATGCGCGCCTCCAGACGCTGGTCCCCGGGCCGAACCGCGGCGTGCCCCCTATTGAGCGAGGCCAGCAGGTTTCGCCCCTCCGCCTCCCCGTCAGGACTGATAAATGCGCCCGCCTTGTGCGGAAACAAGTCGGCGATCGGCGCCTCCGTTCCCGGATAGATCACGGTCCCGCTGTGCTGCGAGGGCAGAAACGCACTGTCCCAGTTTTTGACCCCGTTGGAACCAAACCCCCGGTGGTCGGGCAACACCACAAACGCCGGCAGGTTGTCGTTCATCGAGCCCAGCCCGTAGCTCACCCAGCAGCCGGCGCCCGGAAACCCGGGAAGCTGAAACCCGGTGGCCTGCAACAAGGTGGCCGCGGAGTGGACCCCGGACTTGCTGACCATGTTGTGAATGAACGCCATCTCATCGACCACCCCGCCTAGGGCGGCCACCGGCTCGCCCAGCATCTTGCCCGACTGTCCGTAAGGCTTGAAATCCCAGACCGGCCGCAGCCACGGCCCCAGCCCGTTTTGAAAAGCCTCCACCGGCTCCCCAAAGTCACTCGGCTTCCCGTGGTGCTTGATGAGCTCCGACTTGAAATCAAACAGGTCCAGATGACTCGCCGCGCCCGCCATGAAAAACTGAACCACCCGCTTCGCCTTGCCAAACGCGGGTCCCATTTTCGTGGCTCCCAGAGGCGCCGCTGCACGGGCACTTTCCTCCCCGCAGAACATGGAGGCGAGCGCCACGCCCCCCAGGCCACCACCGGACTGCCAAAGAAAGTCCCGGCGGCTCAGGGGAACGGCCGACGACTGGGAATGAAAGGGAGAAGCGTTCATAACGGGGAAAAATCACTGCGTGTCCACGCTCAATCAACAAATGAAAACTCGTTGAGGTTTAGAAGGATCCGACAGGCCTGCTCGAGCCCGTTCCGGCCCGCGTACCGGCTCAGCTCCCCAGCCTCCGCCGGGTTGGGCTCACGGCTGAGCACCCGCCGGAAGGCGCCCACCATCTGGTCCGCCGGCGCCGGTGCCTCCGCCCGGACGCGTTCCGCCAGCGCGGCGGCCTGCGTCAAAAGAAAGCCGTTGTTGAGCAGTGCAAGGGCCTGCAGGGGGGAGAGGCTTTCGTTGCGGCGGTCCACCCGCATCGACGGGTCCGCGCAATCCAGCGAGGTCATCCACGGCTGGGTCTGCGAGCGCACCACAAAACGGTACACCGAGCGGCGGTACGTTTTTGCATCGAGAGGGTCGTGCAGGTCGTAGCGGTAGTGCGGAGAGTGGGCGGGCTGTTCGACGACAAAATCCTGCCAACCCTCGCCGCCCATGGTCAGATCCAGCTTACCGGAGGCGGCCAGCACTGCATCCCGGATGGCTTCGGCCTCCAGCTTCCTGCGGTTTTGGCGCCACAACAGCCGGTTGCCCGAGTCGCGGCTTTCCATTTCCGGACGCGAAGCGGAGGCCTGTTTGTAGGTATCACTCAACACGAGCAGCCGGTGCAAATTCTTGAGCGAACCGCCGCCGTCGCGGAACTCCGCCGCCAGCCAGTCGAGGAGTTCGGGATGGGTCGGAAGGGCGCCGTTGCGGCCAAAATCCCCGGGCGTCTCCACCAGTCCCGCACCGAAATGATACTGCCAGACGCGGTTGACAATCGTCCTCCAGGTCAGTGGATTAGCGGGGTCCGCCACCCAGTCGGCCAGGGCTGCACGGCGTGCCCCCTCCGGGGCGTCGGCGGAGACAGGAAAGCGCGCGGGCCGGAAGGAGAGGACGCCCAGGGCACCCGGGACCATCTCGCGCCCCGGCTGGGTCACCTGACCGCGCGCCAGTAGGTGCACCGGCCGGGGCTTCCCCCCGTCGGCGCCCGTGCCACGGAAGGAGCCGGTCCCGGTATGCACGGCTCCGACGTAGGCGACCTTTGGCGGGGGGAAGGCCTTCCTTTCAGCCTCGAGCCGCGCTTTGTCCGCCTTTGCCGCCGCCAGTTTGGAAAGCGTCTCGGGCTTGGAAGCGGTGCGCAGCAATGCGGCCCGTTCCTTCTCGAGGGCGGCCACGTCGGTGCCAGCGGACTCTTTTCCCGGATACTGCCCGTCGGTGAGGTTTTTCCGGGCCCAGCGCGGTCCCGACTCAATGGAGTCGAGCGAGGAGACAACCGCCCCCAGCGCAACGTTTTCGCCGGCTCCGTCGAACACGAGCAGCTCCGATAGCGCAAAAATAAAATCCTCCTTCCGGGGGGCAAGCCTCGTCGCACTGAAGCGCACGTAGCGTCCCTTGATCCCCTTGGCGGAAACCGACTGCAGCGCAGTGCCCGGGTTCCCCTGCTCTTCCCGACTGCGGTCCACCACGGCTTGAACGCCCTCCTTGAAACCGGGTTCATTCGAGGCCTCGATCTTGTACCTCGGAGGAAAGCCAAAGCCCGCCCCAATTTTGTTAAAGTCGTCGTAACACGCAGCGAAAGCGATCTTGTCGATGGCCACCTCCCTGCCGAGGTCCACCTGCACCCACTTGAGCACGCCCTGTTCCGCGCTCACGCTGCTGTGAAAGCCGGCCTCCGCACGGGCCGCAGGCCGCGCCTTCCGCGCTGAAGCCAGCGCAGCGTCGAGCTTCACCAGCGCCTCCCCCGCCTCCTTCTCCGCCTGTTTCTCAAGGGCGGAAGCATCGGCCTCCGCCCGCTGGAGTGCGCCCTCCATCTTTGCGTAGCTTGCGGTGAGCGCGGCGTCGCTGAAGTACTTCTTGTCGGTGCGGTCGATCGCCGAAAAAACCGCCTGCAGGGAGTAATAGTCCTCCTGGGTGATCGGATCAAACTTGTGGTTGTGGCACTGGGCGCAGTGGACGGTCGTCGCGCAAAAAGTTCCCAGCGTGTTGGCTACCATGTCGTCCCGGTCTAGGTGCCGCGCGATTTTGCCGTCGGTCTTGGTTTCCGGCACCTCCGCGTGGCCGATGAGGTCCCACGGTCCGGCCGCCAGAAATCCGAGCCCTTCGATGCCGTCGGTCGCACCGGGAAAGAGGACGTCCCCCGCGAGCTGCTCGCGCACAAACTGCGCGTAGGGCTTGTCCTCATTCAGTGCCCGGATGACATAGTCCCGGTAGGGCCAGGCATTGGGGCGGGGCTTGTCCTTGTCGTAACCGTGCGTGTCCCCGTAATGCACCACATCCAGCCAGTGCCGCGCCCAGCGCTCCCCGTACCGCGGACTTGCCAGCAGACGGTCCACCACGCGCTCGTAGGCGTCCGGAGCCTCGTCCGCGAGAAAGGCGTCCAGCTCCTCAGGCGAGGGAGGCAGTCCGGTGAGGTCAAAGGTGATGCGCCGCAGAAGGGTCTCCCTGGGTGCGGCTGGAGAAGGCGTCCAGCCCTCCCGCGCGAGCCGCGCCTGCACAAAAGCGTCAACCGGTTTGGCCTCGCGCGAGGGAGGCTCAGGCTTGCGCAAGGGCTTAAGCGACCACCAATCCGTGGGAGCAGCCACTTGGACTGAATCACCCGCCGGCCAGACCGCTCCGGCGGCAACCCAGGCCTCCAGGACCCGGCGCTCCTGTGCGGTGAGCAAATCGCCCTTGGGGGGCATGCGCATTTCCGCGTCCTCGCCGGAAACAAAGCGCAACAGCGGACTTTTCTCCGGCTGCCCCGGCACGATGTTGGGCGCGTGGGCCTCCCCGCCCGTGAGGGCGATCTCGCGGACGTCCAGCCTGTAGCCGCTCTTCTGCTTCTCCGGCCCGTGGCATTTGAAGCAGTGTTTTTCAAAAAGGGGCCGCACCTCCCGGGCAAAATCCACCGTGCTCGCCCGGAGCGAAAAAACCGGAAGGACGGACAAAAGGAGAACGACCAGGGGGACCATGCTGATGACATTAGCAGAACCGCACCTTCTCCGCACGCCACGCAAACGCGTGACGGGACCAGAGAACGGAGTGTGATCCACAGATATTCAGATTTTTAAAAAGTTTTCCGATATCCATGAACCTCAGAGACATCTGAGACATCTGCGATATCTGCGGATAATGCTTTTCTTGAATTACGGAGGAAGCGGCGTTTGATTTTAGGCGGTTTCCGGCAGGTTGGGGACTGTGGCTGCCGGCCTGCTAGGGTAGGCGCAAAATGTTTTCCCGGATAGCTTTGGATACAGCGCTACTTCTGGAGTTTACGTGCAGCTTTTCGTAAATCCGCCGCAGGTACGAGTCTATGGTGTGGGCGCTCAATTGGAGGCGTTCGGCGATTTGCTTTTTGAGGAGGCCGTCCACAACGCACTGGAGGACCTCCGCCTCACGCGCGCTCAGACCGTAGTCGGCCTGCTTTTTGGGCGCGAGGTTGGCAAACATCTCGAGCACCCGCCGGGCAATCTTCGGGCTCATGGGCGCTCCGCCCGCGAGGGCGGACTGTACGCACTGCAAAAGCTCCTCCGCCGACTGGGTCTTTAAAAGGTACCCGTTTGCGCCGGAACAAATCGCACTGAAGAGCTTCTCATCGTCCTCAAAAACGGTGAGCACCACGATCGCTGTGGCCGCACTCCGTGCCTTGAACAGGGGAATTCCTGCAAGCCCGCTCATTCCCCGCAACCCGATGTCCAGCAGGACGAGCGCCGGTTCCGTCCCAGGTACCAGGGCAGCCAGCGCCTCCTCGCACGAGGCGAACGCGCGTGTCGCCAAAGGGTTCCCGCCCCCCTCGAGCAGCTGCGCGAGCGTTTTGCGGAAAGCTCTGTGGTCGTCGACGATCCAAACAGTGCTCATGGCGTGGGTACCTTCAAAACCAGCAGGGTTCCCCCGTTGAGCCGGCTCTCCAATAAAAGCGTCCCGTGCAGTTGCCCTGCCCGGTGGCGCATGTTTTCGATGCCATCCCCCGGGGCGGTTTTTTCCGGGTCAAACCCGCGGCCGCTGTCGGCCACCGACAACACCGCCTGCCCGCCGGACCAACCGAACTCGATGGCCACCGAGTGCGCGGCGGAATGCTTCACCACGTTGTGCAGCGCCTCCCTGAGAATAAAAAGGACGTCGCGGTGGAACGAAAGGGGCGCGACCGCCTCGGCCGGGGCGTCCCCGGCGCCAAAGCTCCAGCTCATGTTGAGGAGCAGGCCCGAGGCGACGGCACGCATCTTTTCGAGAAGCACCCCGATCTTGGGCTGCCCCCCTTCCTTTAACAGCCAGACCATGTCTCGCAACGATTCGGTCCCGGCCTCGGCTAGGTGGCGGATCTCGGCCAGCACCTCCTCCGGTTGGCGGCCCTGCGCCCCGCCGCTACTGAGCTCCGCCATGAGCCTGATGCTGCACAGGTTGCTTCCGACTTCGTCGTGCAGGTCCCGCGAGATCTGTTGCCGCAACACCTCCAATTCCCGCGCCCGGAGGGCACGCCCGCGCCAGACCAAAAACCCGACGCCACCAAGCGCCACGGCTGCGAGACCGCCTCCCAGAGCTTTGGTTCTATCCTGCGCCCGCCTCAGCCCATCGGCCTGCAGGCCCCGTAGCGTCTCGCTTTTGACGGAAAGCAAACGCCTCCGCGCCAGTCCCGCCAGCCAGGCTTCCTCCTCCTGCAGGGACCCCGCTCCCCCGATCCCGTCCACCAAAAACCGGGGTGCCCAACTGGCACTGCTCGTGGAATCGGAAGCGGTCACCACCGCGTCCCGGGCCACGTTGTGCGGGCCGTCAAAGGCCTCCAGCTCGCCAAGGGCGAACACAAAGTCCCCGCTGCGCTCCCAAAGTCTGGACGCCGTCAGCCGGAGAAAGCGCACGGGGCGCCGGCCGAGAGCGAAGGCCACCTGCGTGTCCCCGGGACTCGCGAAGTCCGCCTGCCGGGCGTCGAAGAGCAGATCGGGGCGCGTGAAGTCCTCGGACAGAGACGCCTCGAGCTTGAACCGAAGCGGGAAACCAAAGCCCGTCCTGTCCGGATAGTCGCGCGGATGCGCGGGGGTCAGACGGATTTCGTCGAGAAGGTGAGTGGCGCCGAGGTCCACCTGCACCCACGACTCAGCGTCCGGCTGCGTAAAAATGCGGCTGTGCCACCCGTTGCTTGCGGAGGCAAAAGGCAGCGCTGGAATGCCCAGGGCGTGGGAACCGTCCACGAGGTGTTTGGGCGACCAGGTAGGCAGGGTCTCGACCGAGTTTGGGGCTAGCACCGCGCCCTGAAGCGCCACGTTCCTGCCGGCACTAAAGACAAGGAGTTCGCCCAGGCAGAAGATAAAGCGCGAGTTGAGCCGGGGCTGTGGGACGAGACCGACTGCGGTGAAGCGCACGTAACGCGCCCGTCTGCCCCCGGCCGGCACCAAAACCGGTAGGATGCTCGAGGGGTCTTCCACCGAGGCTTCAACCAGCAGTTCCGGCTCGCCCAAAAGGGCGTCCGTCGAGGTCTCGAGCCGAAACCTGGTGGGAAAGCCGTAGGCCCCCGTGCCGTTGAGGCACGCAGGAATGACCACGACCGAATCAAGCGGCTGCTCCCGGCCCAAATCCACCTGCACCCAGCGCGCAGCGTCAGCAGCCGGCGCGAACCCGCTGTGAAAGCCCACGTGCGAAACCAACTGGACCCCCGCCACCGCAGGACACTGCTCCAGCTCCGTAGCCACCTCAACCAGCTCCTGCGCAATTTTTTGCGCCTCCGGATCCAGCCACGCCTGAGCGCCCGCACTCCTGCAAAAAAGAAGTCCGATCACGGCCGCCGCACAGCTCGAGCGAAACGCATGCATCCCCCTGACATGATTCGACTCCGTGTCGGGAATGCAACCCCGGGCGCGGTTCTTCGCTGTTTTCGGTGGGTACCTTTTCACTCGCTCAGGATGGACCGGACGGTTATCCGCAGATGACTCAGATGTCCGCAGATGTTTTTAGGGTTTTTACTCCCCTGCTAAAGCTAAAAAATCTGCGTAGTATTATATTAATAAGATGGTTACAGGACACGAAGCGATCACGTGCCAGACGGCGGTTGATTTCGAAAGCGAGGAGGCGGACCTGGAACAGGGCGTGCGCAAGGGTACCCTCGGGGAGGGTTTGCAGGCGCGCGAGTGCATGGAATCCATCCCCAACGATAAAGACGGCGACTACGCCCGGCTGGGTGGGGGCCGCGCTTGGGAAATGACGCCGGCCTGCGGTGGCGAGCGGCGTGGGAACCCGAGAATCCTTGCGGTTTGCACCGGGCTGCTTCCCGCTCGGCTGAAATACGGATGCTGGACGGCATGGAAAGTTTCGAGCAAAGGGTAAGGATGTTCACCCCCCGTTCCTTTCTCAAAGGGCTCCTTTTTGGAGCCGCCCTGCCCTGTCTCCTCGCCCTGCCCGTTTCCGGCGCAGACCTTGAACCCGGTTATGTGTCTTTGTTCAACGGCAAGGACCTGACCGGCTGGCAGTACACCGAGGCGGAGAAATTCGACGGGAAGACCAGCGCAAGCGACGAGCGCTACGTGGCCAAGGACGGTGTGCTGGTGGTCCAGCCCCTTGGGACGGGCCCCCGGCTGCGGCAGCTGTGGACCGCGAAACAGTTTCCCACCAACTTCACGCTGAAGCTGGAGTTTCGCGCCGCAGTAAACGCCGACAGCGGAATATTTGTCCGCAAGCCGCAGCTCCAGTGCCGCGACTATTTGGTGGCGGGGCCCTACAAGGAGCTCAAGCAGTACAAGCCGCAGGACTGGAACGAAGTGGTCATCGTGGTGCGTAACAATGTGGCCCACTGCACGTGCAACGGCGAGGTGCTGGAGGCCGCGCTCAACCTGCCGGAGACCGGGCCGATCGGGCTGGAGGCAGATCGCGGTCAGATGGAGTACCGGAATCTCCGGCTCCGGCAGGAATAGGCCGCCACCCCTTCCCGGGCTGCGGCCGGGTGCGCCGATCCTGGGGCGGGAAGCGGCTCCCCGGTTGCTACTCCACCACCAGCACTCCGCGCATCACCCGCCAGTGGCCCGGAAACGTGCACAGGTACGGGTAGCTTCCAGGTTTTTGTGGCGCGGTAAAAACCAGTTCCGCCCGGCCGTTTGGATTCACCAGGGGCGTCGCTTGGAGCACCTTGGCGGAGGCTGGGACAAACTGCTTCGCCAGCCCCTCCGGCCGCGCCGCCATTTGGTCCGCCAGGAGGCCCACCTCCTCCTCCGCGCCCGCTGCCACCAGCACCAGATTGTGCTGCATGAGGTCGGGGTTTTCAAAAAGCAGGCGCACGGGCTGCCCAGCCTGCACCCGGATTTCCTTGGGCGAAAACTGGAGCAGATTCGGGACGGCCTGCACCCGCAGTGCACCCGAATCCGCAGCGTGCGCCGCCTCCCAGGCCGCGGCAGAGGCGGCAAGGGCGGGTTCATCCTGCGCAAAACCGGCGCCCTCTACCACCTGCCCTAGGGTGTCGCAAACAAACACGGGGGGACGGGCCTCCTTGTTTTTGAGCCTTCGGAAGGCCAACTCGAGAAGGTTCACGCCCTTTTGCAGCTCAAACTGGACCTGTTGCTGCGAGCTGTACGGGCTGTCGGCAGTGAGGAGTTGGACACCGTTGGCCGAGACGTCCACATAGCCGTGCTTGACGTTGAGGAGCACGGTTTGCGCGATTTCCGCAGTCAGGAAGGTGCGGAACACAAACTCCTTTGGCGGAGCGGCTTTGCCCTTCTGCTTTTCCGCGCCCGGGGGATAAGCGCTCGCCTCCCCCGCTCCTTTGGCCACCGCGGCAAGCCAGTGCCGCACCTCGGTCGCCGGACTCATCTCAAGCACAGGCACCGAACGCCCCTTGGTGGGCAGTATGCCCGCCTTCAGGTCCTGGACCATCTGCCCGACCGCCGGCTCCTGCGCGGCCAGCCCTTCAAGGACGGCCTCCCAAGGCGCTTCGTTTGCCCCGTGCTGGTGCGCCGCCGCAGCCCCCGCCGGGGCGGCCGCCCGCAGGTGGGCAACCACGTTCACCACCGCCATCCGGACCCGCGGATGCGGATCCTGCGCGGCCTGGGCCAGCAGCGCCCGCACCTCGGAGGGAACAGCCCCCTCAAAGCGCAAGGTCTGCACCGCCGCGGCGCGCATCCGGGGCTCGGGCGAGTGCAGGAGCCTCTGCACCCAGCGCGGCCGCGCCTGCCCCTTGCTCAGCAACACCCACGTCGCCTCCAGAAGCGCCTGCTCCTCCACGCCGCCCGCCTGCTCCAGACCGGCAACCCACGCCTCCACCGCCGGCACGACCTCCCCGCCAAGGGCCCGCAGTTGGAGCCGCGCGTGCTCCCGCACCAAATCCTGCGAGTGGCCCAGCAGCCCCAGTAATTCCGGCAACGGCGCCCCCTCGATCCGGGGCCAGTTTTTCGCCACAGGCCGGTCTTTGGCCACCACCCGCCAGATGCGCCCCAAGGTGTGGTTCCACTGCGGGTCCCGCATTGGATGCTGGGCGTGGCCGATGATCCGGCTCGAAAAGTCGGAAACGTAAAGCGCCCCGTCCATCCCGAAGGCCGCGTCCACGGGCCGAAACGCGGAGTTTTGCGAACTGAGCAAATCAAGCCGGTCGGTGCCCGCCACCGGCCCCTCTTGCACGTTGGAGGCGGAGATGGAAACACAATAACTGCCCAACAGCGTCGCGGAAACCACCCCCTGCTGGTACTGCTCCGGGAAGTTCGGACTCGAGACCACGCTCAAGGCCGAGCCCTTTCCATAGTTGACGACCGTCCCGTTGCCGTAGGGTTGGTAGACGCCGAGCGGCGTCCAGGTCTGCCGGAGACCGTCCAGCACGTGGCCGCCCCCGAACCGCTGGAAAAGGTTTCCGTACCGGTCATAAGCCGTTTTCCACGGGTTGGGAGTGAGTCCCTGCCATTCCGTCACGACCCGTCCACTCGACGGATTGAGCCGGTAGGTGGTCGAGTCGATGCCCCGGACCACTCCAAAGGGCGTTTCAATCTGCGAACGGTGAAACACCCCGTCGCTGAAAATCACGTGGCCCAGCGGATCGGTGGAAATCATCCCCCCGTGGTGCGAATCGGTCACGTCGATCCCGCGCAAGAGTTCCTCGCGCGTGTCCGCCTTCCCGTCGCCGTCGGTGTCCCGCAACAGCAGCAGTTTTGGCTGGGCCGACACCACCACCCCGCGCTCGTGAAACGCCACTCCGTCGAGGGCGTCAAAGCCGTCGGCGAAGACGGTGCACCGGTCCGCCTTTCCGTCGCGGTCTGTGTCCTCGAGAACCAGGATCTTATCTTCAGGCCTGGCCCCGGGAACGGTGTGGGGGAAGGAGGGCATCGTCACGACCCACAGACGGCCGCGGGCGTCGAAGGCCATCTGGACGGGGGCCTTGAGCTCGGGAAAGTCCGCCTCCGAGGCAAAACAATTGAGCTGGAAACCCTCGGCGACCTGGAGGTCCTTCTGCTGTTCTTCGGGGCTCTTTAAGATCCCGCCGCTGTAGCGGTCCGGAATACTCTTGCCCTCGGGTAGCGGCGGCAGAAAGGGAAGCGGGCAGTCGGAAAAGCGCTTCTTCGGCTCCTGCACCAGCCCGTGCAGGAGCGCGTCGGCCTGCTGGATCAGGGCATGGTAGCGGGGCACCTCTGCCTCGTATTCCTCCGGCCGCTTGCGCACGCCGTAGTAGACCACCCCGTTTTTGGGGCGCACCACCTCCGCTACGTAGCCGGCCTTCAAGGCGGCGGCCTTGGCGACCTCGCGGACGCGGGCCGGATCGAGTGCGTCCACGACCTCCCCACCGAGGATTGCCCGGGCCACCACCCGGGCGAGTTTCCCGGTGGCCTCCGCGCCGAGAGGCCCTCCCCAGGCGGCCACCGGCCCCACCCCGCGCAGATCCACAAACAAGGCGCCGTGCGCCGTGGCGACCTCCTCGATGACCTTGGAGTAGGCGAGCACCGCGCGGTTTGGCCCCTCCAGACCCGGCGCCCCGCCGGATGGCACAGCGACGGGAGAGAGCAGCACGAGCCGCGCCCCCGGGTGGAGGCGATGGATTTCGCGCAGGTACGCGGTCCAGTCCTTTTTGAACTGGGTCAGTCCCGCCTCTCCGGCAAAGGCTTCGTTGTTGCCGAAGCCGATGACGACCGTTTTTGCCGGCCACCGTACGAGGAGGCTTTTCATGTGCTCGGCGTAGCCCTCGGGGCGGAGGCGGTGGCCCACCTCGTCGCCTGTCCACGCGAGGCTGCGGACCAGGACGGAGGAGTTGGGGCGGGCAAGGTGGAGACATGCCTCCAATTCGCCCGCCTCCAGCAGGCGTTCGACCAGCGAGTTTCCGTAAAAGAGAAAGGTGTCCTCCGTTTGTGGGGCAGCGCCTGCCAAGGGCGAAAGGGTTGCGAGCAGAAGGACATTGGCGAGGACGTTTTGGAAGCGTGAGCGCATGGAAGGAAGGGAAGAGAAGAGTGAGCGAGGCAGCTGGAGCTGCAACCCGGGAGAGGGAGGCTTTACTGCGGCTTTTTGGGAAGCATGCGCCCATTGCTGAAAAAATGCACCCTTCCAGCGGGCGGGGGGTGGGAGCTGATTGTTGGCTCCTCGCTACTTTCGGTGGGTGCGCGCTTCCGGGAAGCGAGACAGGACACTTCGGGCCCTGGCATGAGCCTTGAATGGCTGTTGCTCTGGAGGAAGTTTTGGAAGCACACGCATCCCTGCCTGGTTGAAAGTGGGGCAGGCATCCTGCCTGCCTGCCTCCCGCGCCCAAGCAGGCAAGATGCCTGCTCCACTTTCGTCGGGCCTATCGTTTAGACAATTAGCCCCCAAAAGCAGTCCAATGTTCGGCTCCCTTTCATTGAAAAACTGCCCCTGCCTGCCGGGCCCTGCGGGCCCGCCGATAGCTAGCCGGTCGGCAAGCGAGCCCCGCGAGCGCCGCCACCGGTCTGGCCAAAAACAGCGGCCCGCCCCGGGAGGGGCGCAAGACCGCTCCGCTGTGGGCGCGCCCTGGTTCTCCGGCCCCGCCGGGGCCGTCGCTCTCGTTGGAAGAGACCGGGGGCGCTCGCAAAGCCTCGCTGCCGCCCGGCTACCTATCTCCGCTCCCTCCGGGAGCGAGAGCGCCCCTCGCGCTATGCGAAACTTTGGCTGATTTGGGTCACGAGCCGCAGATTTCCAGGCACAGAATTAACAGATGAGTGGAACTCAAAAAAAATCTGTGGTAATCTGAGTCATCTGCGGATCGCTTGCCGGTCCATCCTGAGCGAGTGAAAAGGTACCCACCGAAAACAGGGAGGAGCCTGATTTTTCAACCTTCGAGGTGCGGTTGGTTCGAAGTGTGCTACTCTCCAAGGAAAGCATGAATGGAGGACACCCACCTGGCGGCAACGGTCAGAACCGAAACCGGGACGGAATGAAGCCCAAGGGTTCCGAGCGCCCTGAGGACGACCGGGGTCCCTGGTTTGCGTTTGGCGGCCACCCGGTACACGCGCCGCTGTCCTTGGTGGCGGGCAGCATCGTCTCGATGCTCTTCACGACCTTCGCCATTGCCCTCAACTATGATTTGAGCGCACAGCTGCGGTTTTCCTCCAGCGCGATCCTCGAACATGGCCAGGTCTGGCGCCTGTTCTCTTACGTGCTGTGGAATCCGCCCACGATTTCCTTCGCCCTCGAACTGCTGATGCTTTGGTGGTTCGGCCGCGAGTTGGAGGCCTACTTTGGCCGGCGCACCTTTCTCAAGCTGTGCGCTGGGATCGTGCTCCTGCCCGCCGCCGTCGCCGTGGCGGCCGGCCCATTCCTGCCCACGCAATGGATCGGGTTGCCCGGGGACTTTGCCCTGTTTGTGGCCTTTGCGACCATGGCCCCGAATGTCCTCCTGCTTTTTGGAGTTTCGGCCAAGTGGACTGCCCTGATTTTTCTGAGCGTCCAGCTGCTTTCCTATGCGGCAGCCCACGCTTGGGGCCAGTTGGTGCATTCCCTTTCCGCGGCTGCATTTGCCTTCGGTTACATCCGGCTGCAACAAGGCCTCTGGGAACTGCCCCAGTTCCGGTTGCCCCAGCTGCGGCCAAGGCTCCGGGTGCTCGAAGCCGTCCCTGTACCGGCGGCTACCGCGCAGGTGCAGAGCAAGACTGTCCATCTGGCCGTGGTTGTGGACGAGGACGCCAGCGCCCTGGCGTCGATCGACCCGCTGCTTGAAAAAATCAGCCGCAACGGCATCGGCAGCCTTAGTGCCGCAGAACGGGCCCAGCTGGAAATGGCCCGGGAGGCCCTCCTCAAAAAGGAATCCGCGCGGCCCTGATTCCCTCACCGGGGCCGTGCGCGTCGTGCTCCCCGTGGTACCGTTTGAACTATGGACGCGCCGGCACAACCTCCTCCACC